>JAJSZB010000510.1:0-4158 GCA_050613715.1 Streptomyces sp. IBSBF 3018
GGCGCGGTGCGTGCGGGGGAGGGCGGTGCGAGCGGGCGCGTACGGTGCGGGCGCGCGGGCGCGTACCGGATGCGTACCGGACGGCTGCGGGCGCGTGCGGGGTGCCGGGGTGCCGATACGCTGGGGGCATGCCTCGTTACGAATACCGCTGCCGGGCGTGCGGCACCACCTTCGAGATGCGCCGCCCGATGTCCCAGTCCGACGCCCCCGCGCCCTGCCCGCAGGGCCATGACGACACGGTGAAGCTGCTGTCCACGGTCGCGGTGGGCGGCTCGGCGAGTGCGCCGGCGCCGGCGGGCGGTGGCGGCGGCGGGTGCTGCGGGGGCGGCTGCTGCTCCTGAGCGACCCCTGGGCGGGCGGTCAGGGTCGTATGGGCCCGGTCGTACGGGCGGGAGCGGTCCGTGCGGCTCGGCGCGTACGAATCGGTCCGGCGAGTGCGGCTCGGCGCGTACGGACCGGCCCGTCCCGTACGGCTCCGGTCGTACGGCTCCGGGCGTACGGGCTCAGCGGCCCTGGGCGCGCTCCTCGCGGATGTTGGCGACCACGCGGTTCGCGGTCTCGCGGACCGCGGCGGTCTCGGTGAGGAACGCCCAGTAGTCCGGGTGCCGCCCCTCAAGGCCGGCCAGCGCGCGGTCCAGCCGCGCCACCGCGTCGTCCAGCGGCCGGGCGTGCCGCGGCTCGGGCGTGCTGCGGCCCTGCATGGCCAGGCGCTGCGCGTCCCTGATCACGAACCGGGTCTTCTCCACCTCGGCCTTGGGGTCCTTCCTGACCTCCTTCAGCCGCCGCAGCCGGTCGCCGGCCGCGCCGACCGCGCCGTCGACGTCGTCCATCAGGGCGCGGACGGTGGCCAGCCGGGCCGTGGCGTCGGCCCAGCGCTGGGCGTCGCGCGCGGCGCGGGCCTCGGCGAGCGCGGTCTCCGCCTGGCGGACCGCCTGCGCCGCCTGGTCGGGCACCTGCTGGAGGTCCTGCCAGCAGGCCGCGGAGAAGCCGCGGCGCAGCTCGCTGAGCACCGGGGTGACGCCCTCGGCGCGGGTGCCCAGCGCCTGGACGCGGGTGCGTAGCGACACCAGGCGCTTGTCGATCTCCCGGGCGCGCTCCGGCAGCCGCTCGGCCTCGGCCCTGACCGCCTCCGCCTCGCGGCGCAGCGCGTCGGCGCGCTGCACGGTCTGCTGCACGCCGTGCTTGCTCGCGCCCTCGTTGAGCTTGGTCAGCTCGGGGGCCAGGGCGGCGAGGCGGGCGGCGAGGTCGTCGGCCTTCAGCCCGGCGGCGCGGACCGCGTCCAGCGCGTTGCTCGCGGCGAGCAGCGACTGCTTGGCGCGCTCGCGGGCCGGGGCGAGCCGGGCGAGCTGCGTCTCGGCCTTGCCCAGCAGCGGGGTCAGCGAGGACTGGAAGCGCTCCAGCTCGCCGCGCACGTTGACCAGCTCGTCCTTGGCCCGGGTCAGCTCGGCGCGGGCCCGCGAGCCGGCCGCGTGGTCCAGCTCGTCGCGGTCGATGTCATGGGCGTCGACGGTGGCGATGTAGTCGCGGCTGACCTGGTCGATACGCTCGCCCAGCGAACGGAACGAGGCGAGCGCGCGGCGCGCCTCGGGCGAGTCGTCCACCGCGGAGATGGTCTCGATGGAGATCTCCAGGTCGCGCTGGGCGGTGTCCAGCTCGTAGAACGCCTGGGCCGCCGCGTCCTTGGCGGCCTGGGCCTCGGCGCGTACGTTGTCGCCGCGCCGCCACCACGAACGTGCCGTCGTCACCGTGACACTCTCTCCCCGCGTTCCGCCGCCGGCCCGGTCCCGGCCTCGCCCTCGCCGTGTCCCGGCCTGTCCCCGTCCATCCTCCCACCCCGCGCACGGTTGCTGACCAGCCCCCGCGGCAAGGTACCCTGTGACGTCGCAACACCCGGGGCGTGTAGCTCAGCGGTAGAGCGCCGCCCTTACAAGGCGGATGTCGGCGGTTCGAAACCGTCCACGCCCACTCGACGGCAGCCCCGCCCGGCAGTCCGGCCCCGCCGGCCCGGGCCCGCGTCCCGGCCGCCGGTCCCCGCCCCGCGGTCGCCGGGCGGTCGTATCCGGAGGAGGCCCGCTGTGGCGGTCAAGCGGATGGACAACGTCCTCGTCGTCGTGGAGGACCTCGACGCGGTCATCGCGTTCTTCGTGGAGATCGGGCTGGAGCTGGAGAACCGCGGGCCGCTGGACTGGACCGGGGCCGAGCGGGTCATCGGGCTGGAGGACGTGCGGCAGGACGTGGCGATGCTGCGGGTCCCCGGCGGGCCCGGGCGGGTGGAGCTGGCCCGCTTCCACCGCCCGCGTGCCGTCCGCAACGGGCCGCGGGACGCGCCGGCGAACACCCTGGGCATCCGCCGCATGATGTTCGCCGTCGACGACATCGAGGACACCGTCGCCCGGCTGCGCGCGAACCAGGGCGCGGAGCTGGTCGGCGAGATCGTGCGCTACGAGAACATCTTCCTGCTCGCGTACGTCCGCGGCCCCGAGGGCATCGTCGTCGGCCTCGCCGAAGAACTGGCGTGAGCCGGCCCGACCTGACCTGACTCGGGCGCACCCGGCCGCGCGATGGCCCCACCCCCCCGCGTCCACGTCCGCGGCCCGGGTTCAGTTACCCTTCCCCATCCGATGCAAGCGCGCTTCGATGTCGGGGACCGCGGTCCAGGTGAATGACCTGCCCTCGCGCCGTTTGACGAACAGGCCCCGCCTCTCCAGGTCCATCAGATCCTGCCGGGCCGTCTCGTACACCACGTTGTGACTGGACATGTGGGAGTGGGCGGTCACCGACGCGCCGGGGTGCTTCATGGCGTGACCGAGTACGGCGATCTGCCGGTGGTTGAAGCCGGACGACGCTCCCGCGATCTGCTTCTGCAGCTCTCGAACCTCCCGCGCCTTCGTGGCCAGGTACTCGTGCAGCCGGACGATCGAGCGCTGCAGGACAGCGAGTTGATGGATGTGGAAGTACGTCAGGTCGTTCTCGTCGTCTTCCGTGTAGAGGTAGCTGCGTGCGTACTTGGCCGGTGCGTTCTTCAGGATCGGCGAGATGGCCACGTACTCGGTGAGCCAGTAGCCCTGGTTCAGCATGGACCAGTAGAAGAGGGCGCGTGCGGTCCTGCCGTTCCCGTCCTCGAACGGGTGGTCGTACCCGATCATGAAGTGCATGGTGATCGCCCGCAGGACCGGGGGGACGTAGATGTCGTCCAGCTCGCCGTTGGCGAACGCGCAGAGTCGTTCGATGCGCTCCGGTAGGCTCGCGGCCGGTGGCGGCGTGTGGAGCAGCACCCCTGAGTCCGCGACGACCTTGACGCGTTCCTCGCTCGACAACTGGAATCGTCCCGAGGACTCGGGGTTGTCCAGTGTGCCGTCGGTGACGATGCGGTGGATCTCCCTGATCAGGTCGGGTGTCATCTTCTCGTGGCGCAGATCGCCGATCATGCGCATGGCGGTGAAGTTGTTGTAGATCATCCGCTCGTCGCGGGTGCGCGGCCTGCGTCCGGCGCGGATCATGTCCTTGGCGACCTGGCGTGTCGTCGATGCGCCCTCCAGTTGGCTGGAGTTGATGGCCTCCTCGATCAGCGAGCTGATCAGGTAGCGGTCCCGGGTGGCGGGATTGGTGACCTGCTCGCCGGCGGCGATCTGCCCGCTGGAGTCGCGGTTCACTCCTTCGATCGCCTTCAGGACCAGGTCCGGCAGGGCGAAGGTGAACGGCACGCCGGTGGTGTCGTAGAGCGGCAGGGCCCGGCCCATCTGGCGCCGGGCGAACTTGATCGCCGCCCACCATTGTGAATGGGTCAGCCCCTCCGGGGGACTCCTGAACCGGAGCTGGTCCCACGGCAGGTAGGCGTCTGCCGGCCCGAGGCCCGGGCTCCCCAGGATCTCCAGTGCCCTTTCCGGGCTCTGCGACAACAGGTTCCGGATCGTCTCGTCGGCGTCCGGCGGACTCGGCGGTCGCTTCATGGCGGCTCCTCGTGCCGGGCGTGGACGGCGCGTACGGTCGCCGGTCGCGCTTGTTACCAGTGATCTACTAATTGGTGCCAGATTAGTAGATCGCGCCCGGCGGGACCAGCTGTCGGCCGCTGGTACCAACTACCAGTGATCTACTAATTGAAACCAGATTAGTAGTTCGGCTCTTGGGGGGCCGGAGGTTTGGGGGCGGTGGGGGCAC
>JAJSZB010000511.1:0-3588 GCA_050613715.1 Streptomyces sp. IBSBF 3018
CCGCCCCCGCGCCCGCGCCCGTCATCGCCGGCCCGCTTCCGCGAGGGACCCGGCGTCCGGCGTCCCGTCACCGGCATGCTCCGGTGCGCGCCCGGCGTCGTTCTCCCGGGGCAGCCCCAGGCCCAGGTTCTCCCGCAGCGTCGGCCCCGCGTAGTCCTCGGCGACGATCTTCCGCCTGCGCAGCTCATGGAGGAGGCCGTTGACCGCGAAGTCGTGCTGGCGCGGGTCGGCGAGGCCGCCGAGCATCACGACGTCCAGCACGCCGGCGCGGAAGCGTTCCTCCACCGCGTCGGCCAGTTGCTCGGGGGTGCCGGCGGCCGCCCAGTGGCCGGTGTCCTGCGCGGCGACGACGAGTTCCCGCAGCGTGTAGCCCTGCCGGGCGTACGCGGTGAAGATGTCGACGCGGCCGCGCCGCCGGTTCACCGAGCGGACGTCCGGCAGCAGGCTCTCCGGCAGCTTCGCGTCCAGCGGCAGCTCCGAGAGGTCGACCCCGCCGCCGAGCATGTCGGCCACCTGCGCCCGGCCGCGCTCGAAGTCGATCGCCTCGCGCCGCTCGCGCACCAGCCGCCTGGCCTCCTCCTCCGTCGCGCCGTAGGTGGCGTGCAGCGAGCTGAGGATCAGCGGCAGCCCGCCGGGCCGGCCGAACGCCCGGGCCTGCGCGCGGATCGTCCGGGTGAAGTCCGAGGCGACGTCCAGCGTGGGCAGCGAGGTGAACACCACCTCGGCGTACCGCGCGCCCAGCGTCCGGCCGGCCTCGGACTGCCCGGCCTGGAGCTGCACCGGGCGGCCCTGCGGCAGCGGCGGGATGTTGAGCGGGCCGGCCACCGAGAAGTGGCGGCCGCGGTGGTCGACGGGCCTGACCCGTGCGGCGTCGAGCACCGCGGCGCCGTCGGGGCCGCGGGTCAGCGCGCCCGGCTGCCAGCTGTCCCACAGCGCGTTGACGACCTCCAGCGTCTCCGCGGCCCGCTCGTACCGCTCCTCGGGGCTGGGCAGCGCGCCGGGGCCGAAGTTCTCCTCGCCGAGCGAGGACGTCACCAGATTCCACCCGGCCCGCCCGTTGCTGACGTGGTCGAGCGTGCCGAACTGCCGCGCCAGGTTGTACGGGTGGTGGAAGGTGCTCGACACGGTCGCGATCAGGCCGATCCGCGAGGTCACCGCGCTCAGCGCCGACACGAACACCAGCGGCTCCTGCGAGCCGATCGCCCCCTGCGCGCCGAAGCTCAGCAGGTCCGCGGTGAACAGCGCGTCGATCCTGGCCGCCTCGGCGAGCGCCGCGACCCGCAACGCGGTGTCCAGGGTGGAGCGTCGGGGATCGAGCGCCAGGTCGTACGTCTCCGAGACGCCGCCGGCTCCGGTCATGGTCTTCAGCGTCCTGGGGGGCTTCGCGCTCACGGGTCGTCCCTTCCGGCCGGCGAGGGACGCCGGCGGTGTCAAGTCGGGTGGTACGGCGGGTGGTTCGTCGCTGGTGGCTCGCCAGGGGGGATCGCCGCGCGAACGAAGGCGTGAGGGCGCGGGAGGCGCGAACGCGCGGGAACGCGAACGTGCGTAGGGCGCGCACACGCGGGGGAACGCGCGGCGCCGCACGGGCACGCACGGGCACGCACGGACGCGCACGCGAACACGTACGGGATCACGCACGGGAGTCCGCGTAGGCGCGGGAAACGGCGAGCGGGAGCCGTCGGGGACGGCGGAACGTCAACGACAGAGCGTGGTGTGGGTCCTGCACAGGTCGACGTGCAGACGCCTCGTCCAGCCGGGCCGCAGAACCGCGGGCGGAGCCGCGGGCGTGGCCGGCACGGCGCGCGTTCCCTTCACGACGGCTCCGATCGGTCCGGCCGCCGGGGGCCGGACGCTGCTGCGCCGCGGCGGGCACGGGCCCGGGCGGCGTGGTGCGGGTGGACGGTGTCGGTGCGCACTGAACGTACGTGCCGGGTGGCGGGACTTGTCAAGACCTCCCCTTGGACCTCCCCCGGCGCGCGGGCCGCGCACACCGGTCCTGAGGGGTCCCACGCGCCGCATCTCCGCAGGTTCCGGCATTGGTACGTACCGCAGGTCTTGTCGAACGTCCGGCCGGTCGACAAGCTGCGTACATGACACTTCGAGGTCGGGGGTGTCATCGCGGACACGCGTAACCATGCCCTTTTCCTGGAGGTCGGACAAATGCGTCTGAGCTTGGCAAGACCGAGGCGCCGCGGGTGGACGAGAGCGCTCGTCCTCGTTCCCGCCGTCGCGGTCGCGGTCGCGGCCACCGTCGTCGCGACGCTGACGGTGAACACGTCGAAGGCGGCGGCCGCGCCCGCGCCGCCGTCGGGTTTCACGCTCACCTGGAGCGACGACTTCAACGGTGCGTCCGGCACAGGCATCGACCAGAGCCTGTGGAAGTACGACACCGGTCCTGGCAGCAACTTCGGGACCGGCGAGATCGAGACGATGACCAACAGCACGTCGAACGTGTACTACGACGGCCAGGGTCATCTCGTCCTCCAGGCCAACCACTCCGGCTCCGACCCGCGCAGCGGTTGGACGTCCGGGCGCGTGGAGACCCAGGCGGCGACCTTCGGCGCCCCGGCCGGCGGCGTCGTGCGCATGGAGTCCGTCCTCCAGCAGCCCAACGTCACCACCGCCAACGGCGCCGGCTACTGGCCGGCGTTCTGGATGCTCGGCTCGACCCTGCGCGACGGCGTGACCTGGCCGAAGTCCGGCGAGATCGACGTCATGGAGGACATCAACGGCCGCAGCTCCGACTTCAGCACCATCCACTGCGGCGTGAACCCGGGCGGACCGTGCAACGAGTCGACCGGCATCGGCTCCGGCGAGCGCGCGTGTTCCGGCTGCCAGACCGGCTTCCACGACTACGCGGTGGAGATCGACCGCTCGGTCTCGCCCGAGCAGGTCCGGTTCTACCTCGACGGGAACAACTTCTACACCGTCTACGCCAACCAGGTGGACGCGCAGACCTGGACCGACGCGATCGACCACCCGTTCTTCATCATCTACGACCTGGCGATGGGCGGCGGCTTCCCCGACGCGTTCGGCGGCGGCCCCAACTCGGCCACGGTCTCCGGCGGCAAGCTCGTCATCGACTCGGTGGCCGTCTACAACAAGGGCCCGGGCTCCGGGGGCGGCGGCGGTGGCTCGGTGACCGGCCAGACCATCACCGGTCCCGGCGGCAAGTGCGTGGACGTCGCGGGTGACGACACCGGCGGCGACGGCACCGCGGTCCAGCTGTGGGACTGCCAGTCGGGCGCCAAGGACCAGCACTGGACCTGGAACGGCCAGACCCTGCAGACCCTCGGCAAGTGCCTGGACATCGCCGGCGGCAACAGCGCGGCGGGCACCAAGCTGCAGCTCGCCACGTGCAACAGCGGCGGCTACCAGAACTGGGTACGCCAGACCGACGGTTCGCTGCGCAACCCCACCAGCGGGCGCTGCATCGACTCCCCGTCCGGCGCGACCGCCAACGGCACCCGGCTGCAGATCTGGGACTGCAACGGCTCCGGCGCGCAGAACTTCGCCATCGGCACGCCGATCTACGGTCCCGGCGGCAAGTGCGTGGACGTCGCGGGTGACGACACCGGCGGCGACGGC
>JAJSZB010000511.1:3688-4155 GCA_050613715.1 Streptomyces sp. IBSBF 3018
ACCGCGGTCCAGCTGTGGGACTGCCAGCAGGCCACCTCGCTGGACCAGAAGTGGACCTGGAACGGCCAGACGCTGCGCACGCTGGGCAAGTGCCTGGACATCGCCGGCGGTGTCAACGCGGCAGGCACGAAGCTCCAGTTGGCCACGTGCAACGGCGGCGGCTACCAGAACTGGGTGGTGAACTCGGACGGTTCGATGTCCAACCCGACCACGGGCCGCTGCATCGACTCTCCGTCCGGCGCGACCGCGAACGGCACCCGGCTGCAGATCTGGGACTGCAACGGCTCCGGCGCGCAGAAGTTCGCGCTGGCGTGAGGATGGCGGCGTAGCGCCGCTGCGGGGGCCTCGGCCGCCGCTCGCACAGGACCCGCCTTCCGGCACGGCCGGGGGGCGGGTCCCCGCGTTCGGGGGCCGGGTCCGGCAGCTCGGTGCGCCGGGGTCCTCAGGGGGCCGGGTGGTCGCCGGGG
>JAJSZB010000512.1:0-5763 GCA_050613715.1 Streptomyces sp. IBSBF 3018
GGCCGGTCCAGGTGCGGCCGGGCGGGCGCGCGGACGCGGGGTCCGTCGCCGGTGCGGTACGGGTCGCTAGCTGTCGGCGAGCTGGCCGAGCAGCACGCTGTCCCGGCCGTCCTCCTCGCTGAGCAGCACCTTGACGGTCTCGCGCAGCGAGGTGGGCAGGTTCTTGCCGACGTAGTCGGCCCTGATGGGCAGCTCGCGGTGGCCGCGGTCGACCAGCACGGCCAGCTGCACCGCGCGCGGCCTGCCGATGTCGCCCAGGGCGTCCAGGGCGGCGCGGATGGTGCGGCCGGAGAAGAGCACGTCGTCGACCAGGACCACCAGGCGGCCGTCGACCCCGTCGCCGGGGATCTCGGTGCGGGCCAGCGCACGCGGCGGGTGCAGGCGCAGGTCGTCGCGGTACATGGTGATGTCGAGCGAGCCGGCGGCGGCCGGGCGGCCGGTGATCTCGGCGAGCTTGTCGGCGAGCCGGCGGGCGAGGAAGACGCCGCGGGTCGGGATGCCGAGCAGGACCACGTCGTCGGCGCCCTTGGCGCGTTCGACGATCTCGTGGGCGATCCGGGTCAGGACCCGGGCGATGTCCGGTGCTTCGAGCACCGGGCGGGCGGGCGCGGAGAGCGCGGCGGACGCGGAGGGCCCGGGAGCCCCCGGGGGCGCCGTCTGCGCGCCGGTGGTGCGGTCGTCGACCATGGTCGATCAGACCTCCTTCCCCGCCTCACAGGACGGTGTTAAAGGACGTCAGAGGTACGTCACCGACGATATCAGGTGGCCCCGACACGGCCCGGGCCGGGCCCGGCGGGGCCTTCCCCGGGGCCCGGGGAGAGGATCTCGGCGGGCTCGCGGGGGCTCGCGGGGGCTCGCGGAGGGGCTCGCGCGGGCCCGGAGCGGCCGCGGGCGCGCGAGGGCCCGGAGCGGCTCCCGAGCGGCTCCGCAGCGGCCTCGGACGCGTTCCGGTCGCCGCAGGTCAGCGCTGGTCAGCGACCGGTCGGCGGCATTCGGCTTGACGACGCCGGATTACGCTGCGTAACCTCACAGTGAGTCACCGAGTTTCCGTCCGGGGAGCCATATGTCCAGCGATTACGCCAAACAGCTCGGAGCCAAGCTCCGCGCCATCCGCACGCAGCAGGGGCTGTCCCTGCACGGTGTCGAGGAGAAGTCCCAGGGCCGCTGGAAGGCCGTGGTCGTCGGGTCGTACGAGCGCGGCGACCGCGCCGTCACCGTCCAGCGCCTCGCCGAGCTCGCCGACTTCTACGGCGTCCCCGTGCAGGAGCTGCTGCCCGGCACCACCCCCGGCGGCGCCGCCGAGCCGCCGCCGAAGCTGGTGCTCGACCTGGAGCGGCTGTCCCAGGTCCCGCCGGAGAAGGCCGGCCCGCTGCAGCGCTACGCGGCGACGATCCAGAGCCAGCGCGGCGACTACAACGGCAAGGTGCTCTCCATCCGCCAGGACGACCTGCGCACGCTGGCCGTGATCTACGACCAGTCGCCCTCGGTGCTGACCGAGCAGCTGATCGGCTGGGGCGTCCTCGACGCGGACGCGCGGCGCGCCGTGCAGCACGAGGAGGGCTGAACGCCCGTTTCCCGCTGAATCTGCAGAAACGTCCCGGGGGGGGGGGGGGGGGGGGGGGGGGGGGGGGGGGGGGGGGGGGGGGGGGGGGGGGGGNCCCCCCCCCCCCCCCCCCCCCCCCCCCCCCCCCCCCCCCCCCCCCCCCCCCCGGTTCGCTTCCCCGCGCGGCTCCTTGCCCGCGCCCGGCCCCGCGAGCGCCTCGGCCGGCCGGCGGCGCCCAATGCGTCGCGCTGACGGCCGGGGCCGGCCGTGTCAGCCGACCGGGCGGCGTCCCGCCGGGCGGGTGTACCGGCGGGCGGGGCGGCCGAGCCCGCAGCCCGCGCACCCGCTCCTCCGGCGGCGCGGCCACCCGTCTGACCCACCGTCAAGCACGCGCCACCTGACGCCCCATCACCCTCCGTACAGCCGGGAGACCACCTCCGGCAGGAGCCGTTCGGACAGGCGTGGGGGGAGGGCTTCGAGGACGGCCAGGACGGGGGCGCCGCGGGGCGGCAGGGCGCCGCCCGCGCCGACGCCGGCCGCGTCCAGGGCGAGCGCGACCTCGGCGGGGCCCAGCGTGTCCGGGTCGAGCGCGGCGGCGAGGCCGACGAGTGCGGGGTCGACCTCGGGCGGGCCGGTCCGCCGGGCGCGCTCCGCGGCCACGGCGAGCGCCGCGAGCAGTTCGTCGATCCGCTCGGGTTCGGCGACCGCGGCGGTCACCGTCAGGTGCACGTTGGACGGCGAGCCGGCGTAGGAGGGCTGCGGCTGAAGGTACCAGCCGAGCAGCCGCATCTCGTCGGCCAGCACGAAGGGGTGCAGCGCCGGGTCGCCGGACGCGACGGCGACGAGGGAGGCGTCGGGCGCGCCGAGCACGTACAGCCCGTCGACGCGGCCGATCCCCTCGACGAGCCGGCGGGTCGCGGTGTGGACGCGGCGGGCCAGCTCCGCGTACCCGTCGGTGCCGATGTGCCGCAGCACCGCCCAGGCCGCGGCGAGCGGCCCGGCCGACTTGGTGCCCTGGAGCGTGGCGTTGACCACCGGGTAGCCGGGCCAGGCGGCGTGCGCGAACCAGCCGTGCCGGCGCAGCTCGGCGTCTCGGAACAGCAGCACCGACGCGCCCTTGGGCGTGTACGCGTACTTGTGCAGGTCGACCGAGAGCGAGGTGACGCCGGGCACCGACAGGTCGAACTCCGGTATGTCCCGCACCTGTTCCGCCGCCCCCGGCCGCTCCCCCGGGTGCCGCAGATGGCCCAGGTGCCAGCCGCCGATGCACGCGTCGACGTGGCAGAGCACCCCGTGGCGGGCCGCCGCCGCGGCCACCTCGGCGACCGGGTCGACGACGCCGTGCGCGTACGACGGCGCGGAGGCCACGACCAGCGCGGTCCGTGCGGTGAGCGCGGCCGCGACGTCCTCGGCGCGCACTCGGAACGTCCCCGGGGCGACGGGCACGCTCACCGGTGTCAGCCCGAACAGCTTGGCGGCCTTGTGGAAGGCGGCGTGCGCGGTGACCGGCAGCACCAGTTCGGGAGCGGTGACGCCGCGCCGCCGGGCGTGCTCGCGCGCGGTGAGCACGGCCAGCAGGCAGCTCTCGGTACCGCCGCTGGTGAAGACTCCCGCGGTGCCGGGACCGCCGCCGAGCAGCCGCGCGGCCTGCCCGACGACGTCGTTCTCCAGCGTGACGACGCTCGGGAAGGCGGTCATGTCCAGGCCGTTGACCCCGGCGAAGGCGGCGTGCGCGGCCTGCGCCAGCTCGTCCACGCCGGGCAACCCGCTGTCGTAGACGTAGGCCATCGTGCGGCCGCCGCGCACCGGCAGGTCGGCGGAGCGCAGCGCGGCAAGGCGGGCGAGCAGTGCCTGCGGGGTCCGGTCCATGCGGCGGACCCTAGATCCGCGCCCGGACATGCACCAGGCCCGAAGCAGAACATTGTTCAGCTTCTACTGTCGGGCCTGGTCACAGCCGTGCGCCGGTCACCGCTTGAGCGTCGGCTTGAGCTCCAGCAGCCGGCCGAGCAGGCCGTTGACGAACGACGGCGAGTCGTCGGTGGAGAACTCCTTGGCCAGTTGCACGGCCTCGTCGAGCACCACCGCGTCCGGGACGTCGTCCTCCCAGAGCAGCTCGTAGGTGCCCAGCCGCAGCACGTTGCGGTCCACGGCGGGCATCCGGTCCAGGGTCCAGCCGACCGAGTAGCCGGCCAGCAGCTCGTCGATCCGCCCGGCGTGCGCGGTGTACCCCTCGACCAGTTGCATCGTGTACTCGGTGACCGGCGGCTGCCGGTCGTCGGTCCGCGCGAGCCGGATCCAGTCCGCCATGACGGCCTTCGGGGCGGCCCCCCGCTGTTCCGCCTCGAAGAGGATCTGGAAGGCGCGCTTGCGGGCCTTGTTGCGAGCGGCCACGGTTAGCTGTTCACCCGGCCGAGGTAGTCGCCCGTGCGGGTGTCGACCTTGACCTTCTCACCCGTGGTGATGAAGAGCGGGACGCCGATCTCGTAGCCGGTCTCCAGACGGGCGGGCTTGGAGCCGCCGGTGGAGCGGTCGCCCTGGACGCCGGGCTCGGTGTACTCGATGACCAGCTCGACGGAGGCGGGCAGCTCGATGTAGAGCGGCGAGCCCTCGTACATCGCGACGACCGCCTCGAAGCCCTCCAGCAGGTAGTGGGCGGCGTCGCCGACGACGTCGGGGGCGACGTTGATCTGGTCGTACGTCTCGGTGTCCATGAAGACGAAGTCGGCGCCGTCCTTGTAGGAGAACTGCATGCCGCGCTTGTCGACGTTGGCCGTCTCGACCTTCACGCCGGCGTTGAAGGTCTTGTCGACGACCTTCCCGGAGAGCACGTGCTTCAGCTTGGTGCGCACGAAGGCGGGGCCCTTGCCGGGCTTGACGTGCTGGAACTCGACTACGGTCCAGAGCTGGCCGCCGTCGAGCTTGAGCACGAGGCCGTTCTTGAGGTCGTTCGTGGTGGCCACGGTTGCGGAATCTCCTGAAGTGCTGCTTCGGGACCGAGGAGACCCGCGCCCGTCACAGGGCGAGCAGCTCCTTGGTCGTGATGGTGAGTAGCTCGGGCCCGCCGTCCGCCGTGGGACGCACGACGAGGGTGTCGCCGATCCGGACACCGCCACGGCCCGGAAGGTGGACCCCCGGTTCGACGGTGACCGGCACGCAAGCGTCCAGTTTACCCATGGCCGCAGGTGACAACTGCGGGTCCTCGTCGATTTCGAGGCCCACGCCGTGGCCCGACCACGGCGCCAGGCCCTCGGCGTGACCGGCCGCGGTGAGCGGCCGGCGGCTGGCCTGGTCGACGTCCCGGCAGGCCACACCGGGTGCCAGCGCCTCGCGGCCGGCCTTCTGGGCGTCGAAGACCAGCTCGTACAGCTCGATCTGCCAGGCGGCCGGCGCGGTCCCGATGACGAAGGTGCGGCCCGCCTCGCAGCGGTAGCCGCGGTAGCTCGCGCCGAGCCGCACGGTGAGGAAGTCGCCCTCCTCCACCCGGCGGTCGGTGGGCACGTGGCGGGCGGTGCCGGAGTGCGGGCCGGCGCCGACGGAGGTGGGGAACGCGGCGCCGTCCGCGCCGTGGTCGACCAGCCGGCGCTCCAGCTCCAGCGCGAGGTGCCGCTCGGTGCGGCCGACCAGGATCGATTCGAGCAGCTCGCCGAGCGCCTGGTCGGCGATCTCGGCGGCGATGCGCAGCGCGGCGATCTCGTGCTCGTCCTTGACCAGCCGCAGCTGCTCGACCGCGCCGGCCAGGTCGCCGAGCGGCAGGCCGCCGGCCACCGAGCGCAGCGCGCGGTGCCGGGCCACGGTCAGGTGGTGCTCCTCGACGGCCAGGCACTGCGCGCCCTGCTCGCGGGCGAGGTCCGCGGCGGCGACGGCGGCGTCCCCGCCCGGCGAGGGCAGCACGGTGGCCCGTACGTCGTCGGGGCGCGACTCCTCGCGCGGGTCGTCGGGCGGCGGGCGCAGGTGGACCAGGGTGTCCTGCGCGCCGGGGCCGACCAGCAGCGCGGCGCCGGGCGGCGTGCGCCCGGTCAGGTACAGCACGTTCGCGGGCAGGGTGATGAGCGCCGCGTCCTGGCCCGCGGCAGCACACCGTTCGCGCAGCCGCGCCCTGCGAGTCGCATGCACCTCCGCCATGCGGTGAGCTTAAGTCGGGCGGCGGGCCGCTGCCCCTTTTCCGGCGGGTCCGCTCGCCCAGACGGGGTCGGCGGCGGCGCGCCGCCCGACTTAAGCTC
>JAJSZB010000513.1:0-4059 GCA_050613715.1 Streptomyces sp. IBSBF 3018
CTCCCCCACGCCCGCCCCCCGGCTACTCGCCCTCGTCCTCGCCGTTCCCGACACCGAAATCGACAATGCACACACTGTGGTCGGAGTAGTTGACGACGACATCGACCCCGCGGCGGACCAGCCCCGGCCCGTACAGGACATCGTCGACGGACTTCCCCCCGTAACTCGACTGCCCGTCGAGCGAACTGGCCAGCGACAGCGCACCGGCATCCAGCACCAGCCCCCGGTCCTCGGTGTTGAAGTCCCCGCAGACCAGCGCGAGATCGCTCTGCCTCTGCTTGCCCAGCCGGTCGGCCAGCGCGTCCCAGACGGCCTTGAACTCGGCTTCGTGGGGGTCGCGGTGAAAGAGGTAGAAGGGGAAGGAGTGCAGGGACACGACGCTGAGCTCGACGCCGTCGCCCAGGTCGACGGCCGCGGCAACGAGCCCCTTGTCGTGGGTGCGGATCTCCTTGCCGCCCATCTCTGTGCGCAGCTCGGGGTTGGGCAGCATGTGCCGGACGTGCTCGCGGATCGGGAACCTGCTGGCCACGGCGACACCGCTGAGGCGCCCGGGGAAGAACGAGGACTCGTGCAGCGGGTGGGCGGCGACGTACCGCAGCGGGGTGTGCCGCCGAACCGCCTCCATGAGCTCGGAGGTTCCTCCGCTGTCGAAACCCACCTCCTGGAACGCCGCGATGTCGACGCGACGGTCCGTCAGCAGCGCGATCGTCTCCTCGACGGCCCGCGGCACCGATGGGCCGACGACGTCGGCGTCGTCCGAGATCGGCACGGCCTCGTGCAGGTTCCAGGTCGCGACCGTCAGCCGGCCGGCTCCCTGCCGCCGTGCCTGTCGCGGTGCGGTGCGAGCTACGTCCATGCCGTCGTCCTCAGCGCGTACTCCCTGGCCACCGGCGCCCCCTGGTACGTCATCCAGATCGGTTTCGAACCGTCGTGCCATCGCCAGACGCCGTCCTTGTACTTGTCGAGGGTCTCGGCCACTGCTCGCTCCAGCCTGTCATCGCACTCCGGCGCCAGGGGGAGCATCAGGGCCCTGGCCACCCATGCGGGGGTGAAATGGCCGATCATCAACGCGTCCACACTGCCGTCGTCGACCGGCCGACGCAGCTGTTCGTCGTGGGACCGCAGATCGAGTTCGGCGCCGCACAGCCAGTCGAGGCCGGCCCTGGCGGTGTTCGCGAACACCGCGCCGTCGGAGAGGACGGCGGAGGCCCGGTGCAGGGCGACGACGGCACGCGCGGTGTGCGCGGCGGATCTGGCGGGGCTGTGCAGCGCCTCGCCCCAGTGGGCGCCGGGCGCCGCCGGGTCGTCGTCCGTGCGGGCGCCCTCGGCGAGTCGCCGTGCGAGCCAGGGGAGTTTGGGGGAGGCGGGAGCGATCTCGGCCAGTGTGGAGACCGCGACGGACAACACCGTCGTGCGGTCCATGCCGAGCGGATCGGCCTGCGGATCGAGCATCTGCTCCAGCACCCGGACCAGTTCGTCCTTGGTCGCGTCGTCCAGGCCGTTCCGGCACATCGCCGCCAGCACCCACGCGGTGATCTCGCAGCGGCCGCGGTCCCGCTGGGTGCTGGCGGCCCATCCGCCGCCGGGCTTCTGCAGGGCCAGCAGCGAGTCGTTCACCTGGCGCCTGCTGATCCGCGGGTCGCGGATGTCGAGCGCGCTGACCAGGCGTAATCCGTACGATGTGCCCACCGCGGTCGGCAGCACCTGGTGGTCGTCCAGATACTGCGACCATCCCGCCAACTGCGCGTCCCGGTGCCGCACCACGCGGAACTCCGCCAGCACGCCCTGCGCGGACTCGTCGATCACCCGCCGCACCGAGCGCACACCGGACCGCGAGCCTGCAAGCGGCCCTCCCGCGCCCCCGGCTTGCGAGGCCTGCTGCACCAGGTCGCCCCGGGGCCGGTCCGCCGGAGCCGTGTACAGCTCCGCCGCCAGCCGCACCGCGAGCCCGACGCACAGCGCGCAGACACCGGCGAACAGGTATTTGAGGATCGCGGCGCTGAACCAGTCGTCGGGCAGCGCGTAGTCCAGCAGTCCCTTGTACGCCACCAGCGCCACGGCGAACGGCCCGAGCGCCACCAGGCCGTCCCGCCACCGCCGAGCCGACCCCGACGGGTCCCCGGCCCCGGTGGTGCGTGCGGTACGTGCCCGATTGATCGGGGCCATCGCGTCCCCTCCCCCAAGAGACCTGGCCGCGAAGCGACGTTCTCCACATTATCGGCGTTCCGCCCGGCAGGTGGCCGGGTTTGCGCTGCTCGTCGGCCAGGCCGGCCGGGGCCGCCAGGGGCCGACAGGGTCCACTTCCGCGGAGCCTGTCAGGCGCGGCCGGATTCTGATGTGGTGTTGAGGATGTTGACGTCGCGGAAGAGGGCGGCGGGGCAGCCGTGGGAGACGGCGGCTACTTGGCCGGGTTGGGCTTTGCCGCAGTTGAAGGCGCCGCCGAGGACGTAGGTGTCGGGGCCGCCGACGGCTTCCATGGAGCCCCAGAAGTCGGTGGTGGTGGCCTGGTAGGCGAAGTCCTTGAGCTGGCCGGCGAGCTTGCCGCCGCGGATGGCGTAGGCCCGCTGTCCGGTGAACTGGAAGTTGTAGCGCTGCATGTCGATGGACCAGGAGCGGTCGCCGACGATGTAGATGCCGCGGTCGACGTCGGCGATCAGCTCGTCGGTGCCGGGGCCGTCGGGGGCGGGTTGCAGGGAGACGTTGGCCATGCGCTGCACCGGGACGTTCCCGGGGGAGTCGGCGAAGGCGCAGCCGTTGGAGCGGTCGAAGCCGGTGAGGCGGGCCATCCTGCGGTCGAGCTGGTAGCCGACCAGGACGCCGTCCTTGATCAGGTCCCAGGACTGGCCGGCCACCCCCTCGTCGTCGAAGCCCACGGTGGACAGGCCGTGTTCGGCGGTGCGGTCGCCGGTGACGTTCATCAGGGGGGAGCCGTAGCGCAGCGTGCCGAGCTGGTCGAAGGTGGCGAACGAGGTGCCGGCGTAGGCGGCTTCGTAGCCGAGCGCGCGGTCCAGCTCGGTGGCGTGGCCGATCGACTCGTGGATCGTCAGCCACAGGTTGGACGGGTCGACCACCAGGTCGTACGCCCCCGGCTCCACCGAGGGGGCGCGCAGCTTCTCGGCGAGCAGGCCCGGCAGCTCGGCCAGTTCGCGCTCCCAGTCCCAGCGGCCGGGGGAGCCGGTGGGCGCCAGATACTCCCAGCCGCGGCCGACCGGCGGTGCCAGCGTGCGCATCGAGTCGAACTCGCCGGTCTCCGGGTCCACCGAGACCGCGGTCAGCTGGGACTGCAGCCGGACCCGCTGCTGCGTGGTCGAGGTGCCGGCCGTGTCGGCGTAGAACTTGTTCTCCTGCACGGTCATCAGCGAGGCGTCCGCGTGCGAGACGCCCTCGGCGGCCAGCAGCCCGGCGCTCCACTCGGCGAGCAGCCCGGTCTTCTCCGCGTCCGGCACATCGAAGGGGTTGATCTCGTAGGACGACACCCACGTGCGGTCGGCGTGCACGGGCTCGGCGGCCAGCTCGACCGGGCCCGGGCCGTCCGGCCCCGCGGCCGCCGCCACCTTCGCCGACAGCTTCGCCATCGCCACCGCCTGCGCCGCGACCTTCGCCGCCGCGTCCATCGTCAGGTCCACACCGGAGGCGAAGCCCCAGGCGCCGCCGTGCACCACGCGCACCGCGAAGCCCAGGTCGGTGGTGTCGGAGCTGCCGGCCGGGCGCGCGTCCCGCAGCCGCCAGGACGCGCTGCGCACCCGCTCCAGGCGGAAGTCCGCGTGCTCGGCCCCGAGCGCCCGGGCCCTGGCCAGCGCGGCATCGGCGAGCGCCCGCAGCGGCAACGCCAGGAATGACTGATCGACCTCGTGACCCACGACGAACTCCCCTTCGCTCTTCGTGCTTCGCAGTGAATCACGTCCCGCCGACCGCCCGCCCGGTCATTTGCCCGCGCCTGTGGATAACCCGCCACGAGGTCGCTCGCGGTCGCCCCGGCACCGCCCGGCCGCGCCCGGTCGTCCCGGCCACGCCGCCCTGCCCCGGCCGTCCCCGTCACCCCGCCCAGCCCCCGTCGCC
>JAJSZB010000514.1:0-4047 GCA_050613715.1 Streptomyces sp. IBSBF 3018
GGGTTTCAGGGGGGTGGGCGGGAGGGGTGGGGCGTCGAGGCGGGGGGAGGCGTAGCCGTGGACCTCGCCGAAGCGGGTGCCGTTGATCCACTCCTCGCGGGCGGTTACGATGTCGCTCTCCGTGCGGCCGACGAAGTTCCACCACATGAGGATCTTCTCCTCGAAGGGCTCTCCGCCCAGGAGCATCAGGGAGCTTTCGCTGTCGGCGGCGAGCGGGAGCGCGGTGCGGCCGGCGCCGAGGTAGAGCATGGAGCCGGGGGCCAGGCGGACGCCGTCGACCTCGGTCTCGCCCGACATGGTGAGCACGGCGTACTCGAAGTCGCGCTCCAGCGGCAGCCGGGCCGAGGCGCCCGCCGCCAGGGTGAGATCCGCGCCGACCAGCGGGGTGTGGACGGTGCCGGGCGAGCGCGCGCCGTCCAGCTCGCCGAGGATCACCGTGGCGTGCACGCCATTGCCGCCGGTGACCTGCGGCAGCTCCGCGTGGTGCTCGAAGGCCGGCGCGATGTCCCGGCGCGCGTCCGGCAGCGCCACCCACAGCTGCGCGCCGTGCAGATAACGGGCGTGGTCGCGTGGCGACTCCTCGGAGTGCGAGATGCCGCGCCCCGACGTCATCAGACCCAGCTCGCGCGGCCGCACGGTCTGCTTGCTGCCGAGGCTGTCGCGGTGCAGCACCTCGCCCTCGTGCAGCCAGCTCACCGTCTGCAGGCCGATGTGCGGGTGCGGCGGCACCTGCATGCCGGGCTCCTGCGCGATGTCGTCGGGCCCGTAGTGGTCGACGAAGCACCACGCGCCGACCATGCGCCGCCCGAGGTTGGGCAGCAGGCGGCGTACGACGGTGCTCTCGCCGAGCGGCACGGCACGCGCGGTGAGCAGTTCGCGGACCGGCGCGGCGGACACGTCCTCGCGCCCGCCGCACTCGGTGGCCGCCGGTTTCACGTCGAGATTGCTCATGCTCCGATCATGCACCGCTGAGGGCCGCGGAGGAGAGGTCCGCCAGCTTCTCGGGAATGTCGGCCAGGCAGCCGCGCAGCCGCTCGCCGAGCGCCTTGGCCTGCGGGTCGGCCGCGGTGGAGGCCGCCACGCCGTCGCCGAGCAGGCCGTGCACGACGAAGTTCACCGCGCGCAGGTTGGGCAGTTCGTACCGGCTGACCGGCAGCCGCGCGGTCTCCGGCAGCAGGGCGCGCAGCCGGGGTACGTCCAGCCAGGCGCGCAGCCACGCGTAGGCGGCGTCGTCGCGCGCCCACAGTCCGACGTTCGCGTCGCCGCCCTTGTCGCCCGACCGCGCGCCGATCAGCGTGCCGAGCGGCAGGCGTACGGTCCTGCCGGACTCCTGCCCGTTGGGCTCGGGGCGGGCCGGCCGCGACAGGTCGGCCTCGGCGCCGGGCGGCCGCAGCGGCGCGGGCGGCACGGCGTCGGCGAGCGCGGGGCGCGGCGCGCTACGGCCGGCCTGCGACGGCGGGCGCGGCGCCGCGATCCTGCTCCCGTCCGCGAGCACCGCGTACTCGGTCACCTCCGACGCGTCCACCAGCGCCGGCCAGTACACGCCGTACTCCGTGGCCTTCGGCGAGGCGTGCTCCAGGTACAGCCCGGGGTAGGCGGCCAGCGCGATGGAGGCGACGGCGGAGAAGAAGCCGCGCCCGGCCTTCGCGGGGTCCGGGTCCTTGACGGTGACGGTGAGCCGGTCGGCCTCGCGGCCGTGCTCGCGCCGCAGGTCGTACGTGGCGAACGCGGCCGGTCCGCCGGTCGCGTCGCGCAGCGCGGCCTCGGCGTAGTCGGCCTTCGCGTCCAGGTCGAGGCCGGTCAGGACGAAGGTCGCCGCGTTGCGGTGGCCGCCGATGTGGTTGAGGCACACCTTGAGATGGGCGGGCGCGGGCTCGCCGGCGACCGGGCCGACCGCGACCCGGTCGGGGCCCTGCTGGGCGAGCCGTACGGTGTCCAGGCGGGCCACCACATCGGCGTTCGGGTACGCGGGACGGCCCGTCTCGTACAGCAGTTGGGCCGTCACGGTGCCGACGGTGACCGCGCCCCCGGTGCCGGGGTGCTTGGTGATCACGCTGGAGCCGTCGGGGTGCACCTCGGCGATCGGGAAGCCGGGGTGGACGGGGTCGGCGATCTCGGTGAAGAAGGAGTAGTTGCCGCCGGTGGCCTGGGTGCCGCACTCGATGATGTGGCCGGCGGTGACCGCGCCGGCCAGCGCGTCCCAGTCGTCCGTCGCCCAGTCGAACGCCCAAGCCGCGGGGCCGACGACCAGCGAGGCGTCGGTGACCCGGCCGCACACCACCACGTCCGCGCCGGAGCGCAGCGCGGCGGCGATGCCCCAGCCGCCCAGGTAGGCGTTGGCGGTGACCGGTTCGACGCCGGAGCCGGCGAGCGGGCGGCCGGTGGCCAGGTGGGCGAACTCGTGGCCGCGCGCCTGGAGTTCGGCCAGCCGGGGCAGCAGGTCGTCGCCCTCGACATGGGCGACGGACGGCTTCAGGCCGCCGAGCGCGGCGAGTTCGCGAATTTTCGCGGCCAGGCCCGCGGGGTTGAGGCCGCCGGCGTTGACCACGATCTTCACGCCGCGTTCCAGGCAGGTGCCGAGCACGTCGCGCAGTTGGGCGAGGAAGGAGACCGCGTAGCCGCCGTCGGGGTCGCGCTGCCGGGCCTTCCACAGCAGCAGCATGGTCAGTTCGGCCAGGTAGTCGCCGGTGAGCACGTCGATCGGGCCGCCTTCGACCATCTCGCGCGCGGCGGAGAGGCGATCGCCGTAGTAGCCGGAGCAGTTGGCGATCCGCAGCACGCCCTGGCCCGAAGTGCCCGGCCGGAACACCCCGTCGACGGCCGCGCCAGGACCGGGAGTCTCCGCCGCGCCGGGGCCGGGCGACTCGTCGGGGTTTCCGGGCGTCGCACCAGTCACCGTACTCTCCCGTCACTTCTCCTCGGGGTCACCGACCTGGACGATCATCTTGCCGGTGTTGGCGCCGCGCAAGACCCCGAGGAAGGCGTCCACCGTCCTGTCGATGCCCGGCACCACCGTGTCGTCCGGCACGATCCGGCCCGCGCGCAGGTGCGGTACGCAGAACTCCTCCAGTTCGCTCTGGAGTCGCGTGTGGTGGCGGACGAGGAAGCCTTCGAGCCGCACCGCCTTGTGGACCAGGTCGTAGAGATTGCGGGGCGCGGCCGGCGGCCGGTGCGGGTCGTTGTACTGGGCGATGCTGCCGCACCAGGCGATCCGGCCGTGCTCGCGCATGGCGGCGATCAGGCCCTCCAGCTGTTCGCCGCCGACGTTCTCGAAGCCGACGTCGACGCCCTCGGGCGCGATTGCCGCCAACTGCTCGGCGTACGGCCCCTGATGGCGGTCGAAGACGGCGTCGAAGCCCAGTTCGCGCACCAGGTGCTCGGCCTTGGCGGCGGAGCCGGTGCTCCCGTAGACGCGCGCGGCGCCGAGCACGCGGGCGAACTGGCCCACCGCGGTGCCCACTCCGCCCGCCGCGGAGTTGACGAAGACCGTCTCCCCCGGCCGCAGCCGCGCGGTGCGGGTCAGGCCGACGTACGCGGTCAGGCCGGTGCCGCCGAGGACGCCGAGCCGGGCGCGCAGGGGTACGCCCTCGGTACGCGGCAGGACGCGCGCCTCGCCGGGGGTGAGCACGGCGTGGGTGCGCCAGCCCTGGCGGTGGGCGACGAGGTCGCCGACCGCGAGGCCCGGCGCGGAGCCGGCCACCACCCGGCCGACGGCCCGCCCCTCCAGCGGCGCGTCGAGTTCCCAGACGCCCTCCTCCATGGCCTCACGCATGTACGGGTCGACGGACAGGTAGATGTTCTCGACCAGGACGGTTCCGGCCGCGGGCACCGGCACGGCGTGCTCGACCCGCGCGAAGTCGCCCGCGACGGGCATCCCCACGGGCCGGGCGACCTGGTGATAGGTGACGGCGACGCGGGCCGGGACGGCGGCGGCCGGCGCGGGGCCGGGCGCGGTAGTGGGTACGGGTGCGGGTGCGGAGGACGGCAGGGGTGCGGGTGCGGGTACGGGCAGGGCTCCGGGGGCGGCAAGCGGTGCGGGTGCGGGTG
>JAJSZB010000515.1:0-4028 GCA_050613715.1 Streptomyces sp. IBSBF 3018
CCACCCGACCACCCGCCCCGCCCGCGCCGGCGGTCCCGCCGGCTGCTCGCCGTCGCGGTCGCCGCGCTGCTGCCGCTCGTCGGCGTCGCCGCGCAGGGCGCCGCCCGCGCCGCGTCGGCCGGGCCCGCCGCCGCGTCCTCGTACAACTACGCCGAGGCGCTCCAGGACTCCATGCTGTTCTACGAGTCGCAGCGCTCCGGCGCGCTGCCCGCCGACAACAGGGTGAGCTGGCGCGGCGATTCGGACCTCGCCGACGGCAAGGACGTCGGCCTGGACCTCACCGGCGGCTACCACGACGCGGGCGACGAGGTGAAGTTCGGTTTCCCGATGGCGTTCTCGATGACCATGCTCGGCTGGGGCGGCATCGACGAGGCGCCGGGTTACGCCGCGTCCGGCCAGAACACCTACCTGCTGCGGAACCTGCGCTGGGGCGACGACTGGCTGCTGAAGGCGCACCCCTCGGCGAACGTCCTCTACGGCCAGGTCGGCGACGGCTCCAGCGACCACTCGTTCTGGGGCCCGGCCGAGGTCAACCCCGAGCCGCGCCCGGCCTACAAGATCGACGCGTCCTGCCCCGGCTCCGACCTGGCCGGCGAGTCGGCCGCCGCGCTGGCCTCCTCCAGCATGCTCTTCGCGTCCTCCGACCCCACCTACGCGGCGAAGCTGCTGACCAACGCCAAGCAGCTCTACACCTTCGCCGACACCTACCGGGGCACGTACGACAAGTGCATCACCGCCGCCCAGGGCTACTACAACTCCTGGAGCGGCTACTGGGACGAACTCGTCTGGGGCGCCCTGTGGCTGTACCGCGCCACCGGCGACAGCGCGTACCTGACCAAGGCCGAGACGTACTACGCCCAGCTGCCGAAGATGCAGCAGACCAGCACGCCCGAGTACAACTGGACGCTGGCCTGGGACGACAAGTCCTACGGCGACTACGTGCTGCTGGCCGAACTCACCGGCAAGCAGGTCTACATCGACGACGCCGAGCGCTGGCTCGACTGGTGGACGACCGGCGTGAACGGGCAGAAGGTCGCCTACTCGCCCGGCGGCGAGGCGTTCCTCGACACCTGGGGATCGCTGCGGTACTCCGCCAACACCGCTTTCGCGGCACTGCAGTTCGCCTCCTGGCTGAGCGCGCAGGGCAAGGACGCGGCCAAGGTGTCCACCTACCGCGACTTCGGCGCGCGGCAGATCGACTACATCCTCGGCGACAACCCCCGCCACGAGAGCTACGAGATCGGGTTCACCAACTCCGGTGCGAACAGCGCCTGGCCGCAGAACCCGCACAACCGCACCGCGCACGGCTCGTGGGACCAGTCGATGAACGACCCGGCGGCCACCCGGCACCTGGACTACGGCCTGCTGGTCGGCGGCCCGGGCTCGGCCGACGACGGCTTCTCCGACGAGCGCTCCAACTACGGTGAGACGGAAGGCGCGTTGGACTACAACGCGGGCTTCTCCGGCGCGCTCGCCGCGCTGACCGCGAGCTACGGCGGCACGCCGCGCGCGAACTTCCCGCCGAAGGAGAGCCCGAACGGCCCCGAGGAGTACATGCAGGCGGCGGTGAACACCGCGGGCTCGAACTTCTACGAGATCAAGGCGCAGGTGGTCAACACCTCGGGCTGGCCGGCCCGGCACCTGCTGCACGGCTCCTTCCGCTGGTACTTCACCCTCGACCCGGGCGTCGACCCCTCCCAGGTCGTGCTCAGCTCGCCCTACGACCAGTGCTCCGCGCCCACCGGCCCGACCCGGCTGTCCGGCAACATCGCCTATGCGACGGTGAGTTGCGAGGGTCAGGACATCGCCCCGGCCGGGCAGTCCGCGTACCACCGCGAGGTGCAGTTCCGGCTCACCTTCCCCGGCGCGCACGACCCGACGGGCGACTGGTCGTACGCGGGCGTGGCCACCACGTCCGGCGCCGCGCCGGTCACGGTCGACCACGTCGTGCTCTACGACGGCGCCACGCAGGTCTGGGGCACCGCCCCGACCGGCGACGGCGGCACGGCGGGCGGCACGAGTTCGGGCACGACCTCGGGCACGTCGGCGGGGACCTCGTCCGGGACGACCTCGGGCACGTCCTCAGGAACGACCGCAGGCACGTCCTCCGGGACGACCTCGGGCACCTCCTCGGGCACATCGTCCGGCACCACCTCCGGCACGACCACCGGCACGTCGTCCGGTACCACCACGGGGACGTCCTCCGGCACCACCTCCGGCACGACCGCCGGGGCGACCACGGGCGGGACCGGGACGCCGCCCGCCGTGGGGTGCCGGGTCACGTACACCGTGTCGAGCCAGTGGTCCGGCGGCTTCCAGGCGGACGTCGCGGTGGTCGACACCGGTTCGAGCGCGGTCAACGGCTGGACGCTGACCTGGACCTTCGGCGGCGACCAGCACATCGGCAACGCGTGGAACGGCACGGTCACGCAGTCCGGCCAGAACGTCACCGTGCACGACGCCGGCTACAACGCCTCCATACCGCCCGGCGGCAGCGTCGACATCGGCTTCACCGGCACGTACAGCGCGAGCAACGCCGCGCCGCACGGCTTCGCACTCAACGGGACGGCCTGCACCACCAGTTGACCCGATCGGCGACCCGGGCGCAGCCGCCCGGGTCGCCCACCGGGCACGCGTCCCGCCCCCGACCGCTCGGCCGCCGCACCCGTACCGCGGCGGCCGAGCCCTTCTCACAGCCGGTTTCTCACAGCCGCATCACCAGCAGCGACACGTCGTCCCGCTGGCCGCTCGGGTCGGCCAGCCGCGCCAGCAGCGCGTCCGCGAAGCGCTCGACCGGCTGGACGCGCAACTCGCGCGCGGCGTCGGCCAGTCGGGTCAGCCCCACGTCGAGATCCTCGCCGCGCCGCTCCACCAGCCCGTCGGTGTACAGCACCAGCGTGTCGCCCGGCGCGAACTCCACCGTGGCCTGCGGGCGCGGCACATGCTCCAGCCGTCCACCGAGCGGCGGGTCGGTGGCCTGGTCGAGGAATTCGTGCGCGCCGTCCGTCCGGACCAGCAGCGGCGGCACGTGGCCCGCGTTGCTGTACGTCAACAGCCCGCTCTCCGGGAAGAGCTGGCAGGCGAACGTGGTGGTGGCCAGCGCGCTCTCATGGGCCCGCGCGTACAGTCCGAGCGTCTGCAGCGCGCTGTTCGGCCCGTCCGAGACGCGGACCGCGGCGCTCAGCGCGCTGCGCAGCATGCCCATGATGCTCGCGGCGGCCACCCCGTGCCCGACCACGTCGCCCACGGTCAGCGCGAGCCGTCCCTCCGGCAGGTCGACCACGTCGTACCAGTCGCCGCACGCGTTGAGCCCCTCCAGCGCGGGCCGGTAACGCACCGCGATCTCGGGGTGGACGGCCAGGTCGGGCGTCTCCAGCATGGCCCGCTGGAGCGCCAGCGCGGTGTCGTGGACGACCGCGGTCGACTCCTGCAGCCGGCGGTTGGCGCGCTGCAACTCCTGCGCGTGCACGAAGAGTTCGGCGTACGGCGCCTCGGCGTCCGGGGCCGTGCCGGCGTCCCGGCGCTCCTCGCGCACGAAGCCGGTCACGTCCTCGATCCGGTGGATGATCAGCTCCACCCGGCCGTCGGGGCCCTTCACCGGCTGGTTCACCACGTTCCACCAGCGCGGCTCGAAGCTCCCGGAGTCGCCCGCCCGGGGGATGGCGAAGCGGTGCAGCATCAGCAGGCTGGCCCGGCCGGAGACCAGGACCGTCTCCAGCGAGCGGCGCTGCACCTCCGCGCCGTGCGAGGCCGGCTCCTGCGGGTCGGGCGGGAACGCGTCGAAGAAGCTGCGCCCGATCAGCGAGTCGGCGGAGCGGCCGGTCACCTCGCGGTACGCGTCGTTGACGGTGACGATCCGCAACCGCCGGTCCAGGACCACGCAGGCGACCGGCACGGCGGCGAACAGCGCGGCGTAGTCGATGCCGTCGCCCGCTTGCTGCTCCACTACGCCCCGCTCTCCTCGTCCCGTACGCCCGCCCGGCCCGCGAGCACCCGGCCCGCGAGCACCCGGCCCGCCGGCCGTACCC
>JAJSZB010000516.1:0-5192 GCA_050613715.1 Streptomyces sp. IBSBF 3018
CGGAGCCGGTGCCGGGGGAGCCTGCGGCGCGGGCGCCTGGGCCGCCGGAGCGGGCGCGGGCGCGGCGGGTGCGGGAGCCTGCGCCGGAGCGGCGCCGGCCGCCCCGACGACCGCCAGCTTCGCGCCGACCTCGGCCGTCTCGTCCTCCTGGACCAGAATCTCCAGGACCGTGCCGGACACCGGCGACGGGATCTCGGTGTCGACCTTGTCCGTCGACACCTCCAGCAGCGGCTCGTCCGCCTCGACGGACTCGCCGACCGCCTTCAGCCAGCGGGTGACGGTGCCCTCGGTGACGGACTCGCCGAGCGCCGGCAGCACCACGTCGGTGCCGGAGGCGCCGCTGCCGCCGGCCGCGGCCTGCGCGGTCGGCGCGGGCGCCGGGGCGGCCTGCTCGGTGGAGGGGGCGGCCGCGGCCGGCTGCGGCGCGGGCTCGGCGGCGGGCGCGGGCGCCTGGGCGGCGGGCGCGGACTCGGCGGCCGGGGCGGGGGCCGCGGCAGGCGCGCCCGAGCCGTCGTCGATGACGGCCAGTTCGGCGCCGACCTCGACCGTCTCGTCCTCGGCGACCTTGATGGACGCGAGCACGCCCGACGCCGGGGAGGGGATCTCGGTGTCGACCTTGTCGGTCGAGACCTCGAGCAGCGGCTCGTCGGCCTCGACGTGCTCACCCTCGGCCTTCAGCCAGCGGGTGACGGTGCCCTCGGTCACGCTCTCGCCGAGCGCCGGGAGGGTTACGGAAACCGCCATGGTTGCGGTTGCTCCTAACGGATCAGTGCGGATGGGGTGGCGTTACGGAGGGTGTCAGTCGTGGGCGTGCAGCGGCTTGCCGGCCAGCGCGAGGTGGGCCTCGCCCAGCGCCTCGCTCTGCGTCGGGTGCGCGTGGATGAGCTGGGCGACCTCCGCGGGCAGCGCCTCCCAGTTGTAGATCAGCTGCGCCTCGCCGACCTGCTCGCCCATCCGGTCGCCGACCATGTGGACGCCCACGACGGCCCCGTCCCGCACCTGGACGAGCTTGACCTCGCCCTGGGTCTTCAGGATCTTGCTGCGGCCGTTGCCGGCCAGACTGTACTTGAGCGTGACCACCTTGTCCGCGCCGTAGACCTCCTTGGCCTTGGCCTCGGTGATGCCCACGGAGGCCACCTCCGGGTGGCAGTACGTCACCCGCGGCACGCCGTCGTAGTCGATCGGCACGGTCTTCAGACCGGCCANGGCCTCGGTGATGCCCACGGAGGCCACCTCCGGGTGGCAGTACGTCACCCGCGGCACGCCGTCGTAGTCGATCGGCACGGTCTTCAGACCGGCCAGCCGCTCCGCCACCAGGATGCCCTCGGCGAAGCCGACGTGCGCGAGCTGGAGCGTGGGCACCAGGTCGCCGACCGCGGAGATCGTCGGCACGTTGGTGCGCATGTACTCGTCGACCAGGACGTAGCCGCGGTCCATCGCGACGCCCTGCTCCTCGTAGCCCAGGCCCTGCGAGACCGGGCCGCGGCCGATCGCCACGAGCAGCACCTCGGCCTCGAAGGTCTTGCCGTCGGCGAGGGTGACCTTGACCCCGCTGTCGGTGTACTCCGCACTCTGGAAGAACGTGCCCAGGTTGAACTTGATGCCGCGGCGGCGGAAGGAGCGCTCCAGCAGCTTGGAGCTGTTCTCGTCCTCCACCGGCACCAGGTGCGGCAGGCCCTCGACGATCGTCACGTCGGTGCCGAAGGACTTCCACGCCGAGGCGAACTCCACGCCGATCACGCCGCCGCCGAGGATCACCGCGGACTGCGGGACCCGGTCGAGCACCAGCGCGTGGTCGGAGGAGATGATCCGGTTGCCGTCGATGGTCAGGCCCGGCAGCGAGCGCGGCACCGAGCCGGTCGCCAGCAGGACGTGCCGGCCCTCGATCCGCTGGCCGTTCACATCGACCGAGGTCGGCGAGGACAGCCGTCCCTCGCCCTCGATGTACGTCACCTTGCGCGAGGCCACCAGGCCCTGCAGGCCCTTGTACAGGCCGGAGATCACGTCGTCCTTGTACTTGTGGACGGCCGCGATGTCGATGCCCTCGAAGGTGGCCTTCACGCCGAACTGCTCGCTCTCGCGAGCCTGGTCCGCGATCTCACCGGCGTGCAGCAGCGCCTTGGTGGGAATGCAGCCGTTGTGCAGACAGGTGCCCCCGAGCTTGTTCTTCTCGATCAGGGCGACGTCGAGCCCGAGCTGTGCGGCACGCAGCGCGGCTGCGTAGCCGCCGCTGCCGCCGCCGAGGATCACTAGGTCGAAAACAGTGCTGGCGTCGTTCGCCACGTCACGTCCTCCATGCATGTACGCCGGGTCCGGCCTCCATGACCGGTCGGCGGCTTTGGTTCGGCCGCTTTGTCTCAAAGGGGGCCCTGTCGTGCCGAGACAACATCCTCGCACTTCTTCGCGCCCGGCGGGTCACCGGGCCGCCCGTGTGAGACGAACGAGATACCGGGCGACGGCGGGCCCCGGGCCGTGGCGGGACCAGGAGGGACGGCCGGCCGTGGGGACGCGCATGGCCCCGGTCGGCGGAACCCGGGAACGCGTACGGCCCCGGGCGGCGTGACCCGGGGCCGTGGCCGACGCACCTCACCCGATCAGAGCAGGGTGCCGTCCGCGGCCTGCCGGGCCAGGCCGACCAGGGTGCGCACCGCGGAGCCGGTGCCGCCCTTGGGGGTGTAGCCGAACGGCGCGCCCTCGTGGAACGCGGGACCCGCGATGTCCAGGTGCGCCCAGGTGATGCCCTCGCCGACGAACTCGCGCAGGAACAGGCCGGCGATCAGGCCGCCGCCCATCCGCACGCCCATGTTCGCGATGTCCGCGGTGGGGGAGTCGAAGGTCTTGCGCAGCTGCTGCGGCAGCGGCATCGGCCAGGAGTCCTCGCCGACCTCCAGCGCCGTGGTGTGCACCTTGGTGCGGAACCCGTCGTCGTTGGACATGATGCCGAACCGGCCCTCGCCCAGCGCCAGCACCATCGCGCCGGTCAGCGTCGCCACGTCCACGATCGCGTCGGGGGACTCCTCCGAGGCCCTGGCCAGCGCGTCGGCCAGCACCAGGCGGCCCTCGGCGTCGGTGTTCAGCACCTCGACGGTCTTGCCGCTGTACATCTTCAGCACGTCGCCGGGGCGGGTCGCGTTGCCGCCGGGCATGTTCTCGGCCAGCGCCAGCCAGCCGGTGACGTTGACCTTCAGGCCCAGCTTGGCGCTCGCCACGACCGCGCCGAACACCGCGGCCGCGCCGCTCATGTCGCACTTCATGGTCTCGTTGTGGCCGGCCGGCTTCAGCGAGATGCCGCCCGAGTCGTACGTGATGCCCTTGCCGACGAAGGCCAGCGTCCGCGTCGCCTTGGGGTGCGTGTACGCCAGCCGGACCAGCCGCGGCGGGGTGGCCGAGCCGCGGCCCACGCCGATCAGGCCGCCGTAGCCGCCCTTGGCGAGCGCCTTCTCGTCCAGCACCTCGACCTTCAGGCCGAACTCCTTGGCCGCGGCCTGCACGGTGGTGGCGAACACGGTCGGGTTCAGGTCGTTGGAGGGGGTGTTGATCAGGTCACGGGCCCGGTTGACCTCCGCGGCCACCGCGGTGGCGCGCTCGGCGGCGGCCTTGTGCGCCTTGTCCCGCGGCTTCGCGCCGACCACGGCGATCTCGCCGAGCGGGGCCTTGCCGCTGCCGTTCTGCGACTGGTACGCGGTGAAGGCGTACGCGCCCAGCAGCGCGCCGGTGGCCACCGCCTCGACGTCCTCGGGGGCGCCGCCGGGCAGCGCGAACGCGGCCTTCTTCGCTCCGGCCAGGGCACGCGCGGCCACGCCCGCGGCCTTGCGCAGCGCCTCCGGGTCGAACGCGTCGCCGTCCTCCGGGGCCTCGCCGAGGCCGACCGCGAGCACGACCGCGGCCTTGACGCCGGCCGGCGCGGGCAGCTTCGTCGTCTCGCCCTCGGCGCCCGAGGCGCCCAGCGTCTCCAGCACGCCGGCGAGGCCGCCGTCGAAGGCGGCGTCCACGGTTTCCGCTCCCGGGGCGAGACGCGGGCCCTTGGCCCCCTTCGTCACTCCCACGACGACGGCGTCCGCGCGCAGCGCCGCGGCGGAGGAGGTACTGAGTGTCAGAGCAGTCACGGTGGATGAGGTCCTATTCGGTCGGCGGTCCTTGTGCGAGCGGCCGGTGGATGGGCCGGCCCGGCCCCTCGCATGGTATGCGCCCCCGTCCCCCTCATGGCCATCCACCCGCCCGGCCCCATTCACCCCGCGGGTGCGCGCAGGCGTTCCGGCGCCGCCGTGCCGGGCGCGGGTCAGCGCAGGGTGAGGATCACGTACGCACAGGTGCAAGCTGTTTCGTTGAGGGCGCCGAAGACGTCTCCCGTGACGCCGCCGAAGCGGCGGGTGCAGCGGCGGAGGAGGAGTTCCGCGGCGAGGAGGGCGGCGGCCGTGGCGAGGGCGCCGCGCCAGGTCGCGAGGGCCGCGCCGAGGGCGACGGCGGCCGCGGCGACGGCGAGGGCGAGCGCGGGCGGCACGCAGGAGGCGACCGCCGCGCCGAGGCCGTCCGGGCGGGCCGGGGGGACGCCGCGGCGGGACGCGAGCGTCATCGCCGTACGGCCCGCGACCCCCGCCACCACCGCGGCCGCGCCGCCGGTACGCCACCCGTGCCCGTAGCAGCCGGCCAGCGCCGCGACCTGCCCGAGCAGCACGAGCACCAGCACCACCACGCCGAACGGCCCGATGTCCGACTGCTTCATGATGCGCAGCGCGTCCGCGGCGGGCTTGCCGCTGCCCAGGCCGTCCGCGGTGTCGGCCAGGCCGTCCAGGTGCAGGCCGCGGGTCAGCGCCGCCGGGACCGCGACCGCCGCGACCGCCGCGAGCAGCGGGCTCGCGCCCAGCCGCAGCAGCACGCCGCCGGCGACGGCCGCGCACAGGCCGACCGCCGCGCCGACCAGGGGCGCGGCGGTCATGCCCGCGCGGGCGGCGGGCCGGTCCCAGCGGGTCAGCCGGACGGGTACGGCGGTCAGCGTGCCGAAGGCGAAGCGCAGCGCCTGTGGAACGGTCGCACGTCCCGCCTCCGGCCGAGCTGCCGCCTCGGCCGCCGTCGACGTCCCCGTCCCCGTCCCCGTCCCGGTTCCCGTCGCGGCGTCCGTTCCGGCTGCCGTCTCAGCCCGGACTCCCGCCCCGGCCTCGGCTCCCGTCTCGACCCCGGCGGCCGTCTCATCC
>JAJSZB010000517.1:0-3972 GCA_050613715.1 Streptomyces sp. IBSBF 3018
TGCCACACCTGCCACACCGTCGGTGTCCGCGGCCACCGCCATGCGGACCGCGTCCGTGCCGCATGGCTACGACTATGCTCATTGAGTGTTAAACTAAAGATGTGAAGGCGCGGTGAAGCCGCCCTTCCCGCCCGCTGCCCCGGCCAGGTCCCCCCGTCCCGGCCGGGGCTCCTTTGCGTCCGGTGTCAGTGGCCCGTCGTACGGTGGCCCCATGAACGAGACACCTCCCGGCGCGGCCCCGCCGATCGTGCTCAGACCCTGGTCGGACGGCGATCTCGCGCTGCTGCGCCGCACCAACAGCCCCGAGATGACCGCGTTCCTCGGCGGCCCCGAGAGCGAGGAGAAGCTCGCCGAGCGCCACCAGCGCTATCTGGGCATCGACGGCGACCGCGGGAGGATGTACGTCGTGTTGGTCGCCGCCACAGGCGAGGCGGCCGGCTCCATCGGCTTCTGGGGCCGCACATGGCAGGACCAGGAGGTGTACGAGACCGGCTGGGGCGTGCTGCCCGAGTTCCAGGGCCGCGGCATAGCGGCAGCGGCGGCCCGCGCGGTCGTCGCGGCGGCGCGGCAGCAGCGCGGCCGCCGGTGGCTGCACGCCTTCCCCAAGGTCGCCCACGCCGCCTCCAACGCCGTCTGCCGCAAGGCCGGTTTCACGCTCGTGGGGGAGTGTGCCTTCGAGTACCCCAAGGGCACGATGATCAGGTCGAACGACTGGCGCACCGACCTGGAGGCCCTGTGACCGCCGCCGCGCACGCCCGCACGCGCCGCGCCCGCAGCCGTGACGCCCGCACCCCGAGCGGCGCCGGCCACCTCAGGACCGGGCACGGCCGCGCCCTGGCCGCCGCGGCCGCGCTCGGTCTGGGCGCCGCCCTCGCCATGGCCGGGGCCACCCCGGCCGGCGCGCAGAACCGCGTCGCGGCCCCCGTGGTGCGGCTGCCCGCCGCGCTGCCGCTGCCCGGCCTGCTCGCCGACACCGGCGGCGGCACCCAGCTGATCACCGCCGTCGCACCGTCCACCGCGGCGACGACCGGCACCCTGATGTGGTGGGAGCGCACCGCCGCCGGCTGGCGCGCCGTCGGCAGCGCACCCGCCCGCTTCGGCGCGCACGGCCTCGCCGACGGCGCGACCCGCGTCCAGGGCACGCAGACCACGCCCACCGGCCTGTACGGACTGCCCTTCGCCTTCGGCAACGCCGCCGCGCCGAGCGGCACCACCCTGCCGTACCGCAAGGTCACCGCCACCTCCTGGTGGTGCGAGGACACCCGCTCGACCTCGTACAACCGCTGGACCAGCCCGCTGCCCGCGGACTGCCGCGCCTCGGAGTCCGAGCAACTCGCCCACTATCCGGTGCAGTACGCCCACGCCGTCGTCATCGACTTCAACTACGCCCACCCGGTCAAGGGCCGGGGCGCCGGCATCTTCCTGCACGTCAACGGCAGCGGCGCGACCGCGGGCTGCGTCTCGGTGCCGGCCGAAGCGCTGAACCGCATCATGGCCTGGCTGCGGCCCGCCGCCGCGCCGCACATCGCCATCGGCACCAGCGGCGGCGCCACCGCCGTCACCCGCTACTGATCCGTGGGGGCGTCGTCCGCCGGCCGGACGCCCGAGAGCTTGTCCGGGTTGACGATCATGTAGACGTCCGTCACCTGCTCGCTGTCGGCGTCCAGATCCACCACCATCACCGCGTACGGCGCACCCTCGGCGAAGACCACCGCCGACGGGTCGCCGTTGACGTAGCGGAAACGGATGTCCAGCGAGTCCGGCGCCCGGTTGGCGGCGTAGCCGGTGAGCATCCGCGCGACCTTCTCGCGGCCCCGCACCGGATGCACCGCCGCGCGCGCGTTGCCGCCGCCGTCCGTCCATATCGTGACGTCCGGCGCCAGCAGGCTCATCAGCCCGGCCAGGTCCCCGCCGAGCGCCGCGGCGAGGAACCGCTCGGTCACCTGCCGCCTCACCCGCGCGTCGGCCCGGAACCGCGGCCGCCTGGCCTGCACGTGCTCCCGCGCCCGGTGCGCCAGCTGCCGTACGGCGGCGGGGGTCCGGCCGAGGACCTCGGCGATCTCGGTGTGCGCGTAGCCGAAGACCTCGTTCAGCACGAACACCGCGCGCTCCAGCGGGGTGAGCGTCTCCAGCACCACCAGCAGCGCCATCGACACCGACTCCCCGCGCAGCGCCGGGCCGACCGGGTCCGCGGCCTCCCCGGCCGACGCCGGGTCGTCGTGCGTGACCAGCGGCTCCGGCAGCCACGGGCCCACGTACGTCTCCCGCCGCCTGCTGATCGCCGCCTGCCGGGACAGCGCCTGGTTCACCGCGATCCGCACCAGATACGCCCGCGGGTGGGCGATCCGCGCCGCGTCGTCGCGGTTGCTGCGGGCCGACCACGCCAGCCACGTCTCCTGCAGCACGTCCTCGGTGTCCGAGACCGTGCCCAGCATGTTGTAGACCACCGAGAACAACAGCTCCCGGTAGCCCGTGAACACCTCGGTCGCCCGCTCCAGGCCGTCGTCGCCGGCCCCCGCGGCGCCCGTGCCGGCCGCGTCCGCGTCGCGCGCCCCGGCCCCGCCGGTGCCGACGCCACCCATGCCGACCTCGCCCATGTCGCCCCTCCCGCTCCGTCTCACACCCCCAGGAGCCCCCGGCCTCCCGCAGACGTGACATCCTCCCGGAAAACGCGTCGCCGGGCGCGCGATGCGACGGCCGCGCGCACCCCGGCCCACGGGGCGCCTCGCGGGGACGCCCCGTGTCAGAACCGCAGGACCGCCGCGATACGCCCCGCGTCCCCCAGGACCCCGTCGGGCACGAAGTGCACGCGTGCTCCCGTGTCGAGCCCCTGCTCGGCGATCTCGTCCAGGATGTCGTCACGGGCCCCGCGCTCGCCCGGCGAGGCCGGCACCAGGTGCTCGCCGTCGTCGCGCACCGTCGTGCGGTAGCCGTCCTCGATGGCCACCAGCGCCGCCCGGCCCTCGGACACGCAGCTCCACACCTCGTCCACGCCGCCGGCGAAGGCCCTGCGGCCGCGCGCCCGGTCCAGGTCCGCCAGCACCTGGGCCACGGTCTGCTCGTCCCGCTCCCGGTCGGCCTCCCGCACCACCTGCCCCAGCGCCTGCCCCGGCCCCTGGGCGAGCCCGCCCTGCGTGACCCGCGAGACCGCAGTCGCGACCACGCCGTTGGCGTCGTCGAGCGCGGCGAGCGCTGCCGTGTCGCCGACGACGTAGAGCGGGCGCGGGTCCGCGGCCAGCACCGTGCCGGTGGCCTCGGCCACCTCGCGCAGGAAGCGCCGGGTCTCCTCGTCGTTGAACGTGCTCGGGGTGTCCCCGATCCGCTCCTGCCGCTCCGGGTCGAAGTCCAGCGCCGGGCGGCGCAGCGGGAAGAGCCCGTCGTCCGCCTGCTCCGGCGCGTGGGTGCGGCTGCCGCTCCACAGCGTGGCGCACTCGGAGTCCACCGCGAGCACCCAGTACGGCTGCTCGGCGGCGTGCGCGGCGACCAGGTTGCGGGTCAGGAAGGTCTGCGCGAGCAGCACCCGCGCCGGCACCGAGCGGCCGAGCGACCACACCTGGTGCTCGCCGGGCGCGGCGAAGATCGCGAGACCGTCCTCGGCGTGCACCAGGTCGACCTCGCCCATCGCGAGGTCCAGCTGCTTGATCACGTCGATCCGGTCGTCCCGGTTGACCTCCGGGTCGGAGTGCACGGCCTCCTTGGCCTCCTCCAGCAGATTGCGCAGGCGTACGGCGTCCTGCGCGTTCTCGGGCTCGCGCCGGTGGGTGGGCAGCAGGACCGACACCGCCGGGTACTTGCGCGGGCGGCGCAGGTCGGCGAGGACGGCGGGCGTCAGCGGCTGGTGGGTGGTCGGCATGGGCGGACCTCTCCGGACGATCAGGATCGTCTTGTCCCTACCTGGATATATCAATATGCCGACATCCGCAGCCGCAACCGGTCCCCACCTGGGCCGACGCCCCCGCGCACGCCGCCCCC
>JAJSZB010000518.1:0-3948 GCA_050613715.1 Streptomyces sp. IBSBF 3018
GTTCGGGGGCGGGCCGCTCGGGGGCGGCCGGGCGCTGCGGTTCGTACCGCTGCGGCTGGGGCTGGTGGCGCTCGGGCTGGTACTGCTGCGGCGCGTGGCCGCCCTGCTGCGGCCCGCCGTAGCCGGCGCCCTGCTGCTGGTACGGCTGCCCGGACCGGCCGCCGTACGCCTGCTGCTGCCCCTGGCCGTACTGCTGTCCCCGGCCCTGGCCGTACGGCTGCCCGCCGTACTGCTGCTGCGGCGCGGGGGCCTGCTGCTGCGGCTGGCGGCGCGGGCGGCGGCGCAGCGGGTCCTGCTCGGGGGCCAGGTACTGGACCTCGGTCTGCTCGTTGCGGTGCCGGGCGGCGCTGAGCTGCGACTCCCAGGGGTGCGGGCCCTGCGCCTGCGCGGGCTGCCCCTGCTGCCCGGGCTGTCCCGGCTGCCCGGAGTCGGGCACCGGCGGCAGCACGCGCGTGCCGTCGCCGCCGCGCGGCCCCTGGCCGGCCGCCCCGGGAGCGTCCGCGGGCAGCATGCGCGTCGCGGCGTCCGGGTCGTACGCGGGAGCCGCCGAGCCGCCGGGCAGCACCTGTGTGGGGTCGGCGCCGGGCACGGCGGAGCCGGCGGGCAGCACCTGGGTCGGGTCGGCGTCCGAACCGCCCCGGCCGGCGCCGGTGCCGGGCACGGGTGTGGGCTCGGCGTCCGGGCCGAGCAGCGCGGCGACCCCGAGCGCGGCCTCGGCCTGCGCGGGAGTGGCCCGCGCGCCGACGCCGGCCGCGACCACCCGCAGCGCCCTGGCCAGATTCTCCGCGCTCGGCCGCTGGTCAGGGTCCTTGCGCAGGCAGCGCTCGATGACCGTCCACAGCGGCTCGGGCACGCCGGAGGGGCGTACCGGCTGCTCGTGCAGATGCGCCTGGAGCACCTCGATCGCGCTCTCGCCGCGGAACGGCGGGCGGCCGGTGACCAGCTCGTACAGCAGCACGCCGGCGCCGTAGACGTCCACCGCGGAGGTCTGCGGGCGGCCCTGCGCGGACTCCGGCGCGACGTAGGCGGGCGTGCCGACGAACTCGTGGGTGCGCGTGACGCCGGGCGAGTCGGCGAGGCGCGCGATGCCGAAGTCGGTGAGCATCGGGTGCATCCGCTCGGAGCCGTCCTCGCCGGCGACGGTCGCCAGCAAAACGTTCGCCGGCTTCAGGTCGCGGTGCACGATGCCGTCGGCGTGGCTGGCCGCCAGCGCGTCGGCGACCGCGGCGGTCAGCAGGGCGGCGCCGATCGGGCTGAACGGGCCGTTCTCGCGCAGGTAGCGGTGCAGGTCGGGGCCGTCGACCAGGTCCATCACCAGGGCGAGCAGATCGCCTTCGACGACCAGGTCGCGGACCCGGACGATGTGCGGGTGGCGCAGCCTGACCAGCGCGGAGCGCTCGCGCAGGAAGCGCATCACCACGTCCGGGTCGCCGGCCAGCTCCTCCTTGAGCACCTTGACGGCGACGGCGCTGCCCTCGTCGTCGCGCACCCGCCCGCGCCAGACGGTGCCCGTGGCGCCGCGCCCGAGCGGCTCCTCGATGAGGTACTTGCTGCCTACCGGCCGCACGTCGTGTGCTCCCTCGCTTGTCGTGCCCGTCGTGTCCGCTCGCGTCCGCGTGGGTGCGCGGCCGCGGTCCTGCCCGCCGCGGTGCCGCTCTCCGGCGCCGGTCCGGTCCGCGCCGGGGCCCGGCGGGCTCCGGCGGTTTGCGGACCAGCGTAGTGCCGCGCGCGGGACCACCGCCGGATTCCCAGGTAGGACGCCGGTCGGACGCGGATGGTTGCCCGGAACGGCTCCGCGTACGGCCGTCCGGGTGAGGGGACCGGAGCGTCGGCTTCGCACCGTCCGCGTCACCCCGCCGGGTGAGCGCCGGCCCGCGGTCGCGTGATCGTCCGCCGATCGGTCAAGATCACCGGAGGCGGTACCGGCGTCCGGCTGTCCGCGGTGGGTGGGAGGATGGGCCGCGCGGGCGTGCGCGCGGCGGGTGTGACGCCAGGTGTGTGCGCCCTGCCGTGACGCGCCGCCCGTGCTGTACGTGGTGGTGTGGGCGGTGGGCGGTGCGGGCGCCGTACGGGGCGGCGCGGGCACCTGACACGTCCGCGTGACGTGTGCGGCCGCCCCGGTCCGGTGCCGGGCGGGCGCGGTGCGGGGCGCCGTGGGGAGGGACCCCCGCGGGCGGGTCCGCGCCAGGGTGATCACAGGGGTGATCAGGGGAGAAGGGACCGCGGACGAGATGCAGATCCGGCTGACCGTCCTCGGGCCGCGCGGCGGCCGGGCCGCCCGCGGCTGCGACGTGCTCGTCACCGCGCCCGAGGGCACGCCGCTCGGCAAGGTCGCGGGGGCGCTGGCCTCGGCGGCGGGGGCCGGGCAGCCGGGCGGCCGGTCCGCCGCGGCGGCCGTGGTGCTCTACGCCGGTCCCGAGCGGCTCTCTCCGGCCGCGGTCCTCGGCGCGCCGCCGCTGGTCGACGGCGCGCTGCTGTCGCTGCACGCGCCGGCCGAGCCGCTGGGCGACCACGGGCAGTACGGCAGGTTCGGGCAGTACGGCAGGCCGCCGGCCGAACTCGCCCGGCTGCACGTGGTCGGCGGTCCCGACGCGGGCGGCGTCCACCTGCTCCAGGGCGGCCAGGCCAGGATCGGCCGCTCGGCGGACGCGGACGTGCCGCTGGACGACCCGGACGTCTCGCGGCTGCACTGCGAGGTCGCCGTCGGCGCGGACGGCGAGGTCACGGTGGCCGACCTCGGCTCCACCAACGGCACCGCGCTCGCCGGCCGGCCGGTCGGACCCCGGCCCGTGCCGTTCCCCGCGGGGGCGCTGCTGCAGATCGGCGAGTCCACGCTGCGGCTCGACCCGCCGCACTCCCCCGCCACGCCGTGCCTCGCGCCCCACCCCGACAACGACGGCCACCTGCGCGTGGCCCTGCGCGACACGGCGTGGCCCCCGCCCCGGCCCGCGGACGCGGCGGGCGCCGCGGGCGCCGACGCGGCGGGCGGCGGTACGGGCTTCCCGGCGGATGCCGATACGGAGGCCGGTACGGATGCCGGTACGCGTTCCGGTACGGAACCGGGCGGGCTGCCCGGGCGCGGCGACGCGGGCGCGGCGGGCGGCGGACGTGCGGCCGCGGTCCCCGGCCAGGCGGACCGCCGCGCGGGCGGCGACGGCGGGCGGGGCGCGTCCGCGCCGAGCGGCCCCGAGACGACGGCTCCGGGACGCGCTCCGGGCGGCCCGGGTCCGGCCCCGGGGCAGCCGACGCCGGTCCTCGGCCACGTCCCGCCGCAGCCCACGCGCGCGCCGGGCGTCCCGCCGGACAGCGCCCGCACCCACGGCGCGGCGGACTGGCGCCCCGCGGCGGGCGAGCACGGGGCTGACGCCTCGGGCGCCGGTACGGACACGGGCTCGGGCGGCCCGGGACCGCGTCGCGACGACACCGACCGTACGGACCCGGAGGGCCCGGCTGTCCCGGGTACGCGGCAGGACGCTGCGGGCGCGGGCGCCGGTGGCACCTCGGCGGACAGCAGGCAGGCGGCCCCCGGCACGTACCCGGGGACGGCACGCGGCGGCGACGGCGCGGACGGCCGTGAAGGCCGCGCGGGCACGCACCCCGCGACCGGATCGCACCCGGCGCCGCACCCCGCCGGCCACCCGGACGCGCGGGGCCAGGCCCCGTACCCGGGCGGCGAGCCCACGAGCGCGGCCCGCCCCGACGCCCGCGGACGCGACGCGGACACGTACCCCGGACACGACCCGGCGGCGTCGGAGGTGTATCCCGGTGGACAGGACGCCGCGCACGCAAGCGGTCCCGAGGCCGGCACGCACCCGGGCGACGTCCCCGCCTCCGCGGCGTACCCCGGCGGGCACGGCACGGCCTCCCGCGGCGGCCCGAGCGACGCCGCCGCGTACCCCGGCGGACAGGACGCCGGCGCGGAGGGCGGCGCTCAGGACGGCGGGGGGC
>JAJSZB010000519.1:0-3940 GCA_050613715.1 Streptomyces sp. IBSBF 3018
GTACGGGGCGCGGGCGTAGGGGATGCCGAGGTAGGCGGTGTGGGTCTCGCGCGCGATTCCCGCGACGGGTCCGCAGGGGGCGTTGACGGGCACGGGGTGCTTCCTTCTGACGGGTGCGGGTGGGTTCGGGTACGGCTACGGGGTGCGGCCGCGGGGCGCGGCTGCGGGGCGCGGGCGGCTGCTCCGGGACGGTGGCCGTACGGCTCAGGCGGGGTCGTCGGGCTCCGGCGCGGCTGCGGCGTCCGGTGCGGCGTCGGGCGCGCTGTCCGGCGCGGCGTCCGGCGCGGGCTTGAGCCGCAGGGCCAGGGCCGCGGTGACCACGGCGAGGGCGGCGAGCGCGTAGAAGGCGACGCGGTAGCCGTCCACGACGGCCGCGGCGCCGCCCCTGTCGCTGTGGCTGGTGACGCCGGCGGCGAGGGTGGCCAGGACGGCCAGGCCGAGGGCCGCGCCGAGCTGGCGGCACATGTTGATCAGCCCGGAGGCGACGCCGGCGTTGCGGCGGTCGATGCCGCTGGTCGAGGCGACGATCGCGGGCATCATCGTCACGCTGGTGCCCGCGCCGACGACGACGGTGGGCAGCAGGACGTGCGGGAGGTAGTCGGAGCGGACGGGAAGCTGCCCCACCCAGACCAGACCCGCGGCGGCGACGGTCCCGCCGATCACCACCAGGCGGCGGGCCCCGACGACGGGGATCAGCTTCTGGGACAACAGCACCCCGACGCTGATGACCGCGACCATGGGCAGCAGGGACAGTCCGGTGCGCACGGCGCTCTGCCCCAGGACCTGCTGCAGGTAGAGCGAGAGGAAGAACAGCGGCGCGGTGATGACGGCGCCCATGCACAGCGTGAGGACGTTGCCCATGCGCACGTTGGCGACGGAGAAGATGCCCGGCGGGACCAGCGGCTCGGCGCTGCGGCGCTCGACGGCGACGAACGCCGCGAGCAGCAGCACCCCGGCCGCCAGCGCGGCGATCACGCGGGCGGCCCCCCAGCCCGCGGCGGGCGCCGCCGCGACGCCGTAGACGAGCGAGGCGGCCGACAGCGTCACGGTGAGCGCGCCCGGCAGGTCGATGCGCGAGCGGCGCTGTCCCGTCGCGGTCGGCGCCAGCCACATCACGCTCGCGACCAGCAGGCCGGCGCCGATGGGCACGTTCACCAGCATCACCCACCGCCAGCTCACCGACGCCAGCAGACCGCCGACCACGATGCCGGCGGCTCCGGCGCTGGAGGCGGCGACGCCCCACCAGGTCATGGCGCGGGTGCGCTCCCCGGGCTCGGTGTGGCTGGCGGTGATCAGGCTGAGGCTGGAGGGCGCCAGCGCCGCGGCCCCCGCGCCCTGCACCACCCGGGCCGCCAGCAGCATCCAGCCGTCCTGCGCCAGCCCGCCCGCGAGCGAGGCCGCCGAGAAGACGGTCAGGCCGATCTGGAAGACGCGGCGGCGTCCGAACAGGTCACTGGCGCGGGCGGCGAACAGCAGCAGGCCGCCGAAGGCGACCAGGTAGCCGTTGACCACCCACTGCTGGGCCGAGGCCGACAGGCCCAGGCCCGACTTCATGGCCGGCAGGGCCACGTTCACGATGGAGGAGTCCAGCACCACCATGAACTGCGCCACGCACGCCACGGCCGCGACGACGGCGAGCGGGACACCGCGCCTGGCCACCCCGTGCGAGGGGTCCGCGGCCGGCGGCGCGGATGCGCCGGGGCCCGGGGCGAGGTGTGATCGGTTGGGCATGGCGGTGCTCCTCGACATTGCCGGATAGCCTGTCCGTCAATCGTAGGGCGATAACGGATAGGCTGTCCACCAAGGCGGGGCGGGCCGCGGGCGACGGGCGGCGGCAGGCGCACCCGAGCACGAAGTTCGCGACGACCACGTGACCGACCATGCGGACCAGGCAGATCACGCAGACCACGCAGACCACGCAGAACCACGCAGACCACGTCCGGAGGCGTACATGGACGCAGGCAAACCGGCGTTCCCCAGGCGGCGGGCGGCCGCGGAGCGCAATCGCGACAAGATCCTCGACGCGGCCCGGGAGGCGTTCGCCGATCCCGTCCCCGACATCTCCATGGCGGAGATCGCCCGGCGCGCCGGGGTGGGGATGGCCACGCTGTACCGCAACTTCCCCGGCCGCCGGGAGCTCCTGGAAGCCCTCTACGCGGACGAGGTCGACCAGGTCTGCGCCGCGGCGACGGCCGAGCCCGGCCAGTCCCCCGACGCGGCGCTCCTCGCATGGCTGCGGCTGATGATCGCGTTCATTCCGCACAAGCGGCTGATCACGTCCGAACTGCTGGAGCACACCGGCCGGGACGGCCTCACCAGCCACCGCGCCCGCGCCGTCGAGGCGGGCCGCCCGCTGCTGACCGCGGCCCAGCAGGCCGGGCAGATCCGCGACGACCTCACGCTGGAGCAGGTCTTCGACGTGATCGTCGCCATCGCCAAGATCAACGAGTCGCCCGACTACCTGCGCCCCCTCTTCGAGACCGTCCTCGACGGCCTGCGCCGGCCGACGGCCCCGGGCCCTGCCCAGGCCCCGCACGCGGCCCCGGACGCGGCCCCGGGCCCTGCCTAGGGAACGACAGGCAGTCCCCCCGGGTGTCCGCACGGTCGCGCCTGCTTCCGGGCGACGACACGACCGTGCGGACACGTCCGAATGCCGGGCCAGGCCTTGATTCCCCCCGCGGCCTGACCCGGCTCATCCCGGCCCTGCTTCCCCTCGATGCGTCAGCCTCCCCGGCTGCGCTCCCCCTGCAAGGGGCCGGGACATCTCCGGGTCCGCGCCGCCACCGCGTCCCGTGCGGCGGCGCGTTTCCGTCGACGCGCGGTCGGCGCCTCGTCGGACGTTTCTGCGGGCGTTCCCTCGGACATTTCCTCGGTGTTGCCCTCCCCGGCTGTCACGACCTGCTGGATCGTCACGTAACAAGCTTGCCAGCACCCACATGGCCGAGAACATGGGTACAACTACGTAGGAGCGGATACAGGGGGACGCCGTGACGTACGCGGGCCAGGCGGGACACGACCGAATAACCGACCTCGCGCTGGGCGCGCTGCACGCGTCGGATCCGGACGAGCTGTGGCGGTCGCTGGCCGAGGAGGTGCTGCGCGCGCTGGACGCCGACCTCGTCGTGCACAAGGAGGAGGAGTGGACCCCGCAGTGGGGCCGGGTCCGGATGTGGGAGCCGACCGAGCAGATCGGCGGCGACGCGATGAGCGAGCACCTGCGGGCGCGGGTGCGCAGGTGCTACCCGTTCATCGACCACTACATCGTGTCCACCGACCCCGCGCCGACGAGCGCCGTCGGCATCATCGGCCGGCTGGCCTGGCGCAACACCGCGTACGCGACGATCTCCTACGAGGAGCTGGGCGTCCGGGACATGCTGACGATCCCGTTCCCCGACACGTCCGTCGACGAGCCGTACCGCGGTTGGAAGCTGCTGCGCAGCAGCGACTACACGCCGGCGCAGGTGGAGTACGCGAAGCGGCTGCAGCCGCTGTTGTGCGGGGTGGAGCGGCAGTGCCGCAATCTGCGGGCGCTGCGCAGACCGGTGGCCGCGGGCCCCGACCCGACCGCCGGACCGGACCCGGCCGCGGGCCGGGACGCGACCGCCGGGGCGACCGCGGGCCCGACCGCCGGCCTCGACCCGGTGCGGCTGGCCGCCGAGCACGGGCTCACGCCGCGCGAGACGGTCGTGCTCGGACTGCTCGGGGACTCACTGACCGCCGAGGCGATAGGCCGCCGCCTGGGCATATCCGTGCGGACGGCCCAGAAGCACATCGGGAATCTGTACCGGAAGCTCAGCACCGCGGACCGGCTGTCCACGGTGCTGCGCGCGCAGTCGCTGGGGCTTCTGCCGCCGCCGCGGCACCAGGGGTAGGCGGGGCGGGTTGCGTCGAGGGCGGGCGTACGGGCGGGCGTACGTCCGGCGGGCGCACGCCCGGGGTG
>JAJSZB010000051.1:0-28234 GCA_050613715.1 Streptomyces sp. IBSBF 3018
TCCGCGCCGCGCCCGAGGCCGCGCCGCTGCCGCCCGTGCCCCGGCTGCGCCCGCGGGGCCCGGCCCCGACCCCGAGCCGCCCGCCGATCCCCCTGCCGGAGGCACGACGTGAACGACACGCTGGACGTCGTCCTGCGGCTGGTCGCCGTGCTCGTCGTGTTCCTGGTGTTCCCGCTGCTGGTGGGCCAGACCGAGCACAAGGTGATGGCGCACATGCAGGGCCGGCTCGGCCCGATGTACGCCGGCGGCTTCCACGGCTGGGCGCAACTCGTCGCCGACGGCGTGAAGTTCGCGCAGAAGGAGGACGTGGTGCCGGCCGACGCCGACCGCCGCGTCTTCCAGCTCGCGCCGGCCGTCGCCCTGCTGCCGTACCTGCTGGTGCTGATCGCGATCCCGGTCGGCCCCGACGGCTTCGTCGGCCAGGCGCTGGACGCCGGGCTGTTCTTCGTCCTGGCCGTGATGGGCGTCGGCGTGCTCGGCTCGCTGATGGCCGGCTGGGCGTCGGCCAACAAGTTCTCGCTGCTCGGCGGCCTGCGCACGGCCGCCCAGCTGATGGCGTACGAGCTGCCGATGCTGCTCACCGCCGCCTCCGTGGCGATGGCCGCCGGCACCCTGTCGCTGCCCGGCATCGTCGAGTCGTACCACTGGTGGTGGACGCTGTGGCAGCTCGTGGGCGGCCTGGTGTTCTTCACCGCGGGGCTCGCCGAGCTGCAACGGCCGCCGTTCGACATGCCGGTCGCCGACTCCGAGATCATCTTCGGCGCGTACACCGAGTACACCGGCCTGCGCTTCGCGCTGTTCCTGCTCGCCGAGTACGCCGGCATCGTCGTGCTCAGCGGGCTGACCGCGGTGCTCTTCCTCGGCGGCTGGCACGGCCCGTGGTCCGGCAGCGTCGGCTGGCTGTGGACGCTGCTGAAGACCGCGGTGCTCTCCTTCGCGGTGATCTGGCTTCGGGTGAGCTACCCGCGGCTGCGCGAGGACCAGTTGCAGAAGCTCGCCTGGACCGTGCTGATCCCGCTCTCGCTCGCCCAGATCGCCCTGACCGGCGTCGTGAAGGTGGTGACCTCCTGACCATGGGGATCCCCGGAACCGGTCTGGCCAAGGGCCTGGCCGTCACCCTGCGGACCATGACCAAGCGGTCCGTCACCGCGCAGTACCCCGACGCGCTGCCCGAACTGCCCCCGCGCAGCCGCGGCGTGATCGCGCTGTTCGAGGAGAACTGCACGGTCTGCATGCTGTGCGCCCGCGAGTGCCCGGACTGGTGCATCTACATCGACTCCCACAAGGAGACGGTGCCGCCGGCCGCACCCGGCGGGCGCGAGCGCAGCCGCAACGTCCTCGACCGTTTCGCCATCGACTTCTCCCTCTGCATGTACTGCGGTATCTGTATCGAGGTGTGCCCCTTCGACGCGCTGTTCTGGTCACCGGAGTTCGAGTACGCGGAGACGGACATCCTGGACCTCACCCACGAGCGCGACAAACTGCGCGCGTGGATGTGGACGGTCCCCGCCCCGCCGGCCCTCGACCCCGCGGCCGAGGAGCCCAAGGAGGTGGCCGCCGCCCGCAAGGCCGCGGAGAAGGCCGCCGCGGCCCGCCGCGAGGCGGGGGAGGACGGCACATGACCCTCTCCGCCGCCCTCTCCCTCGTCCCCGGCAGCCCCTCCGGCGGCGCGGTCGCCCACCTCTCGGCCGCCGCCCACCACCCCGGCTTCCTCTCCCCGACCGGCGTCGAGATCACCTTCGTGCTCGTGGGCCTGGCCACCCTCGGCGCCGCGCTGCTGACCGTCACCACGCGGCAGCTCGTGCACGCCGCGCTGTGGCTGGTCGTCGCCCTCGGCGGCCTGGCCGTCGAGTACCTGCTGCTCACCGCGGAGTTCATCGCCTGGGTCCAGGTGCTCGTCTACGTCGGCTCCGTCGTGGTCCTCCTCCTGTTCGGCCTGATGCTGACCAAGGCGCCCATCGGCCGGTCCCCGGACGCCGACTCCGAGAACCGCTGGGTCGCCCTCGGCGTCGCCGCCGCGGCCGCGGTCACCCTGGTGTGGGTGGTCGTGGACGCCTTCCGCTCCACCTGGATCGACCTGCACGGCGCCGCCCAGGGGTCTTCCCGGGCGACCGGCGTGAGCCTCTTCCGGCACTGGGTGCTGCCCTTCGAGGCGCTGTCGGTGCTGCTGCTGGCCGCGCTGGTCGGCGCGATCGTGCTCTCCCGCCGCGACGCCGGCGAGACCGCGAGCACCGCGGACCCGGCCTCCGCGGCCGCGGGGCCGAGCACCGCCGCGGGCCGGAGCGCCGCGGGCACGGGCCCGGCCGCCGCGGCCGCGGGCCCGAGCACCGCCGCGGGCCCGGCCGGCAAGGAGAACTGATGCACCTCGCCTATCCCGCCGTCCTCGCCGTCCTCCTGTTCTGCGTCGGCGGCTACGGGGTGCTCGCCCGCCGCAACGCGATCCTCGTCCTGATGTCCGTCGAGCTGATGCTCAACGCCGTCAACCTCAACCTGGTCGCCTTCGACGTGTGGCTGCGCGACACGCTCCACGCCGGCCAGGCGCTCACCCTGTTCACCATCACCATCGCCGCCGCCGAGATCGGGCTGGGCCTGGCCATCGTGCTGCTGGTCTTCCGCAACCGCGGCAGCTCCGACATCGACCGCCTCACCGCCCTCGCCGACCGACCCGGGCGCGCGCAGCCCGACCCGCGCGCCGAGCCCGGACCGACGGGCGACGACGAGAAGGCCGAGGCCACCGCGTGACCCTGACCGCCCTTGCCGCGCTCGTCCCCCTCCTGCCGTTCCTCGGCGCGGTCGCCGGGCTGCTGCTGGGCCGCAGCGCGCCCGGCTTCGTCCGGCCGCTCGCCCTGCTGCCCACCGTCGCGTCCTTCGCCGTGGCCGTCGTGGTCGCCGCCCGGCAGGGCACCGGCGCGCCGCACGACGCCGCCCACCGGCTCACCGCCACCGGCACCGTGCCGATCGACCTCGCCCTGCACCTGGACGGCTTCGCCGTCCTCGTCGCCGTCCTGGTCGGCCTGGTCGCCACCTGCGTCCAGATCTACTCCGTCTCCTATCTGCGCGACGACCCGCGCTACCCGTCCTACGCCGCCCTGGTCTCGCTGTTCACCTCCGCGATGCTGCTGGTCGTCTACACCGGCGACCTGATGGTGCTGCTGGTCGGCTGGGAGGTCATGGGCATCTGCTCGTACTTCCTCGTCGGCCACTACTGGGAGACCGAGACCGCCCGCGCCGCCTCCATCAAGGCGTTCCTGGTCACCAAGCTCGGCGACGTGCCGTTCCTGATCGGCGTGTTCGCGCTGGCCGCGGACGCAGGCACCTTCCGGATCAACGGCATCCTCACCACCGCCGCCCACCACCAGCTGACCCACCCGACCGTGGTGGCGCTGCTGCTGCTCGCCGGCGTCGCCGGCAAGTCCGCGCAGTTCCCGCTGCACACCTGGCTGCCCGACGCGATGGCCGGCCCGACCCCGGTGTCCGCGCTGATCCACGCGGCGACCATGGTGGCCGCCGGCGTCTACCTGGTGGCCAGGCTGCTGCCGGTGTTCACCGCGTCCGCCGCCGCCCTCGCGGTGCTCGCCGCGATGGCCGCGGTGACCATGGTCGGCTCCGCGCTGGCCGCCCTCGCCCAGGACGACATCAAACGGGTGCTCGCCTACTCCACCATCGGCCAGCTCGGCTACATGGCCGGCGCCCTGGCCGTCGGCGACCGCGACGCCGCCGTCTTCCACCTCCTGTCGCACGGCGCCTTCAAGGCCCTGCTGTTCCTCGCCGCGGGCGCGGTCATCCACGCCGCCGGCACCAACTCCCTGACCGCGATGGCGCGTATGGGCTCGCTCGCCAAGCGCGCCCCCGACGCGATGTGGACGATGGGCATCGCGCTCGCCGCCCTGGCCGCGCTGCCGCCGCTGTCCGGCTTCTTCTCCAAGGAGTCGGTGCTGCGCGCCGCCGAGCACGCCTCCTCCGGCGACACCCCGCTGGTGCCGTCCGCGGTCGGCTGGACCGTCTTCGTGGCGGGCCTGGCCACCGCGGTGCTGACCGGCGCATACGCCGCCAGGCTGTTCCTGCTCGCCTTCCGCGGCAGCGGCCCGCAGGCCCCCGACCACGGCAGGCAGCCGGCCGCCATGACCGGCGTGCTGTGGGTGCTGGCCGTGCCGACCATCGCCTTCGGCGGCCTCGCGTACCGCGAGCTGCCCGACTGGTTCGGCGGCGCGCCCCTCGGCCCCACCCTCGTCACCGGCGTGCTGGGCACCGGGCTCGCCCTGGTCGGCGTCGTCGTGGCGTACGTCGCCTGGCAGGCCACCGCCTCGGTGCGCCGCGCCCATCCGATGGGCGCCGTCGTCGCCGAGCCGGCCGACACCGAGCCCGAGCGCGTCGAGGCCGAGGCCATCGAGGCCCACGCACGGGTGTACGGCGACATCGCCGCCTCCGACGACCCGGGCGACCCCGGCCGGCTGCTGCTCGGCCCGCTGCACCGGCACGCCGCCCGCGGCTTCCACCTCGACGCCGCGTACGCACTCCTCTTCGTCCGCCCGGTGCTCGCCGCCGCGGACCTGGTCCGCTTCCTGGACCGCGACGTCGTGGAGACGTACGTCCGCGGCGCCGGGGGCCTGCCCCGGCTGCTGGGCACGGCCGTCCGCCGCGCGCAGACCGGAAACGTCCAGACATACCTCAGCGCGCTGCTGGCCGGTGCCGTCGTGCTCGCCGTCCTCGTCGCCGTCGGAACGTGAGATCCCGTGAACGACACCGCACTCCAGTACCTGCTCGCGGCGATCCTCGTGCTGCCGCTGCTCGGCGCGGTCGCGGCGCTGCTGCCCGCGCCCCCCGGACTGCGCGGCCGCGACCCCGGCCAGGCCGTCCTGCGGCACGGCGTGACCGTCACCGGCGCGGTGCTCGTGCTCACGATCGTCCTCGCGGCCGGCTTCGACCACGACCACCCGGCCCGGATGCAGGCCACCACGGACGTCGACTGGATCCCGGCCCTGCGCATCCATCTCCACCTCGGCGTCGACGGCATCTCGCTCCCCCTTCTCGTACTGACCGCGCTCCTGACCTTCCTGTGCGCGCTCTACTCGTACTTCCACATGCCGGAAGGCCCCTCGCCCAAGGCCTTCGTGGCGCTGATCCTGCTGCTGGAATCGGGCACGCTGGCGACCTTCGCGGTGCTCGACCTGATGCTGTTCTTCCTGGCCTTCGAGACCGTGCTGATCCCGATGTACTTCCTCATCGCCCGCTGGGGCGGGGGAGACCGCCCCGAGACCGCGGGCAGGGCCGCACTGCGCTTCATCCTGTACACCGTCCTCGGTTCCGTGATCATGCTGCTCGGCCTGCTCCTCATCGGCGTGAAAGCGGGCACGTTCGACATGGTGGCACTCGCCACTGACAACGGGTCGTCGCTCGGTCACTCCACGCAACTGATCGCGGTCCTCGCCATCGGCATCGGCCTGGCCGTGAAGGCCCCGATGTGGCCGCTGCACAGCTGGCTGCCCGACGCGCACACCGCCGCGCCGACGGCCGGCTCGGTGCTGCTGGCCGGCGTGCTGCTGAAGATGGGGACCTACGGCCTGGTCCGCATCCTGCTGCCGATGGCCCCCGACGGCATGCACACCTTCGCCCCCTACCTCGCCGCCTTCGCCGTCGTCGGCATCGTCTACGGATCGCTGGCCTGCCTCGCGCTCGCCCGGCAGGGCAACGGCGGCGACCTCAAGCGCCTCATCGCGTACTCCTCGGTCGGCCACATGGGCTTCGTGCTGCTCGGCATCGCCTCGCTCAGCCCGGCCGGCGTGAACGGCGCGCTGTTCGCCAACATCGCCCACGGCCTCATCACCGGCCTGCTCTTCTTCCTCGTCGGCGCGGTGAAGGACCGGTACGGCTCCAGCGACCTCGACCACCTCGCCGGCCGCACCGGCGCCGCGCTGTACGGCCGCGCGCCGCGGCTCGGCGGCCTGCTCGCGTTCGGCGCGGTCGCCTCGCTCGGCCTGCCGGGCCTGGCCGGGTTCTGGGGCGAGATGCTCGCGATGTTCGGCGCGTTCCGACCCGGCGGCGGCCTCAGCAGGCCCGCCTACCTGACCTTCACCGCCGTCGCCGCGTTCGGCACCCTGCTCACCGCCGCGTACCTGCTGACCGTGGTCCGCCGGGTGTGCATGGGCGACCGCGCCACCGCCGAGGCCGTGCCCGCCACCGCCGACGTCCGCGGCTACGAGTTCGCCGCGTGGACCCCGCTGGCCGCGCTCACCGTCCTGGCCGGCCTGTGGCCCGCGGTCCTGCTCGGGCTGACCGACCCCGCCGTACGCTCCCTGCTCGGAGGCAACTGATGGCGTCCCTCGTGCAGTCCGTCGACTGGACGGCGCTGACCCCGGTGGTGATCCCGGCGGGCCTGGCCGTGGTGGTGCTGGTCGCCGACCTCTTCCTTCCCGAGCAACGCAAGCCGCTGCTCGGCTGGGTGACCGCGGCCGGCTTCCTCGCCGCCGGACTCACCCTGATCCCGCTGCGCGACGGCCACCGCGCCACCTTCTGTCAGACCCGGGGTGCATCCTGTGCACAGACCGCTTCCTACGCCGCCGACCACTTCACCCTCGTCGTCCAGGTGCTGGTGCTCGGCGGCGGGCTGCTCACCGCGCTGCTGTCGGTGACCGCCGGGTCCACCGACGCGCCCGTCGCCCCGCGGTCCGGCGGGCGCGCCCAGGCGCCCGCCGGGGAGTACTGGTTCCTGCTGCTCTCCTCGGCCGCGGGCGCCGCCCTGCTGCCCGCCTCCCGCGACCTGATCACGCTGATCGTGGCGCTGGAGGTCACCACGCTGCCCGCGTTCGCCCTGGTCGCCCTGCGCCGCGGCGACCGTACGGCGAGCGAGGCCGCGCTGAAGTTCTTCCTGTCCTCGGTCACCGCCACGGCCGTCTCGCTGCTCGGCATCAGCTTCGTCTACGCCGCCACCGGCACCGTCAACCTCTCGGGCGTCGCCGCCGGGCTGACCCACACCCCCGGCCAGCTGGACCACCTCGCCAAGGTCGGCGCCGCCCTCACCCTGGTCGGCTTCGCCTTCAAGCTGGCCGCCGCGCCCTTCCACTTCTGGGTGCCGGAGACCTACGCGGGCGCGCCGCTGCCCGTCGCCGCGTACCTGTCGGTGGTCGGCAAGGCCGCCGGGTTCTCCGGGCTGATCCTGGTCACGGTGATCGCCTTCCGGCCCTACCACGACGTGTGGGGCCCGGCGCTCGGCGTGCTGGCCGCGCTGACCATGACGGTCGGCAACGTCGGCGCGCTGCGGCAGAGCCCGGACGCCGAGCGCGGCGCGGTACGCCTGCTGGCCTGGTCCTCCATCGGCCAGGCGGGCTACCTGCTGGTGCCCATGGCCGCGGCCTCCTCCGCCCACGACCCGGCGCACGAGATCGGCGCCACCGTCGCGTACGCGCTCATGTACGGCGTGGTGAACCTCGGCGCCTTCGCCGTCGCCGCGCTGGTGACCCGCGGCGCCCCGGCCGGGCGGCTCGCCGACTACCGCGGCCTGTACGCCGCGCGGCCCCTCGCCGCGCTCGCCCTCGGCTTCTTCCTGCTCTGCCTGGCCGGGCTGCCGCCGGGCGTGGTCGGACTGTTCGCCAAGGTCGTCGTCTTCTCCTCCGCGGTGGGCGCGCAGCACGGCTGGCTCGCGGTGATCATGGCCGTCAACGTGGTGATCGCGCTCGTGTACTACCTGCGCTGGACGGCGCTGCTGTTCACCCGCCCGGGCGATGCGGCAGCGGCGTCCGGGGCGGCCGCGGGGTCCGGAGCGCCGGCCGGCGCCGGCGCGGGCGCGCAGCCCCTGGCGGCCGGGCCCGCCGCGGCGGTCGCCGGCACCCCCTTCGCGCTCGGCGCGGCCATCGCGCTGACCGCCGTTACCGGACTGGTGCTGTCCGGCGCACCGCAGATCGTGCTGAGATACGCCCAGGGGACTCTGCTCTGACCAGGTGGTACGCCGGCGCCGCGGACGTGTGGGGGAACCGGCGGCGCTCAGGTGGCGTTGGCATGGGTAGGAGGTTCTCCTGAAGGGGGAGGGTCCCCCGCCGCAGAACTTTGGAGGGCGCCGTGCACAGCCGGCACAACGGGTTGAAGACCGCCGTACTGCTCGGCGTTCTGTCGGCCGTCATCCTGCTCATCGGCAGCTTCTTCGGCCGCACGGGCCTGATCATCGCGCTCGTCGTCGCCCTGGGCACGAACGCGTACGCGTACTGGAACAGCGACAAGCTGGCGCTGCGCTCCATGCGCGCCCGGCCGGTCAGCGAGATCGAGGCGCCCGGGCTCTACCGGATCGTGCGCGAGCTGTCGACCAGCGCCCGTCAGCCCATGCCGCGGCTGTACATATCCCCCACCGAGGCGCCGAACGCCTTCGCCACCGGCCGCAACCCGCGGCACGCGGCGGTGTGCTGCACCGAGGGCATCATGGAGATCCTGGACGAGCGCGAGCTGCGCGGCGTGATCGGCCACGAGCTGAGCCACGTCTACAACCGCGACATCCTGATCTCCTCGGTGGCCGGCGCGCTGGCCTCGGCGATCGTCTTCCTGGCGCAGTTCGCGATGTTCATCCCGATCGGCCGCTCGGACGACGACGACGGCCCCGGCATCCTCGGCATGCTCATGCTGATGATCCTCGGCCCGCTGGCCGCCTCCCTCATCCAGCTCGCCGTCTCCCGCTCCCGCGAGTACGAGGCGGACGCCTCCGGCGCCCGGCTCACCGGCGACCCGCTGGCGCTGGCCTCGGCGCTGCGCAAGCTCGACGCCGGCACCAAGCAGCGCCCGCTGGCGCCCGAGCCGCGGCTGGAGACCACCAGCCACCTGATGATCGCCAGCCCGTTCCGCCCGGGCGACGTCTCGAAGCTCTTCTCCACCCACCCGCCCATGGCACAGCGCATCGAGCGTCTTGAGGACATGGCCGGAGGCCCCCGATGAGAACGATCCTGAACGTCATCTGGCTGATCCTGGCCGGCCTGTGGATGTGCCTGGCCTACCTGCTGGCCGGCCTGGTGCTGTGCATCACGATCATCGGCATCCCGTTCGGCATCGCGGCCTTCCGGATCGGCATCTACGCCCTCTGGCCGTTCGGCTACACCGCGGTCGAGCGGCGTGACGCCGGCGCGCCCTCGTTCGTCGGGAACGTGCTGTGGCTGATCCTGGCCGGCTGGTGGCTGGCGCTCGGCCACATCGTCACCGGCCTGGTGCTGTGCGTCACGATCATCGGCATCCCGTTCGGCATCGCGAACTTCAAGCTGATCCCGCTGTCGCTGATGCCGCTGGGCAAGGAGATCGTGCCGACCGACCGGCCCTTCGCCACGCGCTGACGGGTCGTACGGTTGGGTATCACCCCCACGCCCTAGGAGGCGGCGATGGCCCTGCAAGTCGGCGACACGGCACCGGACTTCACGCTCCCCGACCAGTCCGGCACCCCGGTGACCCTCAGCGAGAGGCTCGCCGAGAAGGTCGTGGTGCTGTACTTCTACCCCAAGGACAACACCCGCGGCTGCACCGCCGAGGCGTGCAGCTTCCGCGACAGCTACGAGAGCTTCAGCGACGCCGGCGCCGAGGTGATCGGCGTCAGCTCGGACACGGTCGAGTCCCACGAGAAGTTCGCCGGCCGCCACGAACTGCCGTTCACCCTGCTGTCCGACCGCGGGCGGGCGGTGCGCAAGCAGTACGGCGCGACGTCACTGGGCGTGGTGCCCGGCCGGATCACCTTCGTCATCGACCGCGAGGGCGTCATCCGGCACGCGTTCTCGTCGATGGGCAACATCGGCGCGCACGTCGACGACGCGCTCGCCGTGGTCAAGCAGCTCGCCTGAGGAACGGTCCGAGCGCTCGGAGCGGTCGCAGCGGTCCGAGCGGTCGGAACTCTCGGAGCGATCCGCGCGGCCCGGGTACCGGCCGGCCCGCCCCCGTACCCCGGTGGGGGAGAGGGGCGGGCGTCCGGTCGTACGCCGCCGGGGCGACCCGTGCGGCCCGCGCGGTGCACGCGGCCGAGGCGGCCGGGCCGCTGCCGACCACCGGCTACCGGTAGTTGACGAACTGGAGGGCGAAGTCCAGGTCCTTGCCCTTGAGCAGGGCCTGCACCGACTGCAGGTCGTCCCGGCTCTTGGAGCTGACCCGCAGCTCGTCGCCCTGCACCTGGGCCTTGACGCCCTTCGGGCCCTCGTCGCGGATGATCTTCGCGACCTTCTTGGCGTTCTCCTGGGAGATGCCCTCCTCGATCGACGCGAAGATCTTGTACTCCTTGCCGGACAGCTGGGGCTCGCCCGCGTCCAGCGCCTTCAGCGAGATGCCCCGCTTGACCAGCTTGGTCTCGAAGACGTCCAGGATCGCCTTCACGCGCTCCTCGGAGTTCGCCTCCATCAGGATCTTCTCGCCGGACCAGGCGATCGACGCCCCGACGTTCTTGAAGTCGTACCGCTGCGAGATCTCCTTGGCGGCCTGGTTGAGGGCGTTGTCGACCTCCTGCCGCTCGACCTTCGAGACGATGTCGAAACTGGAGTCGGCCATTGTCAGTGGGCTCCTTGGCTGTGGTTCGTTCGGATCAACGGTTCGGCGCGTCCGCCCGCGGCCCATCGGCCCGCCGGCTCCGCACGGCCGCGGCCCGCGGGCCGCGCCACCCGCCAGCCTAGTCACCCGGCCGCCCCCGGACCCTGATCAATCCGGTGGCGAACCACCCCTCCGCATCAGGTATCGTTTACGTCGTCGCCACGGACCTCCGCACGACGCGGACACCCCGGGGCGTCATCCCATGGCGGTATGCCCGAGTGGCCAATGGGAGCGGACTGTAAATCCGTCGGCTTAGCCTACCGTGGTTCGAATCCACGTGCCGCCACACCCTTGAGGGCCCCTGCCCAGCGTTTGCGCTGGCCAGGGGCCCTTCTGGTTGTGCGGGACGGCGGGTGGTCAGAATTGGGCGTACGTCCCAGTGCGTCTCACTCTGATCCGGGGGCTGACCAGCGTCTGCGGGATATGCGTGGGATGGACGGACGACTGATAGGCGTGGGGGAATGGACGTCGGCAGCCGGCCTTGGGGGGACACATGGGCAAGAGACGGTACGTCGCGCGGGGAGTACCCGGCGGTTACCGCATCTGGGACAACAAGGTGCGCCGTTGGTGGGGGGACCTGTACGAACTCTGCCCTGATGACCTCTTGGCGGAGTTGAACGGCGGTGCCGATCCCGGCAGGATCACCGCGCTCATGAAGCGCTACCGGGCGCTGAAGCGCTGAGCGGTGATCCTGCCGGGATGGAGTGCAGTGCACCCGACGGATCTGCGGGGAGCTGCCTACTGCCAGCGGCCGAGCGCAGCCTCGATGCGGGCGTTGGCCATGCTGGTGGCTCCGCCGAGGCACTTCGCGTAGACCTTGAGCAGCACCGCGCCCGAGCGGCCGGCGCGGCGGGCGCAGGCCCAGACCTCGCCGTAGCAGCTCTCTTGAACGATGCCGCGGCAGGCGGTGCGGAACAGCCGGCCGCCGGGGCCGGTGCCATACGACTTCAGGTGCTCGCGCAGCACCTGGACCAGCGCGGGCGGGAGGTGCGTCGATCTTTTGAGCCGGTTGCGCGATGCGTCATATGGAGTGAGTTCTTTTTCGACCATGTGAGCTCCCCACGTGACTCCCTGAAGGACGCGCAGGGCGATGCGTGGAGCGAGGAGGCCGCCGCGAGGGGCGGGAAGGGCGCAGCGCATCACGCAGGCCGGTGAAGTGAACGCGCCGTCCGAGGTCGCGGAACGGCTCGGCGGGGCGGCCGGCGAGCCGGTCGTGGTCCGCCGACGGGTGATGTACATGGACGGTGTGCCCACCGAGTTGACCGACACGTACTACCCGCTCGGTGAGGCGAGGGGGACGCCGTTGGCGGGCGCCCAGAAGATCCCCTGGGGGCGCGGTCACACTGCTCGCTGAAATGGGATTCAGGGCGGCCCGGGTGCATGAAGAGGTCTACGCCCGCATGCCGAATGCGGGTGAGCGTGACGAGCTGGCGCTCGGCGAGGGCCAGCTCGTGCTGTGCATGACGCGTGTGAGCGAGGACGGCGACGGCAAGCCGTTCCAGGTCGACGTCTCCGTGTTCCCAGCCGCCGGCCAGCGGCTCCGCTACGACATGAAGGTGGGCTGACATGCCCAAGGCTCAGGAAGACGCGTTCGACAGGCGGCCGCTGCACGAGCGGATCGCGGCGGACCTGCGGGACGAGATCATGTCGGGCGACCTGTCGCCGGGGGAGGAGCTGCCGTCGACGCAGCGGTTGCGGGACCGGTTCGACGCCTCGAACGCCACGGTGCAGAAGGCGCTTCAGGTCCTCAAGGACGAGCGCCTGGTCGTCGGCCGCGCGGGCTCGGCGGTGACGGTGCGGGAGCACCGTCAGGACACCGTGCGGCCGGCGGACACGGGGAAGCCGGCGGAGCCGGCTGAGCCGGGGGAGCAGTACCGATGGTTGACGGTGGCCGCGAGCGGAGGGAAGCGCGGCAGCATCCAGATGCTCGGCGTCTCGGAAGTCCGGCCGCCGGCGGAAGCCGCGGCGGCGCTGGACCTTGGGGAGACGGGCACGGCGTTCCTGCGCCACCAGCTGCTGTCGCACGACGACGAACCGGTGGAGCTGGTGAAGTCGTACTACCCGGCCGAACTGGCCCGCGGCACGGCCCTGGCGGAGCCCCGCAAAATCCGCAGCGGCACCCCGACCCTGCTGACGGAGATGGGCTACCCGCCCGTGCCGACGGTCGACCGCGTATCAGCCCGCGTCCCCACGCAGGAGCAGTACGAGTCCCTGCGCCTCCCCAGCGATCTCCCCATCCTCCGCACGTTCCGCGTGGTCTACAGCGGGGGTGAGCGCCCGATTGAAGCATCAGTGCTGGCGAAGGCGGGGCACCTTTTCGAGTTGCAGTACGAGTTTGTATAAGCGGCCATTAACGAGTGCTGAGCTTGGCATCCTCGGCAGAGCATCTCGAGAAAGCCAAGCTCACCGCTCGCGCGTTTAGTGACTGTTCTTGTAGAACTGTAGAAGCTGTACCGATAGTTCACCTATCGCTGTGCTCTTGTTAAGGTCACGTAGCTGGGCACGCGAGAGACCAAGCCTGGCAAAAGCATTAAGGTCGAGTAGATACATGTTGCGATGCAACTTCACGCAGCCGATGCTCTGGAGGAAGTCGAGAACGGTGCGGGCCCGTCGATTCTCCCCGACGACGAGATTATCCATCATCGGTTGGTAAACGGCAAGCTCTCCATCTTTGGCATTCTTGAAGCGCAAGATTATGCGCCTAAACTCCAGGAATAGGGTCCGTGCTTCGATGGTGTCTGTTTGGAACTCCTCCCAGTCGAAATTTTTATGATATTTCGACCATGGGTAAGGAAGGTCCTCTGAGAGGATCACGAGGCTCTGTTCATCTGCCTGAACTTTGGATACCTCGCTGAGCATCGACTTGGCGTCTATCACCACCGCATCTTCGTCAGCTCCCACGTACACCTGGACTTCCTTGGCGGCAATCAAGAGATCTCGGCAAGATATATATACCTGACTGCCAAAGGTGAAAGACAAGTGGTCACTACCCAATGTCACGTCGGGGACGTTTGTGATCACCGCCTTGCTGAGGCCGCGAGGAAAGGAGACGCTCTTTGTCCCGTCGTGTGTGTGATAGGTAAAGATTCCCGATGCGAAAGCTGTGTCGTTTGCTTTCATGACCGCGAAGCGTGCAACCAGATGGTTGCCTACTTGAGTCACTGACGAGAGAAGATCATTTCCTGAGTCGCACATCGATCGGAGGGACTCGTAGATCGCTCCCAATTCTTCTGAGTGGCAGTGTGCGATGTCGGCTTGATCGGTTTTTCCCAGGCTGTATGAGAAAAACCCGTACATAGGTGAGTGCTTCCACGCGGAAGACAGCAACTTTTGGCGTATCGAGGCTGCGGATGCCTGTGAAGTCATGGGGCTCACGAGCGACTGTGCTATCACGTAATCCCGGAATATTACGTTGAACCAGCTAGTGTCACGGAGGAAGGGATGGTTGCCCAACTGCGCACTAACCGCGACACTGTAAGCGTCACGTAGCTCCGAAGGCATCGAAGCTGGGATATCCAGATCTAGCGCCAGATATTCGACGTGGTCGAGCAAACGGGCACATTGCTCTGCCGGTGAATACAAGTTCTTCAGCAGCGCAGTGCTGCCGTGTCGCTTGAAGGAGCCGGACTCTTTGAACTGCGAGCAAAATTTATCCTGCTCACGCAGCAATAGGTCATTGATGACCGTGGCCACTAGGTCCCAATGAGTGAGCCCTGCATCAGTATTCTCGCGCAAAGATTTCGTTAGTGTCGTGAAGTTGTCGACTGCGAGATACTCCGCCGCCACGTCCAATACGGGGGCGTAGCCTAGAAAATCACGCACATCCGAGTTGCCCCATACGTCGTTGGGTGATACGCCAAAAGCGGATGCGAGAGTTCGGAAGAGTGTTTCGCGTGCCTCTTCGAATGGACGGACATGTTTGGCGTGTACCGCCTCCCTGCTGCTATTCTTGTACAGATCTGCCATTCGCTTACTAAGATATTGTTCGGCCTGTGATTTATCGAACGCCTTTATTTCGTATGAAGAGTAGGAAACTCGTTGCTTTTCGAATATTTGCTGCAGAGGGCGGGCGCTTTCGGCGCGTGACATCAAGATAATCGCAGGGCCGTGGACGATATCGGCGGCTGTGTCTGCAAGTCCCCGAATAAAGGCTTGGAAATTCGCTTGACCAGATCTGACTTCCGCTTCGTCTAGGGCGTCAATCAGCAGCACGCTTCGACCGTCCATCATCGCTGCTTGAAATCGCGCACTAGCTGCGAAGCCGAGCGATTTTGATAGTGCACCCTCTAGCGTACCTGTGCCCACCTGGAGAGTGGAAAGGTCGAGAATCGGAGCCCGGAGAACATGACTCATGTAATCTGCGGCAGTGCTCTTGCCGACCGCGGCGGGAGCTGTGATTAATACCAAGGCTGGAGTCATCGGCGAAGATGAATTCACTTCATATATCTCTGGCACCTGGTACATCTCATTTTTTTGCTCGGCTACGCGCATCCCGTACTTCGTTGACGCCAGCGTGGGCCATTCGCTCTGTTGGCTGAGTGAAGCGCATAGGTCGGACAGCAGCATCGTCTTCTCCCGCGTGTTCGGTGGCTTACGTAGAAGTACCACTTCCGGGATGCTTCCGCAGTTGAAACAGCAGCATGTGCGAAAAGTCCGTTTTAGGAGAAATGTGCGAGCTGGGGCGGCTGAACCCTGTGGGGCTGGTGTCATGCAGCAGCGATGCCACAGTTGACAGGTGTGACCGCGAGGTGGTCGTGCAGAGCGGGAGACTCGTGGGGCGAGGGTTGCACGAATGCGTCTTTGCGCAGTCCACAGCCGGGGGCCTGCGCAGGCTGTAAATCCGTCGGCTTAGCCTACCGTGGTTCGAATCCACGTGCCGCCACACCCTTGAGGGCCCCTGCCCAGCGTTTGCGCTGGCCAGGGGCCCTTCTGGTTGTGCGGGACGGCGGGTGGTCAGAATTGGGCGTACGTCCCAGTGCGTCTCACTCTGATCCGGGGGCTGACCAGCGTCTGCGGGATATGCGTGGGATGGACGGACGACTGATAGGCGTGGGGGAATGGACGTCGGCAGCCGGCCTTGGGGGGACACATGGGCAAGAGACGGTACGTCGCGCGGGGAGTACCCGGCGGTTACCGCATCTGGGACAACAAGGTGCGCCGTTGGTGGGGGGACCTGTACGAACTCTGCCCTGATGACCTCTTGGCGGAGTTGAACGGCGGTGCCGATCCCGGCAGGATCACCGCGCTCATGAAGCGCTACCGGGCGCTGAAGCGCTGAGCGGTGATCCTGCCGGGATGGAGTGCAGTGCACCCGACGGATCTGCGGGGAGCTGCCTACTGCCAGCGGCCGAGCGCAGCCTCGATGCGGGCGTTGGCCATGCTGGTGGCTCCGCCGAGGCACTTCGCGTAGACCTTGAGCAGCACCGCGCCCGAGCGGCCGGCGCGGCGGGCGCAGGCCCAGACCTCGCCGTAGCAGCTCTCTTGAACGATGCCGCGGCAGGCGGTGCGGAACAGCCGGCCGCCGGGGCCGGTGCCATACGACTTCAGGTGCTCGCGCAGCACCTGGACCAGCGCGGGCGGGAGGTGCGTCGATCTTTTGAGCCGGTTGCGCGATGCGTCATATGGAGTGAGTTCTTTTTCGACCATGTGAGCTCCCCACGTGACTCCCTGAAGGACGCGCAGGGCGATGCGTGGAGCGAGGAGGCCGCCGCGAGGGGCGGGAAGGGCGCAGCGCATCACGCAGGCCGGTGAAGTGAACGCGCCGTCCGAGGTCGCGGAACGGCTCGGCGGGGCGGCCGGCGAGCCGGTCGTGGTCCGCCGACGGGTGATGTACATGGACGGTGTGCCCACCGAGTTGACCGACACGTACTACCCGCTCGGTGAGGCGAGGGGGACGCCGTTGGCGGGCGCCCAGAAGATCCCCTGGGGGCGCGGTCACACTGCTCGCTGAAATGGGATTCAGGGCGGCCCGGGTGCATGAAGAGGTCTACGCCCGCATGCCGAATGCGGGTGAGCGTGACGAGCTGGCGCTCGGCGAGGGCCAGCTCGTGCTGTGCATGACGCGTGTGAGCGAGGACGGCGACGGCAAGCCGTTCCAGGTCGACGTCTCCGTGTTCCCAGCCGCCGGCCAGCGGCTCCGCTACGACATGAAGGTGGGCTGACATGCCCAAGGCTCAGGAAGACGCGTTCGACAGGCGGCCGCTGCACGAGCGGATCGCGGCGGACCTGCGGGACGAGATCATGTCGGGCGACCTGTCGCCGGGGGAGGAGCTGCCGTCGACGCAGCGGTTGCGGGACCGGTTCGACGCCTCGAACGCCACGGTGCAGAAGGCGCTTCAGGTCCTCAAGGACGAGCGCCTGGTCGTCGGCCGCGCGGGCTCGGCGGTGGGGGGGGGGGGGCCCCCCCCCCCCACCCCGCGGACGACTCGCGGCCCCCCGCGGCACCTGGCGACCCGCGGCCCCTCGCGGCCCCCGGTGATCCGCAGCGCCCCACCGGCGACCCGCAGCCCCTCGCCCCCGGTGATCCGCAGCGCCTCACCGACGCCGGCCGGCGCCCCGCGGACGCCGGCATCGTCGCCGACACCACCGCCCCCGACTGGGAGGCCGACCGCCGCGCGCTGGTCCGCCACGAGCTGGGCTTCGCCGACTTCCTGGCCCGCCGCGACCTCGTCCTGCGCTCCGACCTGCTGGCGCCCTGGGCGCGCTGGATCACCCCGGAGTTCGAGGAGCGCCGCTACGACACGTGGTTCTTCCTCGCCCGCCTGCCGCAGGGCCAGCGCACCCTGGACGTGACCGGCGACGGCGAGGCGGACCGCACGGTGTGGCTGCGCCCCGCCGACGCCGTCGAGGGCTACGAACGCGGCGACATGGTGATGCTGCCGCCGACCGTGACGATGCTGCGCGACCTGCTGCCGTACCCGACCGCCGACGAGGCGCTGGCCGCGGCGCCCGGCCGGGACCTGACGCCCGTCGTGCCCTACGCCACGGTGGACGAGGCGGCCGGCTCGGTGGTGCTGAGCTGGCCGCGGCACGGCCACTTCGACCGGGTGATCATGGAAGGGGGCGCGGCCCGATGACCGCGGCGACCACCCCGCCGGGCCGGCCGCAGCCGGCGGTCGGCGGCCGGGCCACCGAGCGCGCGCTGTGCGTGCTGGCCCCCAATCCGTCGGCGATGACGCTGGACGGCACCAACACCTGGATACTCGCCGAGCCGGACTCGCCGCTGGCCGTCGTGGTCGACCCCGGCCCGCTGGACGAGGCGCACCTGGCCGGCGTGGTCGCCGCCGCCGAGCGGCTCGGCAAGCGCATCGCCCTCACCCTGCTCACCCACGGCCACCCCGACCACGCCGAGGGCGCCGCGCGCTTCGCCGAGCTGACCGGCACCCGGGTGCGCGCGCTCGACCCCGCGCTGCGGCTCGGCGACGAGGGTCTGGCCGAGGGCGACGCGGTCGGCGTCGGCGGCCTGGAGCTGCGGGTGATCGCGACCCCCGGCCACACCGCGGACTCGCTCTGCTTCCATCTGCCGGCCGACGGCGCGGTGCTCACCGGCGACACCGTGCTGGGCCGCGGCACCACCGTGGTCGCGCACCCCGACGGCCGGCTCGGCGACTACCTGGACTCGCTGCGCCGGCTGCAGACCCTGACCGTCGAGGGCGGCGTGGACACCGTGCTGCCGGGGCACGGCCCGGTGCTGGACGACGCGCGCGGCGCCGTCGAGTTCTACCTCGCGCACCGCGCCCACCGCCTCGCGCAGGTCGAGACCGCCGTCGAGGGCGGCCTGCGCACCCCGCAGGACGTGGTGGCCCACGTCTACGCCGACGTGGACCGCGCGCTGTGGCCCGCGGCCGAACTGTCGGTCCGCGCCCAGCTGGACTACCTGCGCGAGCACGGACTGATCGAAGCGACCACGGACTGACCGACACACCCGGGCTGACCGACGCCACCACGGACCGGCCCACGCACCACGGCCGACCCACGTACTCCGGACCGACCGACGCGACGCGAACCACGGACTGACCGACGACCACGGACCGAGCGAGCCGCCATGACCTCCGCGCCCCCGCCCCCGCCGCACACCTCCCCGGCCGGCGTCCGGCCCACGGACCTCTTCCGTCCCTGGGACCCCGCCTTCGTCGCCGACCCCTACCCCGCCTACGACGCCCTGCGCGCCGCCGGCCGCGCGCACTGGTTCGAGCCGACCGGCCAGTGGCTCGTGCCGCACCACGACGACGTGAGCGCACTGCTGCGCGACCGCCGGCTGGGCCGTACGTATCTGCACCGCTTCAGCCACGAGGAGTTCGGGCGCACGCCCCCGCCGCCCGAGCACGAGCCGTTCACCGTGCTCAACGGCGAGGGCATGCTCGACCTGGAGGACCCCGCGCACGGCCGCATCCGCCGGCTCGTCGCCAAGGCGTTCACCCCGCGGATGGTCGAGGACCTCGCGCCGACCGTGCGCCGGCTGGCCGGGGAGCTGGTCGCGTCGCTGTACGCGGACGGCGGCGGCGACCTGCTCGCGGCGGTCGCCGAGCCGCTGCCGGTCGCCGTGATCGCCGAGATGCTGGGCGTGCCGCCGGCCGACCGCGGGCTGCTGCGGCCCTGGTCGGAGGCGATCACCGGCATGTACGAGCTGAACCCGACCGAGGAGACCGCCCGGCGCGCGGTGCGGGCCAGCGAGGAGTTCTCCGGGTACCTGCGCGAGCTGATCGCCGCCCGGCGCCGTGACAGCGGCGAGGACCTGATCAGCGCGCTGATCGCGGCCCACGACGGCGGCGACGTGCTCAGCGAGCAGGAGATGGTCTCCACCTGTGTGCTGCTGCTCAACGCCGGCCACGAGGCGACCGTCAACACCACCACGCTCGGCTGGCTGCACCTGTTCCGGCACCCCGACCAGCTCGCGCTGCTGGCCGCCGAGCCCGAGCGGCGGCTGCCGGACGCGGTGGAGGAGATGCTGCGCTACGACACCCCGCTGCAGCTCTTCGAACGCTGGGTGCTGGACGACATCGAGATCGACGGCACGGCGATCCCGCGCGGCAGCGAGGTCGCGCTGCTGTTCGGCTCGGCCAACCGCGACCCCGCGCGCTTCCCCGACCCCGGCCGCTTCGACATCACCCGGCCCGCGGCCGGCAACAAGCACGTGTCCTTCGGCGCCGGCATCCACTACTGCCTGGGCGCGCCGCTGGCCCGCGTCGAGCTCGCCGCGTCCTTCGGCGCGTTCCTGCGCGACGCGCCCGGCATGCGGCTGGTCCGGGAGCCCGAGTGGCGCCCCGGCTATGTGATCCGCGGCCCGCGCGAGCTGCCCGTCACCTGGTGAGGCGCGCGGCGGACGGCCGCGTCGCCGGGCGGGCCGCGCGGCGACCCGCAATCGCGCAGGTCGCGCAGGTCGCGCAGGCTGCACAGGCCGTGCGGGTCGTGCGGGCAGCCCAGGCAGCCCAAGCCGCGCCGGTCGCGTGGGCAGCGCTCGGCGCAGCGGCGCTCAGCGCGGCACCGTCAGCCGCCATGCCGCCGGCTCCACCGTCCAGGTGCGGGTGCGCACCGGGCCGGTCACCGCGGAGTCCGCACGGTAGCGGAAGTCGCGGCCCGAGACGGTGACGGTCCGGGCGACGGCTCGCAGCTGGTCGGTCGCGCCGGCCTCGTCGGGCCGGCTGACCAGCACCTCGGCGAAGCCGGTCGGCGCGGTGCGCACCGAGACCTCGTGCACCGGCCGGTCCAGGTCGGTCAGCAGCACGCCGTCCGCCTCGACCCGCAGCCGGCGCAGCCGCGGCGGCTGCCGGCCGCCCACCGGGATCGGCGAGGTCAGCGTGCGGGCCAGCGAGCGGGCGGTCCGCTCCACCGGCGTCCACCAGTGCGCCGCGGTGTGCGCGACCGGCGCGCCGCACGGCATGCTCAGCGCGCCCAGCACGATGCCGCCGCTGTCGTCCACCAGCAGGTCCAGCTCGCGCTCCACGCCGTCGAGCACCGCGCGGGCCGCGGCCGGCACCTGCTCGGGCACGCCCAGCGCGCGGGCCAGCGAGGCGCGCGGCCCGATCGGCACCACCGACAGCGCCGCCTCGCCGAGCGTGCGGTCGCGGCGCAGCGCGCGGACCGTGCGCAGCAGCGCCGCGTCGTCGCCGAGCAGCACCGGGTGCCGCCGGCCGCGGTGGCTGAGCGCGTGCTCGGCCTCCTCCGCCGACTGCGGGAAGACGAATTTCACCGAGTACGCCCCCGCACGCAGCACATCCTTGGCGATCCGCACGGATTCACCGTCGGTCGCACGGGCCGCGGGGTCGATGACGACGAGCAGGGAATGCCCGGCCGGGACGTGAGCCGACACCTTCGTCCTTCCTCAGGTAAAATCTCGGTGCAAGAGCCCCTTGCGCCGTTGCGTCAGGGGCTTCGTCTATTCCGGGGCAGGTTTCGACGGCTCTCTGCACGTTGGACATGCCCCGCCCGGAAGGGGTGTACGCCTGTGCCCGCACTTGTGCTGCTCGGTGCTCAGTGGGGTGACGAGGGCAAGGGGAAGGCCACCGACCTGCTCGGTGGCTCCGTGGACTACGTGGTGCGTTACCAGGGCGGCAACAACGCCGGCCACACGGTGGTCGTCGGCGACCAGAAGTACGCGCTGCACCTGCTCCCCTCCGGAATCCTCTCGCCGGGCTGCGTCCCGGTGATCGGCAACGGCGTCGTCGTCGACCCGGCGGTCCTGCTCTCCGAGCTGAGCGGGCTGAACGAGCGCGGCGTCGACACCTCCAAGCTGCTGATCAGCGGTAACGCCCACCTGATCACGCCGTATCACCAGACCATCGACAAGGTGACCGAGCGCTTCCTCGGCAAGCGCAGGATCGGCACCACCGGGCGCGGCATCGGCCCGGCGTACGCGGACAAGATCAACCGGGTCGGCATCCGGGTCCAGGACCTCTTCGACGAATCGATCCTCCAGCAGAAGGTCGACGCCGCCCTCCAGGACAAGAACCAGATCCTGGTCAAGATCTTCAACCGCCGCGCGATGAGCACCGAGCAGGTCGTCGAGGAGTACCTCGGCTACGCGGAGCAGATCAAGGGCTACGTCGCGGACACCACGCTGATCCTGAACGACGCGCTGGACCGGGGCGAGGTCGTGCTGATGGAGGGCGGCCAGGGCACGCTCCTGGACGTCGACCACGGCACGTACCCCTTCGTCACCTCGTCCAACCCGACCTCCGGCGGCGCCTGCACCGGCACCGGCGTCGGGCCCACCAAGATCACCCGCGTGATCGGCATCCTCAAGGCGTACACCACCCGGGTCGGCTCCGGCCCCTTCCCGACCGAACTGCTCGACGAGGACGGCGAGAAGCTGCGCACGATCGGCGGCGAGTTCGGCGTCACCACCGGGCGCAACCGCCGCTGCGGCTGGTTCGACGCGGTCATCGCCCGCTACGCCACGCGCGTCAACGGCCTGACCGACTTCTTCCTCACCAAGCTCGACGTGCTGACCGGCTGGGAGCGCATCCCGGTCTGCGTCGCGTACGAGATCGACGGCCGCCGCGTCGAGGAACTCCCGTACAGCCAGAGCGACTTCCACCACGCCAAGCCGGTGTACGAGTACCTGCCGGGCTGGTCGGAGAACATCTCGGGCGCCAAGACGGTCGCGGACCTGCCGAAGAACGCGCAGGCGTACGTCAAGGCGCTGGAGGAGATGTCGGGCGCGCCGATCTCCGCGATCGGGGTCGGTCCCGGCCGCACCGAGACGATCGAGGTCAACCCCTTCCTCTGAGGCGGCGTCGGGCGCGGGGCGGGCTCTCCGCGGTACGTCGGTCCGGTGGTTCAGCCGCCTGTCTTCTCGTACGTCAGCGGAGACCTGCCGCTGTCGACGTTGTCGCGGCGCAGGTGGTCGGCGTCGACCAGGGTCAGCGTGGTCGCGCCGCCGGGCAGGCAGGAGGTGGCCGAGCCGCGGGTGACCTGCGAGGGACTGAGCGCGACCGGCGGCCCGGCGGACGTCACATGCATCGACCAGGCGCAGGAGTACGACGGCCCGTCGCCGGTCAGCTCCACCGTGCCGTCGGCGTGGACGGTGAGCACGCGGGTGTCGGCGGCGGTCGCGTCGCCGCCGTCGAAGCTGGTCCGCCAGGTGCCGACCATGTCCGCGGGCGGATGCAGGTCCCCGGCCGCGGCGCTCGCGTCGGCCGGGGCGCTCGCGCGCGCTGATGCCGCCGCCGACGCGTGCGTGCTCGGCGCGGCGGTCGGCCCCCCGCCCGAGCCGCCCCCGCTGCCGCGGGCCACGACCGCGGCGACCGCGGCCGCGGCGACCACGAGCACGCCGGCCACCGCGACGAGCACGCGCCGCCGCCGGCGCGGGGCGCCGGACCGCTCGGGCAGCCCGGGCCCACCGGGTCCCGCGGGTCCCGCGGGTCCTGTGAACGGGGTCGGCGCGGCCAGCCCTGCGGGACCCGCCGGGCTCGCGTGGCCGGTGAACGCGGCCGGTCCCGCCGGCCCCACCCGTGGCGGGACGGTCGGCCCCGCGCCGGCCTGCGCGGGCCCTCGCCCCGGCGCCGGTGTCGGCGCGTCCCGGTAGGCGGGACCCGCAGGGTACGCCGTGCCGAGGTCCGCGACGGGCTCCGGCCGTGGGGGGACCTGCGGCCAGGGCTCCGCGGGCGGCCGCGGCGCGGGCGTCGATTGGGACGCGGGCCGGGCGGACTGCTCCGGGCGGAGCTGCGGCTCCGGCGTCGTGATCACCGGCAGGGAGCCGGTCTCCGCCTCCTCCAGCTCCAGCAGCCGTACCGCCTGGCGGCCGAGCCGCGCGACGACCGCCGCCGGCAGCCACGGCTCCTCCGCCGCCGCCCGCGCTCCCGCACCCGCGCCCGATCCGGTCGCGCCGAACGAGCCCGTACCGGAGTCCGCACCCGTATCCCCGTCCGGCGCCGGCGGGGCGATCGCGGCCAGGCGGCGCCGCACGTCCGTCAGGGAGGGGCGCTCCTCGGGGTCCTTGGCCAGGCAGGCCGCGACCAGGCCGCGCAGCTCCTCGGGGACGGCGTCGAGGTCCGGCGGCTCCTGGACGATGCGGAACATCTGCGCGTGCACCCCGCTGCTCGCCGCGCCGAACGGCTGCAGCCCGGTCGCCGCGAAGGCCAGCACCGAGCCCATGCAGAAGATGTCGCAGGCGGGCGTCACGCGGTCGCCGCGGACCTGCTCGGGCGACATGAAGGCCGGCGAGCCCACCATCGCCCCGGTGTACGTGATCGAGCCGTCGTCGGCGACCGTCTCCAGCGCGCGGGCGATGCCGAAGTCGATCACCCGCGGGCCGTCTATGGTGAGCATCACGTTGGACGGCTTGAGGTCGCGGTGCACCAGCCCGGCGCCGTGGATGTCGGCGAGGGCGCGCGTCAGGCCGTCGGCCAGCACCCGTACCGACGCGACAGGCAGCGGGCCGTGGTCGCGGGCGACGACCTGTTGCAGCGAAGGGCCCGCGACATAGCCCGTGGCCAGCCACGGGACGTCCGCCTCGGTGTCGGCGTCGATCAGCGGCGCGGTCCAGGGACCGCCGACCCTGCGGGCCGCCGCCACCTCGCGCCGGAAGCGGCCGCGGAACTCCTCCTGCTCGGCCAGCTCCGCGCGGACCACCTTGACCGCGACCGTGCGCCCGCGCGGCGACCGCGCCAGGTACACCCGGCCCATGCCGCCCGCGCCGAGCCGGCCGAGCAGCCGGTAGCCGCCGATCCACCGCGGATCGTCGCTCCTCAGCTCGTCCATGTCCGTACGCCCCCCCGCCTGGCCGCTCGCCGTGCCACCGAAGGATAGGGGCAAGCGTGCGCGGCCGGTCGGGCCGGGTCACGGCAGGCCGCGGCAGGCCGCGGCCTGCCGCTCCGGGCCGCTCCGGCCGTTCCCGGCCGCCGCGGCGGGCCCGCGCCGGACGGGCCCTAAGGTGTGGGGGACCAGACGGATGTGCGACACCAGGCCGTGACGCCGGTCCGTGCCGCCGGTCCGTGATGCGGACGCGCGACGAGGAGACACCATGGGGCAGGGCGGCCCGACGGCCGTGCGGCGTACCAGCCTGCGCCAGCAGATCGCCGACGCCCTGCGCGACGAGGTGCTCACCGGACGGCTCCAGGCCGGCCGCCACTTCACCGTCAAGGAGATCGCCGACACCTACGGGGTCTCCGCGACACCGGTCCGCGAGGCGCTGGTGGACCTGGCCGCGCAGGGACTGCTGGAGGTCGAGCAGCACCGCGGCTTCCAGGTGCGGCTGTTCACCGCCGCGGACTTCCGCTCGCTCACCGAGGCGCGGGCGTTCGTGGTCGACGCGGCCTTCCGCTGGATGGCCGAGCACGGCATGGGCGAGCTGCCGGCCGACGCGATCGCCTCCGTACGCCGCCGCGCCGAGGCCGCCGCACGCGCCGCGCGGACCGGTGTGCTGGACGTGCTGATCGGCTGCGACCTGCGGTTCTGGGGCGAACTCGCGGCCATCGGCGGCAATCCGCACCTGTGCGAGTTCCTGGACCGGGTGCGTACCCAGATCTGGATATACGCGGTGCCGCACCTGCGCGGGCTCGGCGACCTGGCCGGGGTGTGCTGGGCCGAGCACGTCGCGCTGGTCGACGCGGTCGCCGCCCGCGACACCGAGACGGCCCGGCGGCTGACCCACGAGTACCACGTGCACGGCCGCGCCCTGATCGAACGGCTCGCACCGCCCGGCGCGCAGTGAGGTCGGAGCGCCCCGGGGGGTGACGCGCCGCTGACGGGAGGGCCCGCGGCGAATTAGGCTGGATGCCCCCGACCGGATGGAGTGTTCGTGGCCTGCGATCTGTGGCTTGTGCCCCTCGTGGACGTGCTCTGTCACAGCCCGGACAACCCCTTCGCCGAGGAGATCGCCCGTTACGACAAGGCGCTGAACGACGCCGGTCAGCCGCCCGTCCCCGTCTACAGCTACATGCCGGGCCTGTCCGGCGACGTGGCCCCGGTCGCCTGCTTCGACTACGACGCGCTGCACTTCCTGCGCCGCGCCTACCTGCTGACCCTCCAGGGCCTGGAGGTCACGCCCGTCGACGCGCTCGGCGGCGACTACGAGCAGCTGCTGGAGATGTTCGAGGGCACCGCGCAACGCTCCCACCTGGTGTGGCACTACGACCACGCGGGCGCGTACGTGCCGCTGGACTTCCCCGAGCCGGTGGTCAACGACGAACTGCTGGAGGGCGGCGGCCCGCTCGGCTCCAGCCACGGGCTGCTGCGCGAGCTGGAGTTCGTGGCCCCCGCGATCGGCATCGACCCGGCCAACCCGCCCGCGCCCCCGGCTCCGCCGGAGCGCCACACCACGCTGGAGGAGCCGGCCCTCACCTCCGCGGCGGTCGCCGCGGGCCCCTTCGCCCGCGAGCACCACGTCTGGCTCGGGCTGCACGCGGCGGCCACGCGCTCGCTCGGCCAGGGGTCGATGATCGTCTTCAGCTGAAGGGGCCTGTCGGCTGCTGAGGGGACTTGTCCGCGTCGGCGCGTCGGAGGCTCCGTCGTGGCGGCCGGGACCCGCGTCAGCGCGGCGGGGTCTCCGGCGGGCGCTGGCGCGGCATGGTCGGACGGGTGCTCGGGTGCGGCGTCCGGGGAGCCGCGGCGCCGCCGTCGGCGCGGGCCGCCGCCCAGACCGCGGACTGGGTGCGCAGCGGCGCGCCGGCCGTACGCGCCCCGAAGTCCAGCATCCAGTCCGCGGTCTCCTGCCTGACCAGCTCCGCGACGTCCTCGGAGAACCTGCGCAGGATCGTCAGACAGCGCTCGGCCGCCTCCGCGGCGGTCCCGTCGGTCGGCCCGAGGATCTCCCGCACGCTCTCCGAGGCCCAGTCGAAACGCAGCGCCTCAAGACGCCGCTGCACCGCCTGCGCGGTGGCCACGTCCCGCATCCAGCCCGAGGTCAGGCCCAGCACCCGGTCGAGCCCCACGCACACCACGGCCGCGAGCAGCGCGACGAAGCCCCACGCGGCGGTCCCGTCGGCCGCGCCGGTCACCTGGGTGAGCGGCAGCGCCGCGCCCGCGGCCGCGCACACCGCGGCCGCCGCCCGCAGCCACCGGGCGCCGCGGCTCTTCCACATCCGGCCGCGCAGGTACCAGTCGACCGTGCGCAGCGCGTCCTCCTCCGCCCAGCGGTAGACCTCCTCCAGCCGTTCGGCCGGCTCGCCCCAGTCGCCCAGCGGGAACGGCAGCGCGCGCAGGTCCTCGTGCCGGTGGTGCAGCGCCCGCCGCTGAGGCTCCTCCCGAGGGGACTCCTCGGGGAACATGTCCGGCTGGCTCACTGCACGCTCCTCGTACGACCCCGCCCGGTTGAAAGTCTCTTCTTACCGCCGAACGGCTGAGCGTGGCGAGGCGGCCCCGGGGGATCCGCCCGCACGTGCCGTGTGATCAGGTGGAGGCCCGCTGCCGCCGTCGCCCGAAAGAGTGAGGTCGGCCGTCCGGCGCGGGCCCACTACCCTGGTGCGCGTGAAGGTCCTCGTCATCGGCGGCGGCGCCCGCGAACACGCCCTGTGCCGCTCCCTGTCCCTCGACCCCGGCGTGACGTCGCTGCACTGCGCGCCCGGCAACGCCGGCATCGCCGAGGTCGCCGAACTCCACCCGGTCGACGCGCTGGACGGCGCCGCGGTCGCCGACCTGGCCGGCTCGCTCGGCGCGGACCTGGTCGTCGTCGGCCCGGAGGCCCCGCTGGTGGCCGGCGTCGCCGACGCGGTACGGGACCGGGGGATCGACTGCTTCGGGCCGTCCCGGCAGGCGGCGGCCCTGGAGGGCTCCAAGGCGTTCGCCAAGGACGTGATGGCCGCGGCCGGCGTGCCCACCGCCCGCTCCTACGTGTGCGCCACGCCGCAGGAGGCCGATGCCGCGCTGGACGCCTTCGGCGCGCCCTACGTCGTCAAGGACGACGGGCTCGCGGCCGGCAAGGGCGTCGTCGTCACCGCCGACCTCGACGCGGCCCGCGCGCACGCGCGCGCCTGCATCGGCGCGGGCGCGGGCGGCCGGGTGGTGATCGAGGAGTACCTCGACGGACCCGAGGTGTCGCTGTTCGCGGTCACCGACGGCGAGACGGTCGTCCCGCTGCAGCCCGCCCAGGACTTCAAGCGCGCGCTGGACGGCGACGAGGGGCCCAACACCGGCGGCATGGGCGCGTACTCGCCGCTGCCGTGGGCGGACCCGGATCTGGTCGCCGAGGTCGAGCGGACGGTGCTGCAGCCGACCGTCGACGAACTGCGCCGCCGCGGCACGCCGTTCGCGGGCCTGCTCTACGCCGGGCTCGCGATCACCTCGCGCGGGGTGCGCGTCATCGAGTTCAACGCGCGGTTCGGCGATCCCGAGACGCAGGTCGTGCTGGCCCGGCTGCGGACGCCGCTGGCCGGGCTGCTGCGGGCCGCGGCGACCGGGCAGCTCGCGGCCTTCCCCGAGCTGCGCTGGAGCGAGGACGCGGCGGTCACCGTCGTCATCGCGTCGCACAACTACCCGGGCACGCCGCGGACCGGCGATCCGATCGGGGGGCTCGCGGACGTCGCGGAGAAGGACGAGTACGCGTACGTGCTGCACGCGGGGACGCGGGTCGCGGACGGGCAGGTCGTCTCCGCGGGCGGCCGCGTGCTGTCCGTCACCGCGACCGGCCAGGACGTCGCGACCGCGCGCGAGCGCGCGTACCGCGCGGTGGACCGCGTCAGCCTCGACGGTGCGCACCACCGCACGGACATCGCCGCAGCCATCTGACTCCCGAGCCACCCCCCCTCCCCGCCCAACCCCGCGC
>JAJSZB010000520.1:0-3928 GCA_050613715.1 Streptomyces sp. IBSBF 3018
CTCGGGGGTTTTTTTGGAGTCCCCAAGGGAGTACACCCCGGGTTTTGTGCACCCGGACGCGCCCCCGCGGGGGGGGGGGCCCTCGTCTGTGGGGCGCGGACGTCGCGCCGGGGGCGCGCGGTGGGCCTTCGCGGCTCGCGCCGGGGGTCAGCGGACGTCGAGCGCGAGCTTGATCACGCACACGTAGCGGTTGGCCGCGCGGTAGAGGTAGTCGGGCATCCAGCGCGGCCCGTCCTGCTCGACGACGTCGGTGAAGGTGGTTCCGCCGTACGTGCCGCCGAGGGTGGCGAGCAGCGCGTGGCGGGCGGCGTTGGCCAGGATCGAGGCGCTGGCCTTGTCCGGGCCGTAGACCTCCAGCTGCATCATCGGGTTGTCCAGATACAGGTCGCCGACCCAGGTGCCGCCCAGCCGGCTGACCAGCACGGCGAGCTGCGTCCCGTCGAACCCGGCCGGGGCGTCCCGGCTGACCTCGGCGGTGCTCAGGGACGGGTCGTTCTTCAGGATGTCCACGACGAGCTTCTCGACGTCGGGGAAGGCGATCGGGGGAGTCGTCATGACGGTGTCACCTCGTGGAGGGTGGTCGCGTGTGTCGCGGCGGACTCGCGCCCGGTCGCGGTGGTGGCGTGGCCCCGTCCCGCGGGGGCGCGTCGCCCGGCGCGTACCGGGCCGGGGCCCTCGCCGGAGGGAGCGGTACGGCCTCCGGCCCGGTACGCGATGACGGCGGGCCCCGCCCTCACGGGCACAGCTCCGCCGTCCCCTCAACTGTTCCTCATTTCGCGCGCGCACGCAACCACCCTCCGGATCGGCCCCCCGAAAAGCCTCCGGCGCAGCCCCCCGCGTCACGGCTGCGCCGGGCGTTGAGGTCAGGGGCGCGGGGCTGCGTTGCGTGTGCGGCCGGCGCCGCGTGGGCGTGCTCGGCCACGCACGGGGTGGGTGGTCCCGGGGGCACCTCCCAGGCGACGCCCTGGGGGAGGGCCGGAGCTGAGCGATCTGGCCCTTCGGTGCGGGGCATGGCAACGGCCCCCGGGGGAGACCGGGGGCCGGGAGCGGGGCGGCGGAGCAAAGCCGCGGGTCAGGGCAGCGCCCTGGGCGGCGAGGGGGGCCGCGTTCTGCCGTGCGCAGCACGCTCCGCCGCGAAGACGTCCTCCAGCCGGAACACATGCGCCCGCCCCACCTTGCCCGCCGCAGCCAGATACCCGAGATGCACCCACTTGCGGAGCGTCGCCGGCGCGACGCCGACCTCCCGCGCGGCCAGCGCCGCCGGCAGCATCACGGCCCGACCTCCATCGCCCGCGCGAACCGCGCCACCTCCGCGGGCCCGACCCCGAGCGCCGCCCACTCGCCCTCCGGCCACACATGGCGGTACGCCGGATCGTCCCGGCACCCGCAGTCCGCGACCGCGCACCTGCACCCAGGGTTCACGCACAGCACCGCCCGCCGCGCGGGGAACGCCCGCAGCGACACCGACCCGCACCAGGGACACCGCCCCGGCACCCGTACGATCTGCTCCGCGTCGCCCAGCGCCCGCGCGCAGCGCCGCGCCATCCGCCGCGCCTCGTCCCGTACATGGCGGGCCAGCACCGGGTGCGCCGCGACCGCGTCCAGCAACGCGCCGATCCGCCGCAGTCGTTCGGGCACCTGCGCCCGGCGCGGCAGCGGCAGACCGAGCTTCGCGTGCACCGCCTCCTCCAACTCCACGACGCCGTCGGTGATGTCGCGGATCGCGTCGGAGACGTGCAGCCGCAGCGGCGCCGCGCTGTGGCCGGGCACGGCCAGCCCGTGCCGCTGCCGCACCAGCAGCGCGTCCTGGCGCTCGGCGCGCAGCAGCGCGGCCTCGGCGGCCCGGGCGCGTTCGCCCTCCCGGCCGCCGCGGTCGTCCGCGCCCCGCTCCCGCTCCCGCGGCCGCGCGCCGCGCCCGGGCGCCAACTCCTCGATCAGCTCGGGGAACTGGCGGATCAGCATCCCGATCCACAGCGCCGCGTCACCGACCGTGTCGGCTGCGTCGGCCGAGCCGGCCACGCCACCCGCGTCGGCCGTGCCGGCCGCGTCCGCCGCTGACGTGACGGACGTCGCGGACGTCGCTCCGTCCGCTCCCGCGTCCGCCGCGGACGTATCCCCGCCCGCCCCCGCCGCATCGGCGGTCCCGGCCGTGCCGGCCGAGACGGCCGCCACCTCTTCGTCCACCCGCCGCTCAGACACCCGCACCCCTCTCACCCGCGTCCGCGCAGGCCCCGGCCCCGGCGCCCGCGCCGACCGCCGTACCCGCTGCCGTACCCGTCGTACCCGCCGCGCGCCTCGCGCCCGCCGCGCCCGTTATCGCCGAACCGCCCGGCCCCGCGCGGCCGTTGCGCCACAGCCGGCCGGCGCACACGCCGTCGAACCAGGACGCCGCCGGCGCCACCGTCTCCTCGCACTCGCGCCGCACCGTGCACACCGCACACGCGCGCAGCGCGGGCTCGGCGTCGGCGGCGCGGCGGGCGAAGACCGTGGCCGCGGGGAGACCTCGGCAGGCCGCGGCGGCCTGCCAGGACAGAGCAGGGAGGGACATGGAACCTCCGGATGGGTCCGCCGTCGCTGTGCGCGACGGGGCAACCACGGCGACATGATGCGTGCGAGCGCGCAACTAATCCGCCGCCCGTACGACCTCGCCCCGACTCCGACCCCGCGTCCCGCGCACCCGGCGCGCCCTCGGCGCACGCCCGCCGCACGCCCGCCGCACGCCCGCCGCGCGCCCCTTCCCGGAATCCCGCGCGCCCCCGCCCGGCACGCCCTTCCGGATCACCCGCCGCACCTCCGGCCCCTCGCCGGAACGCCGACCGTGTGCACACCGCACGTAAACGGAACGGGCCCGTCTCCAGAGAACCTCCACGAATTGCGTGCGAGAAGGCACGTAATTCTGTGCGCGCAAGCGCGCTAAGCTGGATGCCCCTGGAGGGAGCAGGTGCATGACCACCACCCAAGAACTGGACGCCTTCGCGAGCTGGGTCGAGGACCTGATGCGCAGGCGCGGATACGACATCGACAGCCCCCGCGGCGGCGGCAAATCGCGCATCGCGGACGAGGCCGGTGTGCACCGCGCCGCGGTCACCCGGCTGTTGCAGCGGCAGAGCATGCCGGACCTGGAGACCACCCGGCGGCTGGCCCGTGTGCTCGGCGTGCCGGTGCGCGACATGCTGATCCGCTCCGGCCGGCTGACCGCGGAGGAGCTGCCGCTGCCCGCCGCCGGCTCCGCCGGTGACGCCGCGGACCCCGACGGCGACGGCGCGCCCACGCTGGAGGAGCTGGCCGAGGTGCTCGGCGTGCCCGCCGACCGGCGCGACATGTTCGTCAAGGTGATCGGCCAGTTCCTGCCGGCCGAGGCCGGGGAGCCGCCGCGCGAGGGCACCGCCCCGGCCGGCCACCGCCCCTGACGCGCCCCTGAAACGTCCCTGATGTCTGCCCGCACACCGCTCGTACCGCCCGGCTCGCGGGCATGATGGAAGCATGCTGGCGGGCGACGCGGATCGGGAGCGCGCGGTGGACGTCCTGAAGGACGCCTTCACCGAGGGGCGGCTGACCCGAGACGAGTACGACGAGCGGCTCGGCCGTGCGTACGCCGCGCGGACCCACCAGGACCTGGCGCTGCTCACCGGCGACCTGCCCGGCCCGCCGCCGCGCGCCTTCCGCGCGCCGCTGCCGCCGCGCACCAACTCCTACGCGGTGGCCTCGCTGAGCTGCGGGATCGCCGGCACCTTCCTCGGCCTGCCGGCCGTCCCCGCGGTGGTGCTCGGCCACATGGCCAGGCGCCGGATACGGCAGACCGGCGAGCAGGGCGACGGCCTCGCGGTCGCCGGCCTCGTCCTCGGCTACACCGTCTGCGCCCTGCTGGCCGCCTTCCTCGCCCTCCTGATCGTGGTCGCGGTCCTCGTCACCACCTGAGGACCGGGGG
>JAJSZB010000521.1:0-5553 GCA_050613715.1 Streptomyces sp. IBSBF 3018
GGCCAACGATTTCCCCCCGGCCCCCCTCGCCACGCCCGCTACACTTCCTCTCGCGCCTCCTTAGCTCAGCTGGCCAGAGCGACGCTCTTGTAAAGCGTAGGTCGTCGGTTCGAACCCGACAGGGGGCTCCCCTGAATCCCCAGCTCAGATCGCTCTGAGCTGGGGTTTCGTCATTCAGTGCACCCGGCGGCGACGGCGGGCGCGGGCCGCAACACTCCCGGTGGTCTCAGTTCTGGTCTCAGTCGGGCCTGCGGAGCCCTGCGGCATGAACGTCTCGCCCATGCGGTCCATCGCGCTCTTGGCCAGGTGGGAGCGGCCCTTCACGTAACGGCGGGTCTGCGTGATCTGCGTGTGCCGCAGGATCTCCATGATGGTCACGATGTCGACGCCCAGCTCGTTGAGGATCGTGCCAGCGGTGTGCCTGCTCCCGTCGTACAGCCGCCGGTCATCGATCCCGGCCTCGGCGAGGATGTCCTTGAACTCGCCCCAGTCCGCCCGCGGGTCGAGGGGCCGCCCGTCGGGGCGGGTGAACACCGCGTCGTAGTCCTCCCATGCTTCACCCGCGGCGGCCTTCAATTCCGCCTGCTGTGCCTTGTGTTCGCGCAGGAGGGGGATGAACGGCGGGGGGATCGGGACGGCGTTGCGACTCTTCTTCGTCTTGGGCCGGGTGAAGACGAGACCGCCTTCCTTGCGCTGTGGGCACGCGCTGGCGTGCTTGGTGCAGGTCCTCGGGCAGGGCTGCGGACACCCGCGCTTGTAGCCCTTGTGTGCCGCGCAGTCCGGCGGGCACGGGTCGAATCGGTGGAGCCGGGCACCGCACGCGTGCGGGTCGTCGCAACCGTGCCGCCACGTGAGCCGCTGAATCTGCCATTGCGGGTGGAACAGCTCGTTGTCCAGGTCCACGTACTGCCACCGCAGACCGAGGCATTCACCCTGCCGGAACCCCATCCCGACACCGATCACCCATCGCATGAAGGTCGGTCGCTTCACCGCCACCGCGAGGAAGGCTTTCGCTTCCTCGATTGTGAATGGGTTCGTCTCGCTCTCGTCCTGAGACGGCGGGTCCACCAGCGTGGCGACGTTCTCCACGATCAGTCGGCGGCGGTGGGCGATTTTCAGGGCCCGGGACAGGATGCGGTGGACTTTCAGCACGTGCGACGGTGCGTGACCGGCGTCCATCATCGCCCGGTACATCTGCTCCAGGTGCTCGGGTTCGAGCTTGTCGAGGCGGTGTTGGCCTACGCCCGGGATGATGTCGTTGCGAGTCTTGGACCAGTAGTCGTCCAGGGAACGCGGGCGCAGTTTCAGGCTGGCGATGTCGGTCAGGTAGGTGGTCATCCACTGTTCGACGGTGGGCTTGCGACCGGCTTTCGGGGCGCGGCCCTTGTCGCGCAGAGCTTCGAGTTCCTTGACCTTGCGCTTGATCTCGGTTTCGGTCCTGGCTCTGCGGTGGCGGCGGTCGGGGCTGCCGTCGCTCTTGACTCCCATGGTGACGCGTCCGTGCCACCAGCCGTCGCTGCCTAGGTAGATGGACGATTCGAGGTTCGGTTTGCGGGGGCTCACGGTTCCTCCGGGAAGGGCCGGGGGGGGGGGGGGGGGGGGGGGGGGGGGGGGGGGGGGGGGGGGGGGGGGNCCCCCCCCCCCCCCCCCCCCCCCCCCCCCCCCCCCCCCCCCCCCCCCCCCCGGCGGTGTGTTGACCGGCTAGTTGTCCTGGTCGGTGAGGGTGGCGGCGAACCGCTCCAGCTCGGTGTGGTGGATGCGGCGGGACCGGCCGCACTTGACGAAGCGCAGGCGGCCGGCGGCCATCAGTTCGTAGATGGTCGATCGACCGAGGGACAGGGCGGTTGCGGCGTCCTCAGGGTTGTAGAGGATGCGGGGGATGGGCGCGGTGGCGGTGCTCATGTAGGTGGCTCCCAGGTGAGCGGGTGAGAGGGCCGATCGGTTGGGCAGCGTCGCGAGGGTGCGTGTGTCCGAGGTGTGGATTTCTGCGTCACAGCGTCACGTGCGTCACCTGGGCTTGTGACCTGCGGGTTTGTGTGACGCGGCTGCTTAGGTCTGCGTCATGCGTGCGTCACGGGCTGCGTCTCGGCGTGACGCAGGTGACGCAGGATGACGCAGGGCTGTCCGTCTGCGTCACGCCCTTTCCCGCAGCTCAGGGGCGGGTTTTCGGGTCGCGTGACGCAGGTGACGCAGCGGTTCCCTACCTAGGACAGAAGAAGGGGGTGTCTCTGGTAGTCGGGTGCGCGTTCGGGCGTTGAGAAGGGGCCGCTTCGCGGCGCGTCCTTTGGGCGGCCTGTGGGCCGAACAGCAAGAAGAGCACGGTGCTGGCGCGCCCGGTGCTCTTCTTGCTTGTCCGCCCGAACGGCGTTCAGAACGCCTGTTGTTCGGGCGGGGGCGGTCCGGGCGGGCGGAGCATTTCGAGGTATCGGCCTTCGCGGGTGCGGCCGGTGTCGATGAGGACGCCGCGGGCGGCAAGGGTGGGCTGGAGACGCTTGAGGCGGTCGGAGAGCACCTTGCCGGTCGTCGGCCAGCCTCTGGGCAGGGAGCGCAGTTCCTCGCCCGCGTAGAGGCGGCTGAGGGCGTGCAGCCAATCCGTGGACGTCATCTGCTCCGCAGCCCCCGGCTGAAGGGTCTCGGCGAAGCGGAGAACGGTTTGCGCGAGGAGATCGCCTTCGATCACGTCGTCGTTGAGGTCGTCCAGGCTCGCCCGGTATGCCGGCAGGGCCCCCAGTCCGGTGGCAGCATCGAGCTGCGCGCACAGGTGGGCGAAGTCCGCCATCCTCAGATCGGTCGGCGTCTCGGCGGGAGCCGCGCGCACCTTGACGGTCAGGTCCAGCAGCGAGCCGAGCACGACGGGCAGGGCTTCGGCGTACTCCGCCCACAACTCCGCCTCGGTGCGCCGCACCCGCGGGCGTTCCAGCCGCAGGGGAAGGAGGCGTTCGGCGAGGTCGGGGCGGATGACTCCCACGTCGATCCCGGTGAGCAGCAGCGGCCGGCGGTAGCGGGCGCGGAACACGTCGCCATCGGTGAACAGCGCCCGCTTGACGTTCTCCGCCCCGGTGACGATGCAGCACATCGCATCCGACAGGTCCGGCGTCATGTGGGAGAGGTTGTCCAGGGCCGTCACCCACCCCGCCGCGACCGCGGCAATGAGGTTCTCCTCATCCTTCGGGGCGCGGCGCAGGTCGCCGCTCATGCCCTCGATGATGCGGATGAGCATGCGTCCGCCGGTGGACTTGCCCGCGCCCTGCGGCCCGGTCAGGAACGGGGCCGGCACCGGCACGCCCGGGGCGAGGCAGCCGATCAGCCACGCGACCGCGAGGCATTCGGTCTGCGCGTTGGCGAAGTTGCAGAGCCTGAGCAGCAGGTCGATGCCCTTGCCGTCGGTGTCGCGGGCGGGGAGGGGGAGTTCCCCGGTGAGCTGGGTGCGCCGCCAGCACACCTCCCGGGGGTCGGGGACGGTGATGTTCCATCCGGTGGGGTGGATGCGCACGGACTGGCCGTCGTTCCTGCCCAGGTCCAGCCAGGTGGCCCCGTCGAAGCCGGGGGCGACGCGGATGTGGACCGGCTGCACTTCCTCGGTCAGCGCGAGCGCCTCGATCAGGTCGAGAGCTTCCTTGAGCGCGGTGCCGTTGAAGACGCCGCGTCCGTCGCGGAAGAGGCCGACCATGAGTTCCTGGCGGTGGCTGCCGGTGGTTCCTTGCGAGCGGATCGGCCGCGCCACGGGGTGCCCGTTGCGCTGGGCGTAGACGGTGCCGTCAGCGGTGCGGAAGTACCGGAAATGCGCCTGCGCGTAGTCGGCGATGATCTCGCGGGCGGGGTTCTTCTCCTCGTCCGGCACCGCTCACACCCCCAACCGGGCCAGCGCGTTGGCCCACGCGTCCGTGCAGTGCCGCGGGCTTTCGCCCTTGGCCTGCGCGGCGGTGAACAGCCGCGCCACGTGCGCGTCGGTCAGGCAGCCGCACCGGCCGTGCGCGGACAGCACCGCCAGGAACGTCCCGTACACCGTGGCGTGCACGGCGCTGTTGGCGGCGGTGATCCGCTGCTCCGCCATCGCGATGCCGCGCTCCAGGTAGACGGGCGTGCGGTGCGGGCACACACCGCCCCCGGCCGGCGCGGAGGCGGCGACCGGCCGTACCGCGGTGGGCTTGGCGGTCAGCGCCCGCACGGCGTCCGGCAGGGGCGTGACGGTGCCGGTGCCGGGGCCGAGGTAGCGGGCGTAGGCCATGGTGGATTTGATGTCCACGCCCGGCCGTACCGCGTTCGCGGACGCCATCACCCCGCGGTAGATCCAGTGCTCGCCCCGCGTCGTGCGCACGGTCCGGGTGGCGGGCAGCGCGTCGCGGGCCCACGTGATGGCGTCGGCGTTGTCGAGGTCGACCACGGTCAGGCCCGCGCCGCCGGGGTGGTAGGCGACGGCCGCGGCGCGCCGCCACGCCGGCGCCCACGCAGGGGAGGCGATGACATCCGGGTCGGTGGTGGCAGCGGCCCACCCGTGGCACGGGGGCGGGCAGGCGCAGGGGCCGGGCGTCTTCATGTTCGGCCGACCGCCACACGCGTTGCGCGCGCAGGAGGGGCAGTTGCCGAACGGCACCTTCCCGCGCCGCAGCGGCAGCACCGGCACGCCGGCCGACGCGAGTTCGAGTGCGGCATGTAGCAGCGCACCAGGGGTCTGTTGCGTCATGCTGGGGGTTCTCCTGTCCCTTCGGGGATGGATGGAGGACCCGTGGCGGCGGATTGTCCTTGGTCGGGAGCCGTCGCCACGGGGGTGATTCCCGTGCGGTCACTGGGGGCGGTGGTCGGCCGCGAAGGTGATCAGCCACTCGGGCCAGAGTCCCGGGTAGCCGCGGCGGAACCATTCGGTTGTGCGGCTCGGGCCCTGGTCGCCGGGGTGGACTCCGCGGCAGGGGCCTTCGACTTGGGCCAGAACGGGGTAGATGCCGTTGACCGGGCCGGGGTCGTCCGCGAGGTAGGTGAGGGTGATGGTCTCCGGGGTGACGATCCGCTTGTTGCGGTAGGTGATGTCCGGAAGGCCCATCTCCGAGACGTTGATCCGGATCGTGATCGTGTCGGTCACGCAAGAGTCCTTTCGTGGTCGGTGTGCTGGGGCGAGTGCGGGCGGATCGGCCCTCGGATCGTGCAGGGGGCGCATGTCGGACATTGGGAAACGTGCCGTCCTGATGTCCAACTGCGTTGGTTCGTGGGTGACTCGCGAGTAGCCGGGCGGACGCATAGAGTCCGCGATCAACATCAAGTTGATCTCTGAGAGGTTCGTGCAATGACGCACCACCACCCGATTCGTGCTGCCCTCGCGGCTGTCGCCCTCACCGTCGTGGCACTGCTCGGAACGACCGCGACCTCCGCGGTTTCCGCGTCCGCGGTCCACGCCGGGACTGCCGGGAGCGCCCGCGTTGTGCAGGCGCAGGCCGCGCCCGCCGACCGCCCGGCAATATTTATGTGGTAGCTACACTTACCTCGTTTGGGGGGGGGGGCCGGGGCGGCCGGCGGCAAACGAGTTATTCACTTATTCTTGTCGTTTCAAGTGGTGGCAAA
>JAJSZB010000522.1:0-3895 GCA_050613715.1 Streptomyces sp. IBSBF 3018
GAGCCCCGCGCACCAGTTCAACGGGTGGGGGGGTGGGTGAAGAACGGGTGAACGCTGCGCTCGCGACTGGCGTGACCCGGAAAACTTTTGTACCGTGAGGGAACAAAGTGGTTCCGCCCGCTCACCCTGACCGGCGGGCGGGACCACCGCGTAACCCCGCCCGCCGCGCAGGCGCCACGCCGACCGCGACGTGGCCGACGTCAACCGCAGACGCCACGCCCACCGCGACGTGGCCGAGCCGCCCCGCAGGCGCCACGCCGACGCACCACGCGAAAGCCCGGCGCCGGCGCCACGTACGAGGAGCCACATGCCCGTCCCCCTCCAGCTCCAGGCGAAAGCCGTACTGCTCGACATGGACGGAACCCTCGTGAACAGCGACGCGGTCGTCGAGCGCTGCTGGCGCCGGTGGGCCGTCCGCCAGGGCCTGGACCCCGCCGAGGTGCTGAAGGTGGTGCACGGCCGCCAGGGCCACGCCACGATGGCCGCGCTGCTTCCCGACCGCCCGATGGCGGTCAACTACGCCGAGAACGCGGTGATGCTCGCCGAGGAGACCGCGGACACCGAGGGCGTCGTGCCGGTCCCCGGCGCCCCCGCGTTCCTCGCCGCGCTGGAGCGCACCGGCACGCCGTTCGCGCTGGTGACGTCCGCGACCGAGGAGCTGGCCCGGGCCAGGATGGGCGCGACCGCGCTGCCGCTGCCGCCGGTGCTGGTGACCGCCGAATGCGTGAGCGCGAGCAAGCCGGACCCGGAGGGCTTCCTCAAGGGCGCCGCGGAGCTGGGCTTCGCGCCGGAGGACTGCGTGGTGTTCGAGGACGCCGAGGTGGGCATCGCCGCCGCGAAGGCCGCGGGGATGCGCGTGGTCGGCATCGGCCCGCGCGCCGGCGCGCACGCCCCCACCGTGCACGTGCCGGACCTGACCGCCGTACGGATCGAGGCCGCCCCGCACGGCGGCCTCGTGATCACCGCCGACGCCGGCTGAGCCCGGCTGAGCCCGGCCGGTCCCGGCCTCACCCCGCCGCCGCCTCGTACAGGCTGAACCCGGCCAGTACGATCATCGCCGCCGCCGCGACCTTCGTGATCAGCCCCAGCGGCACCCGCTTCATCAGCATCCGGCCGCCGAACACGCCCAGCGCGCCCACCGCCCACAGGCCCAGCACCGCACCGATGCCGACCGACAGCGGGCTGTCGTAGCGCGCCGCGAGGTTCGCGGTCATGATCTGCGTGAGGTCGCCGAACTCCGCGACCAGGATCAGCGTGAACCCGGTGCCGAACACCTTCCAGAAGGTCTGGTCGGCCGGTTCCGGCACGTCCTCGTCCTCCTCGCCGTGCGACCGCAGCAGCATCACCGCGCCGCCCAGGAAGAGGACGCCGACGATGCCCTGGAGCAGCCGGTGCGGCAGCAGCGTGAGCAGGCTGCCCGCGGCGATGGCGAGCGCCACATGGACGACGAAGGCCGCGGCGACGCCGCAGAAGACGTACGAGGCGCGGTAGCGGGTGCCGAGGACGAGACCGGCCAGCGCGGTCTTGTCGGGGAGTTCGGCCAGGAAGATCACGCCGAAGACGACGGCGACGACGGTCAGGCTGAGCACGGGACGGTTTCCTCATCGGTCGGGCCGCCGGGCCGGGGGAACCGTCGCTCCTCGCGAGTCAGGGGTCGCCTCGGCACGGCAGCGTGGAACGCTGCGGCCGAAGGTCTCGCTGGCGGGCGCCTCGCGGCGCTCCCGCCCCCGGGCGCCGGCCCGGCACGCCCCGTGAGGACGGCCCGGGCAGTATGTCGACGGTCCGGCGAAGAGCTACTCCCCTTCTGCTGCCCGCCAGTCTACGGGACGCCCTGACCAGCCCCGACATCCGGCCCGCCGGGGAAACCGCCGGGGCCCGCCGCGGAAGCCGCCGGGGCCCGGCCGCCCGCCACGGCCCGACGCCCGCCGTGCCGGGTCCCCCGGGCCAGGGACCGCGCTACGCCCGCGCCGCGCCCTGCGCGGGCCGGGTGATCCGCCCCCGGGCGACCAGTTCGAGCACCACGGACACCGACACCGCCTGCACGGCCATCAGCGCGATCAGCACGAACAGCTGCACCGCGCCCGCCTGCACCACGCCCGCGCCGCCGAGCAGCATGCCGACGAACGCGCCGGGCAGCGTCACCAGCCCGACCGTACGGGTCTGGTCCAGGCCCGGCACCAGCGCGCCCGAGGCGGCCGGGCGGGCGATCTCCATGCGCGCGTCGCGGTCGGTGAAGCCCAGCGCCATCGCCGCCTCCACCTCGCCGGCCCGCCCGGTCAGCTCCTCCAGCGCGCGCCGCCCGCCGAGCACGGTCGCGGTCAGGCCGCCGCCGATCAGGATGCCGGAGACCGGGATCAGCGCGAGCCCGTCGATCGGCAGCAGCCCGGTCAGCACCAGCAGCGCGACCACCGGCAGCGCGCCCGCCCCGATCGGCAGCGCCGCCCACACCCAGCTGGCGTCCTTGGTGATCCGCCGGCCCGCCGTACGCGACGCGACCGCGTACATCAGCGCCACGAACCCCAGCAGCGCGGCCTGGTGGTGCACCACCCAGCCGATCAGCGCGGAGACCGCGGCGAGCTGCACGGCGGCCCTGACCCCGGCCAGCGCGATGCCGCGCGCGTAGCGCTCGTTGGGGTCGGCGAGCCGCGCGTACGCCGCCACCGCCACCGCCACCACCAGCAGCACCGCGAGCACGACGCCGAGCGTGCGGTCCACCGGCAGCAGCGAGGAACCGGAACCGGCCGCGAGCGCGCCCCGGCCCGCGGCCGCCCCGGGCACGGCGGTCAGCTCCGGCACGGCGGTCACGCCGTCACTCTAGGCGCGCCGTCCCTCGGGGCGCGCCGCCTCTCCCCGCGTGCCGCCCCGGCGGGACCCGCGGTGCGCGATCCGCGGTGCGCGATCCGTGCGGGCCGTGTGACGTACGTGTGCCGATACCTGTGAATACGGTCCCGGCTCGGCCACGATCCGGTCCGCGGGCGTCCGCTTCCGGGCCTCGCGCACGTACGCTGGCATGCGGGAACTCTCATACATCGACGTCACTCGAAGTATGCCGGTCGTGATCGGGCTGTAACTGTCTCCTACGTCACGCATCCTGGACGGAACCGGAAGCCCCTGGTGGCGTACGCTGTACGGCTGACAGGGATGAAGATCAGCAACACCGGCGGAGAGCGAGGAGGAGACGTGCCGCAAGGCTTCAGCTCCCTCTTCGACTGGCCCTGGATCTACGCGCTGGTCTCGCTCTCGGTCCTCCTCGACGTCTTCCTGCCCGTGCTGCCCAGCGGTGTGCTGGTGATCGGCGCGGCGACCGCCAACTCGGCCGGCGCGGGCGACGGCTTCCTCGACGTCCTGGCCCTGCTGGCCTGCGCGGCGACCGCGTCCTGCCTGGGCGACCTGATCGCGTACCGGCTGGCGTTCCGCGGCGGCGAGTGGTTCCACCGCAGAATGGCCTCCTCGCAGCGGCTGTCGACGGCGCACGAGCGCCTCGGCCAGGTGCTGACCGGCGGCGGCGGCGCGCTCGTGGTGCTGGCCCGGTTCGCGCCGGCGGGCCGCAGCGTGGTGAGCCTGGGCGCGGGCGCGGCCCGGCGGCGTCCCAAGGAGTTCCTGCCGTGGTCGGCGCTGGCCGGCCTGTGCTGGGCGACGTACAGCGTCGGCCTGGGCTGGATCGGCGGCAAGTGGCTGGGCGCGAGCTGGTTCGGGACCGCGATGTCCTTCGGCGCGCTGGTCGGTGCCGGCGCGTTCGCGGCGTACGTCTTCCGGCGCGAGCGCCGGCTGGCGGTGGCGGCGGCGAAGTGCGCGGCCGCCGCGGCGGTGGAGCTGGCGATCCCGGGTCCGTCCGCCCCGCAGGACCGCGCCGCGGTCGCCGAAGCGCTCTGACCGCCCCCCGGCTCGGATGACC
>JAJSZB010000523.1:0-4126 GCA_050613715.1 Streptomyces sp. IBSBF 3018
CCGAACCCCTGAAGCCCTCCCCGCTCATCACCCCGCGGACCCGGGAGCAGTTCCCCGGCTGGAACGACGCCGAGATCCACCAGGCCGTCACCGCCGCGTATCAGCACGCGGCCGACAACGGCGCCGTCGAGCCCCTCTCACGGGACTCGTCCGTCCACCAGTGGACCGGGCAGTTCCCGATCCCCGGTACTGCCGTCGTCCTCACCGTCGAAGGGCACCTCAGGGACGGCCTCCTCACCAACACCCGACCCGCCAGGCCCGGNGTTCCCGATCCCCGGTACTGCCGTCGTCCTCACCGTCGAAGGGCACCTCAGGGACGGCCTCCTCACCAACACCCGACCCGCCAGGCCCGGCGCACTCCCCCAGCTCCCCGACACCTGGACCCCGCGGCAGATCGCCTACGCCGTCAAACACGCCTACCAGCACGCCCTGCGCCACAATGCCTGGGAACCACGCCCCGAGGCCGGCGTCAGGTTCTGGACCGGCACCTACCACGGCGTCACCCTCCAGGGCACCACCGGCGCGGCCGGCATCGGCCCGGTCGGCGCCGCACAGGACGCCCTCGAAGGGCCCTGGCACCCGCGCCGCGGCAATCTGGTCGAGCACCACGTGTTCTACGGGGACCGGCGCACCCGCACCGGCGCCTACGTCTTCCTGCCCGAGGAGATGCGTCTGCGGCACGGCCTGCTCTACGAGGAGGGCGAGCCGCGGCCCAACGGCACCGTGCCGGTGCGGACCTGGTTCCTGCGCGCGCCCGTGCGGCACTCCGACCCGCAGGCGGCCCTGTACGCGAACTGGCTGGAACACCAGGACGGCGCGTTCCACCTGATGTTCCCCAAATCCTGGTCGCTCCAGGACGTCGTCAACCGGACGGAAGAGGCGTACCGCAACGCGGTCACCGTGCACAACGCAGGGCTGCGGGTGCTCGCCGACGCCCGGGCCGATCGGGCCAGGGCCGAGGCCGGCCTGCGCGACGCGACCACACCGGAGGAGACGACCGACGCCCGCAGCACCCTGGACCGGGCGCAACAGGCCGAGATCGCCGCCGCCCAGGCACTGCCGGTCCGCCCACTGCCCGGCGGCGCCTTCCACTGGCACGGCGAATCCCACAACGTGCGCATCGAGGGCATCGTCCGCGACGGGCACCACGTCGTCTTCCGCCCCGTACAGATCATCTACAACACCTGGTCGGACTCCCCCGCACCCGTCGTGGCCACCACGCCCTGGACCCGGTTCTCGCTGGGGTCGGCCTACGCCGTCGGCGGGCGTGCCGTGCTGTTCGCCGACGGACGGCGACGGGCCGAGCTGAGGGTGCCGATCCACCTCACCACCGCGGGGGGCCTGCTGCCCGCGAGTGGGATCCACGACATCCAGAAGTGGCTGCAACGGCGCTTCGACCAGAAGGTGGCGCCCCAACTGCTCGACTCCGGCGTCCACGTCACACTGGACTTCGTCACGTCACCGGCGCCGGGAACGCTGACGGCGACGCTCAAACAGCGTCCTGTCTCCGACCAGCAGATCGACGCCGTCCTGGTCAATCAGATGCTCGGCAACCACGGCATCCGCGTGAGATCGATCGGCGCCGCCCTGGTGGGGCACATCGACGTGCACAGGTGGCAGGTGATCGGCACCGCGTCCGCGTTCGCCCAGGCACAGGCGATGGCGGAGCGGCGCGCCCTGCCGGTGGAGATGACGGAACCGGGCATCGAGGAACTCGCCGAGGAGGGCTTCCACACCGTCTCCCGCCCCGCCGCTGCGCCCCCGGCCGACACGGTGCCCCGCGCACCCGTCGTCGCCACCGGCCCGGCCGTCCGCTCGCGCCACGGCGAGAACGCCTACGTCGCCCACCGCACCCTGCACGAGGACGGCCGCCAGGGCGTGCGCGTCGACGTCCTGCTGCGCTTCGTCCACCGGTCGGGCACCGTGTCGCCGCAGCAGTTCGAGGCCACGCGGAAACGCTTCACCGAGCTCTTCGCCGAAGTCGTCGGTGCGCCCGCCCGCGCCCGCGGCGTGGACGTCCGGGTCACCACCGACAGCACGCACGCCGACGCGCGGACCCTGTTCGTCGACCACTCGATGGGCGACCAGGAGATACGGTCCGGCATCAGTTACGAATTCCACCGCAAACAGGGCGTGGCTTCACTCGCCGACAGCGCGTACAACCAGACCACCACGCCCGACGACGCCCACGGCTGGACGCCACTGCACGACCAGGACGCCGTGACCACCGCGCTCAGTCGCGCGACGCCGCCCGGCGGCCCCACGCCGCCCCCGGACGCCCGCCCGACGACCAGTCGCCTCGGCAGCCTCGAGGGGTCGATGGCTCTCCAGTTCGCCCCGACCGCGCCGCTCACCGCGCCACGCTCCAAGCTTCCCGCCGCCCTGACCGACGACCAGCTCCGGAAGCTCGGCTTCGGGAAGAACGGCCTGCCCCTCGGCATGAGCCCCGACGTGTTCCGCAACATCGCCTACGGGCTCCGGGCGGAACACGGCAGACCGACCGCGCCCGCCCCCGTGCCCAAACCGGGCGACCCGGGCACCGTCATCCACGAGCAGTCCTTCAAGGGGCTCAAGGTCACGCTGGAGACGACCCGCGACGGGATCGTCACCGACTACTACCCCACGCCCGGTGAGGCCGTCCCCGACGACTGGCGACTGACGGAGCGCCGGCCGGCCGCGCCGGCGCCCGCGCCCACGCCGCCGACACCTGCGCCTGCGCCCGCACCCACGCCCGCACCCGATCCCGCGCGCGCCCACATGGCGCGGCCGCTGCCGCCGGGTGTGCCCGCGAGTGGCTCCGGGCCGGCTGCCGCTTCCCCGCCGTCCCAGGCCGTGCCGTCCCCCTCCGAGCAGAGCGCGCAGACGCCGCCCGAGTTCCAGGAGTGGGTGGACCTGCTCGGCTCCGGCCAGAACATCGAGACGTACCTGGAGACCCGCGGCATCCCCTTCACCTTCCACGCACTCCGGGACCTGGAGCCCCTGATCCAGAGGTACCGGGACGCGGTGGCGCAAGGGCTGTTCGACGAGCAGCCGTCGTCCGGAGATCCGCACCCCTACGCGAGCCTCACCGCGGCGCTGCGCGCGACGGGCCGGCCGCTCCCGGAGAACTTCGGCAAGGAGCTGACGGACGGCGAGCTCGACCGGCTGCTGGGCATCAAGGGCCGTGCGGAGGTGGGACAGCAGAGCGCCGCACAGCAGTGGCTGCGCGGCTCGGTGACGGCGGGTGAACTCAGGCGGTACGCCGTGTGGGAGATCGAGACCGAGCGACGCCATGAGACGTGGCACGTCTGGCGGGTCAAACCGGTGTCCGCGCCGGTCGCCGTTCCCGATGCCTCCTCGGAGGACACCGGGTCCGAGTCCAGCTCGGAGGAAACGGGACCCGAGACCAGCTCGGAGGACACCGAGCCCGAGGTCACCCCGGAGGAACTCACCCGCAGGGTCCAGGACATGCAGCGCAGTCTCGACCTCGTGGTCAACACCGCCGACAACCTGCTGATGGACGGCAGCGTGCTGCGCGACTACGTGGTCGAGGACCACGCCAACGCCCACCAGACGGTGAGAGTCCACCGGCACATCGACAGGCCCACGGTCCTGGACTGGGGCCTGAACCCGGCGGCGACGGAGCCGGCCATCGATGCCCACGAGTACCAGCACGGCGCCGCCGAGGCGCTCGACGAGTACCGCGAGCCCAGGTGGGTGGGCAGGCTGGCCGCCTACGACGACGGCTCCCTCATGATGGCCCCGCGCGCGTCCGTGCTCGGCCGGCTGTCCGCCGACATGTACACCACGATGCGGCTCGACGTGGACGCGACGTATCTGTCGGGGCAGGTGCGGCCGCGGGCCCGGCAGATCATGAGCTCGACCGACGCGGCGGCCCTGGGCACCGCGACCGTGCGGACCACCTACGGCGTCGCCCACCTCGTCCCCGCGCGACCGCGCGCGGACGGGCTCCCCGACCGTGCCGTGTTCTCCCTGGAGACCCGTCAGCGGGTGCTGCTCGGCGACCCCCGCCGCGGCGTCGTGGGACGGCTCGCCCCCCAGGGCCCGGCCGCCCGGCCACGCCCCCGCAGGATCGGGCCCATCCGCCCGGACGGCACCTACTGGGCACGCACGCACACCCTCACCC
>JAJSZB010000524.1:0-3862 GCA_050613715.1 Streptomyces sp. IBSBF 3018
GGCGGGGGAAGCGGGGGCGCCGGCGCAGATGGCCGGAGGCCGGGCCGGCGGAGCGGCGACCGGGTGCGAAACGGCCGAGCAGGTACGGGACTTCGGGCGCGCGCAGCGCGGCGGCCGCGGCGGCGAACACCGCGGGGACGGCGAGCGCGCACAGGGCCGCGGCGGCGAGCGGGGAGCCGGCCGCGGCGGTCAGCGCCCACCCGGCGGCGGTGGCCGCGGCCGCGGCCAGCACGGTCCTGGCCAGGCCGGGCGCGAGGTCGCGGGCGCGGACGTCGATGCCGCGTGCGGCCAGCCCGCGCAGCAGCAGCACGGCGGTGACGCTGATGCCCGCGGCGTTGCCCGCGGCGATGCCGTACGCGCCCCACGGCCCGGTGGCCGCGGCGTCGGCCGCGGCGGTGACCAGCAGGCCGAGTCCCATGCAGGCGGCGGGGAACCAGGTCGGCCGCGCCGCCGAGAAGTACGGCCTGACCAGTGCGCCGACCAGCGTCTGGCCGAGCAGCCCGAGCGCGTAGACCCGCATCACGCCGGCCGTCGCGGCGGTGTCGGACGCGGTGAACTCGCCGCGCTGGAAGAGGACGTCGGTGATCTGCGGTGCGCAGGCGATCACGTAGGCGGTGCCGAGCAGCACGACCAGGCAGGCCAGTTGGAGGTCGCGCGTCACCCGGCGCCGCGCCTGCTCCCGGTCACCGTCGGCGAGCGCGCGCGACACCACGGGGAAGGTCACCGTGGCGATCATCAGCGACAGCGCCATCGGCAACTGGGCGACCTTCTGCGCATAGTTGAGGTGCGAGATGGCGCCTGCGGCGAGCGGCGCGGCGAAGAAGCGCTCGACCAGCACCTGCGCCTGCCGCCCGAGCGTGAAGGTCACCACGGGCGCGACGAGCCCGAACACGAGCGCGGAGCCTCCGGCGGCACCAGAACTCCGCCCGACACGGCGGGCCGCGCGGCCTCCCCGCCGGAGGACCCGCCGCCTCCCGCGCGCAGGGTTGAGGACAGCGCCCGGCTCCTGCGGCTGTGCAGGCCCCCCGAGCCCGCCGCGCGAGCGAGCGCCCACGCCGGCGCCGGACCCCGGCTGCGCAGGGAGGCCGCCGCCCGGCCCGGCGGGCGCCGGGAGGTCGCCGTCGACCCCCGGTCGCGCGAGGACGCCGGGGACGCCGCTGCCGGCTTCGGTCCGCGCGGGGAGGCCGCTGCCCGGTGCTGCCGGGGCCGGGTCACCGCCGGCTGCCGGTGGCGCGAGGTCGCCACCGCGTGCTCCCGCACGGGTGTCGGTACCGGCTCCCGGCTGCGCGGGAACGCCGCCGCCCGGTCCCGCACCGGCCGGCTCACCGCCGCCGGCTTCGCCGCGCGTGTCCGGGTCGCTCCCCGGCCGGGCCGGTGTGCTTTCGCCCGGCCCGGTGGGTGGCGGGAGGGCGTCCCCCGCCGCCGCCCGGACGTCCGCGTCCGCCTCCGGTTCCGGCGCCGTGCCGGACGCCGCGGCCAGGACCCGGATGAACGTGGGGAGTTGCACCGCGACCATGCACAGGCCGCCGATCGCGACGCCCGCCGCCGCGGCGCGGACGCCGTAACGGCCGTGCAGCGTGAGGAGGGTGGCGACGATGCCCGCGTTGTACGCGACGTAGACCGCGGCCGGCGGGACGAAGCGGCGGTGGGCGCGCAGCGCGGCGCTGAGGTAGCCGGTCAGGCCGAAGCTCAGGACGGTCAGCGCGGTCAGCCGGGTGCAGGCGACGGCGGCGCGCGGGTCGGCGAGGCCGGGCGCGAGGACGTCCACGACGTACGGCGCCCCCGCGGCCAGCGCGGCGGTCAACGCGGCCAGCAGCGCGAGGAGTCGGGGCAGCGTGCCGCGCACCAGGCCGCGCGCGCCGGACCCGCCCGCGCGGGCGAGCGCCGCGCTGAACGCCGGCACCATCAGCAGCGCCATCGCGTCCTCGATCAGCACGGTCGCCGCGATCTCGGGCACCGTCCACGCGACCAGGAACGCGTCGCTCTCCGCCCCCGCGCCGAACAGGTGCGCGATCGCCTGGTCGCGCACCAACCCGCCGACCGACCCCACCGCGCTCAGCCCGGCCGTCACCCCCGCGGCCCACGCCAACCCCCGCCCGTGCGCCGGGACTTCGGCCGCCGGCGGAGCAGCGGCGTCCGGCGCGGCCGACGCCGTGCCGGGTACGCGCACGGGCTCCGGCGAGCGCAGCTCCGTCATCGCCGCGGCCCCTCGTACGGCCTCGCGTACTGCGCCTCGTACGGACCCGCGGACGGCCTCACGTACGGCCCCTCGTGCGTCCCGTCGACCCCCGTCCCGCCGCCGCGCCGGACCCGCCGCGTCCCGTCCGGCAGCGCGGGCGCGGGCGCGAGCGCCCACCACGCCGCGAGGCCGAGCAGCGTCGCGGTCAGCACGGTCGTCGGGCCGCCGATGTCGGCGTACAGGAAGTCCACGCACTGCCACACCAGCAGCCCGACCGCCGCAAGCCCGCACGCCGCGGGCCCGCCGCGGCCCGTCCGCCCCGGCCGTGCCGCCGCCGCCCGCCCCGCGCGCCCGCGCCGCCCGGCGAGCCGGGCCAGCCCCGCGGCCAGCAGCGCGGCCCAGGACGCGGTGAGCGGCGCGCAGCCGACGAGGCCCTGCTCGCTGAGGGCCAGCAGGTACATGTTGTGCGGCGACAGCAGCGGCTCACGGCGGAAGGACTGCCCCGCCCCTGCCGTGTCGCTGCCGGAGGAGAGCGCGAGGGAGGCGTGGCCGTCGCGTTCGTCGGGGAAGCGCTTGAGGCCGACGCCGGTCACCGGGTGCTCGCGCCACATCGACAGCGCCGCGGCCCACAGGGCGTACCGGTCGGTGACCGAGGGGTCGGGCGCGGCCGTGACCTGCGTGATGCTCGACAGCCGCGCGCCGATCGCCTGGGACCCGACGCCGAGCCCGCCGACCAGCAGCACCGCGCACGCGCCGAGCACCGCGGCCACGCGGACCGCCTGCCGCAGCCCGGCCAGCGCGATCACGACCGCGCAGGCGAGCGCCGTCGCGATCCAGGTGCCGCGGCTGAAGGACACCGCGAGCGGCACCACCAGCGCGGCCGCGCAGCCGAGCGCGCCGAGCCGCAGCCGCCGCGGCCCGGGCGCGAGCGCGTACGCCGCCGCGACCGCCAGCCCGTACGCCACCACCGTCGCCATGTCCATCACGTCGGCCGGGCCGAACGTGCCCACCGCGCGGATGTCCTGGCCCGCGTACGACGCGCCGGTGCCGGTCGCGTACTGCCACACCCCGACCGCGCCCTGCACGAGCGCGAGCGCGACGATCGACCCGGCCACCACCGCGAAGTCCCGCCGGTCGCGCAGCAGTAGCGCCACCGAGGCCGGCACGAGCACGAACACCTGGGCGTAGCGCAGGAATCCGGTGAGCCCGGCGCCGGGGTCGAGCGAGGTGACCGCGGCGACCGCGAAGCCGGCCAGCGGCGCGCCGAGCACCACCGCGGCGGCCGGCGCGAGCACCCGGCGCCGCGCGCGCAGCAGCCGTACCGCGCAGGTCGCCACCAGCACGGCCGACGCCACGTCGGCGGGGGTGACCTTGCCGGACGCGCTGACGTCGCCGTCGGACACGGGCAGGGCCAGCAGCAGCACGGTCGCGACGGCCGGCAACAGCGGCGCGACCCACGCGTACCGGCGCAGCGCGCCCGCCAACCGCCGCGCGTACGGCTCGGGTCGGCCCCCGCGCGGCCGGGGAGCCCTGCGGGCCGCGGCAGTCGGGGAGGCGGGGCCCGCGCTCCCCCGGGCCGAGGCCGTACGCATTCCGGCCGTGCGTGCCTCGCGTGCCCCGGGCGTACGAGCCGCGGCCGAACCGGACGCGGCCGGTGGGGGTGCGGCCGGTGGGGGTGCGGCA
>JAJSZB010000525.1:0-3849 GCA_050613715.1 Streptomyces sp. IBSBF 3018
CGGCGGCAGAGCCCGGTCCGGCGGCAGAGCCGAGGGAAGCGGGCGCGGACGGCGGCGCCCGGGCCTCCCTGCCGGAGCAGGACTCGGGCCCCGACCCCGAACTCCCGCCGCCCGGCGGCCCCGAGCAGCCCGAGGACCCCGAAGACCCCGACGGTCCCGGTGGTCCCGGTGGTCCGGACGACCCCGCGCGGCGGGCGCGGCGCCGACGGCGTACCCGGCGGGTGCTGCTGGGCGCGGTGATCCTGCTGTGCACCGGCGTGCTGCTCGTCGCGGGCACGGCCTTCTGGGCGTACGAGCACTACACCGGCCGGGTCCAGCGCATCGCCAACGTCTTCCCCACGAACGTGCCGAAGTCGGCGCTGCCCCCGCCGTCGAAGGACGGCAGCCAGACGTTCCTGCTGGTCGGCGTCGACGCGCGGTCGGACCTGCCGACCACCGGCAAGGACGCGAAGGCGCCGGAGTGGAAGCCGGGCGCCCAGCGCAGCGACACGATGATGCTGGTCCACCTCCCCGCCGACCACAAGAACGCCTATGTCGTCTCGCTCCCCCGCGACTCCTGGGTGGACATCCCCGGCCACGGCCGGGCGAAGCTCAACGCCGCCTTCTCCTGGGGCGGCCCGCCGCTGCTGATCGACACCGTGCAGCGGCTGACCAAGGTGACCGTCGACCATCTGGCGGTGATCGACTGGAGCGGCTTCAAGAAGCTGACGGACGCGGTCGGCGGCGTCGACATCACCGTGGACAAGACGGTGAAGCGCTACAACGGACCGGGGGGCTACTGGACCGCCGGCACCCACCACATGGACGGCGCGGACGGCCTGGACTACGTACGCGAGCGGTACGGCCTGCCGCGCGGCGACCTCGACCGCACCCACCGGCAGCAGAACTTCCTGCGCGCGGTGCTCTCCAAGATGCTCTCCGGCGGCACCTTCTCCAACCCGCTCAAGCTCAAGCGGACGCTGGACCAGGTGACCTCCGTGGTCAGCGTGGACGACCGGCTGTCCGACTCCGACCTGCGCGGCCTGGTGTGGAGGATGCGCGGTGTGCGCTCCTCGGACATGGTCTTCATGAACGCGCCGGTGGCCGGTTTCGACACCATCGCCAGGCAGTCGGTGGTGCTGCTGGACCCCAACGGCACGTCGGAGCTGTGGGAAGCGCTGCGCAACGACACCATGGACACGTACGTGGCGACGCACACCCTGGACTCGCTCGGCGACAAGGTGTCGTGAGACCACCGGCAGACGGGCCGGGCGGTGTCGTGAAGCTCACGTGTCGCGCCCGTACGCGGCACCGCCCCCGCGCACCTAGGATCGTGGGGTTACTTAACGGTAGTTAGCACCCGGGGAGTGAGACTCAGTGGCCGGAACCTCCGATTTCGACTTCTTCCGGACCTCCGAGGAGCATGACATGCTCCGGGACGCGGTCCGCTCGCTCGCCGAGGCGAAGATCGCCCCCTTCGCGGCCGAGGTCGACGAGCAGGCGCGCTTCCCGCAGGAGGCGCGCGAGGCCCTGGAGGCCAACGACCTGCACGCGGTGCACGTGCCCGAGGAGTTCGGCGGCGCGGGCGCGGACGCGCTCTCCACGGTGATCGTGATCGAGGAGATCGCCCGCGTGTGCGCCTCCTCCTCGCTGATCCCGGCGGTGAACAAGCTGGGCTCGCTGCCGGTGCAGCTGTCCGGCTCGCAGGAGCTGAAGGCGCGGTATCTGGGCGCGCTGGCCCGCGGCGAGGGCATGTTCTCGTACTGCCTGTCCGAGCCGGAGGCGGGTTCCGACGCGGCCGGGATGAAGACCCGCGCGGTGCGCGACGGCGACTTCTACGTCCTCGACGGCGTCAAGCGCTGGATCACCAACGCGGGCGTCTCGGACTACTACACCGTCATGGCGGTGACCGACCCGGACAAGCGCTCCAAGGGCATCTCGGCCTTCGTGGTGGAGAAGGGCGACGAGGGCGTGTCGTTCGGCGCGCCGGAGAAGAAGCTCGGCATCAAGGGCTCGCCGACCCGCGAGGTCTACTTCGACCATGTGCGCATCCCGGCCGACCGGCTGATCGGCGCGGAGGGCACCGGCTTCGCCACCGCGATGAAGACCCTGGACCACACCCGGATCACCATCGCCGCGCAGGCCCTCGGCATCGCCCAGGGCGCCCTCGACTACGCCAAGGGCTACGTCAAGGAGCGCAAGCAGTTCGGCAAGGCCATCGCGGACTTCCAGGGCATCCAGTTCATGCTGGCCGACATGGCGATGAAGCTGGAGGCCGCCCGCCAGCTCACCTACGCCGCCGCCGCGAAGTCCGAGCGCGTCGACGCCGACCTCACCTTCTTCGGCGCCGCCGCCAAGTGCTACGCCTCCGACGTCGCGATGGACATCACCACCGACGCCGTGCAGCTCCTCGGCGGCTACGGCTACACCCGCGACTACCCCGTCGAGCGGATGATGCGCGACGCCAAGATCACCCAGATCTACGAGGGCACCAACCAGGTCCAGCGCATCGTGATGGCCCGCAACCTGCCGTAGCGGGCGTCCTGCCGACCCGGCGACCGCCCGCCGCGAGCGCACGGCCCGCGGCGGGAGGCGCCGGCGCACCGTAAGGACACCGCGGTGTCGGCCGGCGCTCGGCCCGGGGTCGCCGGGGCGTCGCCCGGAGGCGGCAGGCTGCCGTGGCGTCGGGCCGTGGCCGCGGCCGGTCGCTCGGGCGAGACGGCCGGGGGTGGTCATGCGGGCAGCCGGCCCGGAGGCGGCGGACCCGGAGCCCGCGGGCCCGGAGACAGTCGGCCCGGAGACGGCGGGGCCAGAGACAGCAGGCCCGGAGACAGCCGGCCCGGAGGCAGTCGGCCCACAGGCGTCGGGGCCGCCGGCCGGGCGGCCGTCCGGGGGCGCGCGGGTGCGGCGGGTGCCGTGGCGCACGCTCGCGGGGCTCGCGCCCGCCGTGCTGGTCGGCGGCTGGATCGCCTGGCACTGGCCGGTGGTGGCGGACGGCGTACGGCAGCTGCTCGGCGCGCGCCCGCTGTGGCTGCTGGCCGCGATCGCCGCGACGGCCCTCGGCTGGGCGGCCAACGCGGTCGCGCGACAGGGCACGGTGCTCGAACCGCTGCCCGCAGGCACGCTCCTGGCCACGCAGTTCGCCGCGACGGCCGCAGGCCAGCTCGCGCCCGCGGGGATCGGCGCGAGCGCGGTCAACCTGCGCTTCCTGCGCACCCGAGGGCTGCCACTGGCCCGCTCCACCGCGGCCCTCGCGCTGTACTCGCTGGCCGAGTCGGCCGCGCGGGTCTCACTGCTGCTGGTGCTGCTGGCCGCCTTCCCGCACGCGCTGCACGCCGGCGGCACGGTGTCCGCGCCGCACGGCGCGGTGCTGGTGCTGCTGGTGGCGGCCGCGACGCTGGTGCCCGCGGTGGCGGCGGTCGTGCTCGTGGCGATGCGGCGGGTGCGGCGCGCCGTCGCGGACTTCCTCACCGGGGCGCTGGCCGACGCCCGCGCGGTGCACCGCCGCCCGGCGCGTGCGCTGGCGCTGTGGGGCGGCTCGTTCGCCTTCCCGCTGCTCCAGGCGGGCGCGATGGCCGCGGTGACGCTGGCGTTGGACATGCCCGTGCCGGCCGCTCACGTCGCCCTCGCCTACCTCGCGGCGACCTGCCTGGCCACCGTGGTGCCCTCGCCGGGCGGCATCGGCTCGGTCGACGCGGCGCTGACCGTCGCCCTGGTCGCCGCGGGCTCCCCCACCGCGACGGCCACCTCCGCGGTCCTCGGCTTCCGGCTGATCACCGTGTGGCTGCCCCTGCCGCCGGCGGCGCTCGCCCTGAGCACGCTGGTACGCCGCGGGGTGCTGTGAGACGGGGGCGGGGTGCCGTGACGGGG
>JAJSZB010000526.1:0-3810 GCA_050613715.1 Streptomyces sp. IBSBF 3018
GCCCAGCTCGTCGCGGAAGCGGCGACCCCAGCGGGAGCGGACCGGTAGGGTTCCGGGCGTGGACCGTATTGACTTGGACGCGTTCGGAACGCTGGTGGAACGCCCCGACGCGAGCATGCGTCGCGACTCGCAGGACCGATGGCGCGACCTGGTCCGCCCCGCCGCGGGCCTCGGCAAGCCCGCCGAACTCGCGGACTGGCTCGCCGCCGTCCAGGGCCAGGTCCCGGCCCGTCCGATCACCCGCCCCCGCGCCCTGATCTTCGCCGCCGACCACGGCGTCTCCGCCCTGGGCGTCTCGGCCCGCCCCGCGGGCACCGCCTCCGCGCTGGCCCGCGCGGTCGTCGACGGCACCGCGCCGGTCGCCGTACTGGCCCGGCTGTACGGCGCGGGCATCCGCCTGGTGGACATGGCGCTGGACTGCGACCCCGCGCAGCTGCCCGCCGAGGCGACCGCGCACCGGGTGCGCCGCGGCTCCGGCCGGGTGGACGTGGAGGACGCGCTGACGCTGGAGGAGGCCGACCGGGCGTTCCGCGCCGGCGTCGCGATCGCCGACGGGGAGGCCGACTCCGGCACCGACCTGGTGCTGCTCGGCGACCTGAGCGTGGGCGGCACCACCATCGCGGGCATCCTGATCGCCGCGCTGTGCGGCACCGACGCCTCCGTGGTCACCGGCCGCGGCTCCGGCATCGACGACCTCACCTGGATGCGCAAGTGCGCGGCGATCCGCGACGGCCTGCGCCGGGCCAGGCCCGTCCTGGGCGACCAGCTCGCGCTGCTGGCCGCGGTCGGCGGCGCCGACTTCGCGGCGATCACCGGCTTCCTGCTGCAGGCTGCGGTCCGCAAGCTGCCGGTCGTGCTGGACGGCGTGGTCAGCGCGGCCTGCGCGCTGGTGGCGCAGCGCATCGCGTTCCGCGCGCCGGACTGGTGGGTGGCCGGGGTGGCCACCGGCGAGGCCGGGCAGGACAAGGCGCTGGACCGCATCTCGCTGGAGCCGCTGCTGGACCGCGGCGTGAGCGCGGGCGGCGGCGCCGGCTCCGTACTGGCCCTCCCCCTGCTCCAGGCCGCGGCCGCGCTCTCCGCCGAACTCCGCCCGGAGGCCCCGGAGCAGCCCGGAGCCGAGGCCGCCGCAGAAGCCGACGCAGAGGCCGGCGCAGAGGCCGGCGCCGAGACTGCCGCCGGAGCCACGGACGAGCCGGAAGCCGCGCCCACCCCTGACATCACGGCATAACGGGCACCAACCGCTTACCGGATAATCCGGTCATCACCGCATATGCTTCCCGTTCATGGGAACCGCCCGGCGCGCAGCCGCCCTCACGGTGTGGTACCTCCGCATCGTCACCGCGGTGAACCTGCTGGGCGCCGTCTGGGTGAGCTTCGGCGCCGACATCCGCCGGCACAACGCGCAGAACTACTTCACGCCCTACCTGCTCACCGCGGGCTTCACCTCCACCGCGTTCGCGCTGTTCCTCGCGGTCGTGATGGGCCGCCGCAAGCGCGCCGCGTGGATCCTCAACCTGGTGCTGTGCGGCCTGTTCTTCGCCGCGCTGGCGCTGAGCATGGTGTGGCCGGACATCCACCGGCACCCGCAGAACTGGGTGTCGCTCGGCGTCACCACCGCGTTCCTGGTCGCGCTGCTGCTCGGCCGGCGCGAGTTCCGCGCCAAGGGCGACCCGGCGAACCCGTGGACCGCCGCGGTGGTGGCCGCGGTCGGCCTGGTGCTCGCCGCGCTGGTCGGCACGGGCCTGGTCGCCGTCACCAACGCCGCGCACGGCGCCGGCTTCGGCGACACCTTCGGCTACGCGCTGGTCCGGCTGGTCTCGCTGGTGCCCAGCGACGCGGACTTCATGGCCATCTCCACCCCCGGCTGGGTGGACGTGGTGATCAACATCATGACGACGCTGCTGTTCCTGCTGGTCCTCTTCGTCGCCTTCCGCTCCCCGCGCGGCCGCGAACTGCTCGGCGCGCAGGACGAGGAGCGGCTGCGGGCGCTGCTGGACACGTACGGCGAGCGCGACTCCCTCGGCTACTTCGCGCTGCGCCGCGACAAGAGCGTCATCTGGTCGCCGAGCGGCAAGTCCGCGATCGCCTACCGGGTGCTCGGCGGCGTCACCCTCGCCTCGGGCGACCCGATCGGCGACCCCGAGGCGTGGCCCGGCGCGATCGACGCGTGGCTGACCGAGGCGCGCCGGCACGCGTGGGTGCCCGCGGTGGTGGGCGCGAGCGAGGAGGCCGGCACCGTCTACGCCCGGCACGGTCTGGACGCCCTGGAACTGGGCGACGAGGCGATCGTCGAGACCGGCGACTTCACCCTGGACGGCCGCGCGATGCGGACGGTCCGGCAGGCGTACAACCGGGTGAAGCGCTCGGGCTGCACGGTCCGCATCCGGCGGCACGCGGAGATCCCCGCGGACGAGATGGACGCGCTGGTGGAGCGCGCCGACCACTGGCGCGACGGCGGCACCGAGCGCGGCTTCTCGATGGCGCTCGGCCGGCTCGGCGACCCCGCGGACGGCGACTGCGTGATGGTCGAGTGCCACGACGGCGACGGCCGGCCGGTGGCGCTGCTCAGCTTCGTGCCGTGGGGGCCGCACGGGCTGTCGCTCGATCTGATGCGGCGTGACCGCGGCGCCGACAACGGGCTGATCGAGTTCATGGTGATCGAGCTGATCCAGCGGGCCGACGAGGTGGGGGTGGCGCAGATCTCGCTGAACTTCGCGATGTTCCGGTCGGTGTTCGAGCGCGGCTCGCGGCTCGGCGCGGGCCCGGTGCTGCGGTTGTGGCACTCGCTGCTGACGTTCTTCTCGCGGTGGTGGCAGATCGAGTCGCTGTACCGCGCCAACGCCAAGTTCCGGCCGATCTGGGAGCCGCGGTATGTGCTGTTCGGGAAGTCGAGCGAGCTGCCCAGGATCGGCATCGCGGGAGCGCGGGCCGAGGGGTTCCTCGGCGTCCCCCGCATCCCGGTGCCGCTGCGGCGGCGGCGCGAGACGCCGTGACGGGGCGCGGGTCCCGGGCCCGCTGCGGCGGTTCGTCCGTGCCGAGTGGGGCGTGGTCTTCCCCGACGTGTGGCGGCGGCTGCGCAGCGCGCGGCTACGGGCGGTGCCGCTGACGCTCACCTCGTGCGTGGGCGTCCTGGTGCTTCAACTCGTCCAGCACGACGATGAGTTGAGCGACTGGGTGGAGCGGCTGGGCGGCGTCTACGCCACGCTGCCCTGGTGGATCGCGGCGCTGCGCACGCCGCTCTCGCTGTTCGTGCCCGACCCCTCGCTGCCGGTGTGGGGGCTGCTGCTCCAGGTGGCCGTGGTGTTCGGTATCGCGGAGACCACGCTGGGCGCGCGGCGCACGCTCGTGGTGGCGCTGCTGGCCACGGTCGCGGGCACGTGGTTCGCGCGCTGGTCGCTGTGGACGGGCGCGGACCCGCTGCTCGGCCTCGCGCCCAGGGCCCTGCGGGTCCGCGACACCGGGCCGTCGGCCGCGGTCGTCGCACTCGGCGTGCACACCGCGTGCCGCTACCGCGCGTGGACCACGGCGGCGGTCATCGCCGCGGCGATGGCGCTCGAAGCGCTCTGCGACCCCAACCTCGCGGGCTACGAGCACCTCGCGGGCATCACCGCGATCCTCGTCGTGACCTTCGCCGAACTGCGCACGTCGGCCTTGCGCCGGGCGCTGCGCCCCGGTCTGCCGGACCGCATGCTCGCCGGCCGCTGAGCCGGCCGGCCGCCGGGCCCTGACCCGGCCGGAGGAGCGGTAGCCTCGCGGGATGGCCGAGGCGGAGGCGGGGACGACGGGGGAGACGCGGACGACGGCGGGGGC
>JAJSZB010000527.1:0-3809 GCA_050613715.1 Streptomyces sp. IBSBF 3018
GCGGACCCCCCCCCAACGACCAGCCCCACCAGGGGCGCGAGGAACGGCGCGAGCAGCCACCCGCCGGGGGAAGACCCGGCAACCGGGACCAAGGGGCACCCCAGACGGAAAGGGGCGCGAGGCTACGCAGGAAGCGTGAGGGCGAGGAGATCGCGGGCCGGGCCGCCGGGGCGGGGGCCGCCGGGCCAGACCGCGCGCAGCGCCCGGGTGAGCGGAAGACCGGGAGCCAGCGGGATCACCGCGAGGCGCCCCGCCGCGACCTCCTCGGCGACCGCCAGCTCACTGAGCACCGCGGGCCCCGCGCCACCGACCGTCGCCGCCTTCACCGCCGTGGTCGACGCGAGTTCGAGCAGCGGCGCGGCCGGCCCGCCGTACGGCGCGAGCGCCGCGTCCAGCACCTGCCGGGTGCCGGAACCGGCCTCGCGCAGGATGAGCGCCGCGGCCGCCAGCTCGGCGGGCGGCAGCGGCCGCCGCCGCCGCGCCCAGGGGTGCCCCGGCGCCGTGACGACGAGCAGCCGGTCGCGGGCGATCACCGCGGAGCCGAGCCCGGGCGGCACGTCGAGTCCCTCCACGAACCCGAGGTCGGCCTCGCCCTCGGTGACGAGTCGCGCGACCGTCACGGAGTTGCCCGCGGCCAGCGACACCGCCGTGCCGGGCCGCCGGGTGTGCAGCGCGATCAGCCAGTCCGGCAGCAGGTACTCCGCGACGGTCATGCTGGCCGCGACCCGCAGCCGCGAGTCCCGCCTGCCGCGCAGCGCCCGCGCCCCCGCGTCGAACGCCTCCGCGGCCTCCAGCACCCGCCGCGCCCACTCGCTGACCAGCGCGCCCTCGTCGGTCAGCCGCGAGCCGCCCGGGGAGCGGCGCACCAGCGCGACGCCGAGCCGGGTCTCCAGCGCGCGCAGCCGGCCGCTGGCGGCGGGCTGGCTGATGCCCAGTTCGCGCGCGGCCCGCCCGAGGCTCCCCAGCCGGGCGACGGCGAGCAGCAGTTCCATCGCCCCGAGATCCGGCACCCGGTACGCCAACGGCCCGCCGTCGGGCGAAGCCCCCTTCCCGGAGCGAGCCCCGGGCGCGTCCCCGGGGCCGGGCCCACGGTCGCCGCCCGCGGTCGCACCACGCGACGTGGGCCGGCCGGAGTCGCCGGGCAAGACGGGCTCGCCGGCCTTCCCGGCCTCGCCGGCCTCGTCCGAAGGCGCGTCCTCGCTCATAAGCGCAGCTTATGCCCCGATCGGGAGGCGACGCCTACCGAGCGGCGCGGGGCGGCAGGAGGGTCGTAGGCATGACAGCGCTCAGCACCGCACCGCCGCGTTCCGCCTCCCGTCAGGACCGGGCCGCCGCCCCGCTGCGGTACGTGGGGCCGAACTGGTACGCCGCGGTGATGGGCACGGCCATCACCGGGAACGCCGGGGCCGCGCTGCCGGGGTGTCCGGCGTGGGCGCGCGACGTGTGCACCGGGGTGTGGGGGCTGGCCGCGGTCCTGCTCGGCGCGGTGCTGGCGGCGCGGGCCGGCCACTGGGCGCGGCACGGCGACCAGGCGCGGCGGCACCTGATGGACCCGGCGGTCGCGCCGTTCTACGGATGCCTGCCGATGGCGCTGCTCGCGGTGGGCTCGGGCGCGCTCGCCCTCGGCCCGCGGGTGGTCGGCGGGCACGTCGCGGTGGCGGCCTCGGCCGGGCTGTGGGCGGCGGGCGCGGCGTCGGGCCTGGTGGTCGCGGCCGCGGTGCCGTATCTGATGATGGCCAGGCACCGGATCGGCGACGCGGACGCCTCGCCGGTGTGGCTGCTACCGGTGGTCGCGCCGATGGTCGCCGCGTCGACCGGCCCCGCGCTGGTGCCGCACCTGGCGGCAGGGAACGCCCAGGGCCGCGCGGCGCTGCTGCTCGGCTGCCTGGCGATGTTCGGCGTGAGCCTGCTGGCGACGCTGGCGGTCCTGCCGCTGGTGTGGGGGCGGCTGGTCAGTCACGGGCCGCTGCCGGTGGCGGTCACCCCGGCGTTGTTCCTGGTGCTGGGCCCGCTCGGGCAGTCCGCCACCGCGGCGGGCACGCTCGCCGACGCCGCCCCGGCCGCGCGGCTGCCCTCGCCGCACGCCGGCGCGCTGGAGGGCTTCGCCGTGCTCTACGGGGTTCCGGTGATCGGCTTCGCGCTGCTGTGGCTGGCGATCGCGGGGGCGATGGTGGTGCGCGCGTTCCGCGCGGGGATGCGGTTCTCGATGACGTGGTGGGCGTTCACCTTCCCGGTCGGCACCTGTGCCACCGGCGCGACGTCGCTGGCCCGCCACACCCATCTGCACGCGCTGACGTGGCTGGCGGCCGGCCTCTACGCGCTCCTGGTCGCGGGCTGGCTCGCGGCGGCCTCCGGGACCGTACGGGAGACGCTCGCCGGCCGGCTCCTCGCGCCGCCGCGGGCGGTGTGACGCCGACCGGCCGTGCGACGCGGGCCGCGTGTCCGGCGACCAGCCGTACGACGACGGTCGCGTGTCCTGCGACGGTGGCCGGCAGCCCGTGACGGCGGCCGCGTCATCCCCGCCGCGCGCCGGGCGGCCCGGGCGGCCCGGGCGGCCCAGGTGATCCGCCCGGCCGCCGCGAACCGCCGTCACGGTCGCCGCGTCGCCCCGGCCAGCGCGTGGGCCAGCGCCCGGGGCGCCTCGGCCAGGGACGGCCCGTACCAGGTGAGCATGCGGCCGCTGACCAGTGCCGCGGGCAGCCCGGGGAACGCCTCGGGCCCGTCGTCCGCGGCGAACGCGTAGGGCTCGTCGGGGAGCACCACCAGGTCCGCGGGCGGCAGGGCGGCCGGGTCGAAGCGCGGGTAGCGGTCCTGGTGGCCGGCGAGGACGTTGTCGACGCCGAGCCGGGCGAGCAGGTCCCCGGCGAAGGTGTCGCGGCCGAGCGCCATCCACGGCCGGCGCCAGACCGGGACGACGGCCCGGCGGCGGCGCGACGGCGGCCGTACCGTGCGCCAGGCGTCGCGCGCCGCGGCGAGCCAGTCGGGGGCGGTGAGCCCGCAGCCCTCGGTCAGTACGCGGTCCAGCTCGTCGAACGCCTGCGGCAGGGACCGGACTTCGGTGACCATGACGCGCAGCCCGGCGGCGCGCAGCGCGTCGAGGTCGGGCGCGCGGTTCTCCTCCTCGTTGGCCACGACGAGGTCCGGGGCGAGCGCGGCGACCGCGGCGACGTCGGGGTTCTTCGTGCCGCCGATCCTGGCCGCGTCGAGCCCGGCGGGGTGGGTGCACCAGTCGGTGACGCCGACGAGGAGCCCCGGCGCGCTCACGGCGACGGCCTCGGTCAGCGAGGGCACGAGCGACACCACCCGGCGCACCCGCCCGCGTCGCCCCGGCGCGGCCCGGGCGCCTGCGGGCGGGCCGGGTTCCTGCCGCGCCCGGCCCTCGCGGTTCACGTCCCTCGCGTCGCTCGCGGTCACACCCCCACCGTACGGACCCGCGCCGTCTCCCGGAGCAGCCCCCGGATCAGCCCCCGGACCGCCCGCGCGGCCGGTGCGGCCGTCCCCGACACCGGCACGGCGAGGCGTAGCGCTCCCCGCCGGTGGCCGGGGACCCGGGCGTCGGACGTCGCCACGGGCTCGGGGCAACGCCCCGCGCGGGTGATCGGTGGGCTCGCGGAGCGCCCACGCGGGCGTCGGGGGGCCGCGGCGCCGACCCGGCGTCCCCGCCCGCCGCGTACCCCCCCCCCGCGGGCGGCCGGGTGTCGGTGGGGCGTGCGATGCTGGCGCCGTGAGCGACGAGGCGACTGAGGCGAACGGCCGGACGGCGGCGGCGAGCGGGCGGGCCGGCGGTGCGCCGGACACGGAAGCGGGGG
>JAJSZB010000528.1:0-3789 GCA_050613715.1 Streptomyces sp. IBSBF 3018
GCCCCAGGCCGCCCTCCCCAGGCGGCCTGGGGCGGCGCGGGGCGCCAGGGATGGCTCGGGGCCGGTCAGCCGGCGGTGTACGTCTCCACGACCTTGTCGAACGCGCGCTGCACGGCCGCCCGGTCGGCGTCGGAGCCGGAGACCAGCACGACGTGGTAGCGGCCGCCGATCTGGATCGCGAGGTTGCGGGCGTAGACCGTGTTGTCCGCGCTGTCGCGCCAGGTGTACTCGCCCTCGGCGGCCGGGTGGCCGTGCACCGACAGCGCCTGGAGACCGGAGGCCGAGGACCACGAGGAGGCGCGGAAGTCGGCGAGTTCGGACTCGACCAGCTGGTACGCCAGCGGGTCCTGGGAGTCGCCGGTCGCCTTGTCGCGGCCGGGGACGACGGTCATCCGCAGCCCGCTGCCGGAGAAGACCACCTGGTCCCTGCCGTTCTTGCCCGAGCGCACCCACCCGGTGTGCACGGCGACGGTGAAGCCGGCCGGGTCGGTGTGCATCGCGAAGTCGGGGCCCAGGTCGGGTGGCGGCGCGGCGGTGGTGTGCGGCGTGGTGGCGGGCGGGCGGGTGGTGTGCGCGGTCGTCGGCTTCGTCGAGGGCGTGGTGGCCGCGGTGGTCGGCGGGGCGCTGGTGCCGGACTTGCCGTCGCCGCCGCCGGTGACCTCGGCGGGGACGCTGCGGGTGCCGTCCGAGCCGCTGGAGTCGGTGTTGCGGTGCGGCATGACCAGCAACGCGTAGAGCACCACGGCCAGCAGGATCACGAACACCGCGACCAGCAGGCGTACGCCCAGGCGGCGCGGTGCCTCCTCGGCGCGGGCGCCGGCCCCGGAGGAGACCACCTGCTCGCGGTGGAAGAGCTGGCCCATGCGCATCTCGCTCAGCTCGTCCGCGGGCGCGGGCGCGGCCGGGCGCACCGCCTTGGCGGGCCGGCCGGTGTCCTTGACCGGGCGCGGCGCCTTGGCGGGCCGCGCCGGCCTGGCCGGGCGGGCCTGCTTGCCGCGGGCGTGCCGGCGGTGGCCGGCCGGCATCGCGCTCTCCGCCGCGGCGGCCTTGCGGCGGCGGCGCACCAGCTCGCCGCGGCGGCGCTTGACCGGCAGCCTGGCCGGGTCGGTGGGCACCTGTACGGTGTGGGCGCCGATGTCGGGCTCGGGCGCGGACCGGATCAGCGACCGCAGCCAGCCGCCCAACTCCTCGGCGTCCGGCCGCTCTTCGGGGTCGGGCCGGAGCAGCGACTCCACGACGGGCCGCAGCGCGCCGCACTCCTCGGCGAAGGCGGGCGGTTCCGCGCAGACCAGTTGGACCAGTTCGGCGGCGGACTCCTCGGGGTAGGGCGGATGGCCCTGGACGCTGCGGAAGAGAAGCGAGCCGAGCGCCCACAGGTCGGCGGGCGGGCCGACCGGGGGCGACAACCGCCAGTTCTCGTGCACCTCGTGGGCCTGCTCGGGGGCCCACCGCTCGGTGACCGCGCCGACCACGGTGATCCGGTTCTGCCGGGCGCGCTCCTGCTCCAGTGCGCTCTGCGGGCCGTGCCAGGGCGCCTCGGCGGGGGCGCCGTCGCCGCCGGCCAGCACCTCCTCGGGCAGCGGGTCGTAGCCGCACAGCGCCTCCTGGGCGGCGCCGGCCGCGAGCCCGCCGAGCATCGCCCGGCCGTCGTCGGCGATCAGCACGGTGCTCGCGGTGACGTTGCGGTGCGTCCAGCCGTGGGCGTGCAGGGCGCGCAGCGCGGTCAGCACGTCGGAGGCGACCTCGGCGGCGCGGTAGGGGTCCAGCGGCTGCTCGGCCAGGAGCGCGGCGAGCGGGCGTGCGGACACCAGTTCGCTCGCGATCCACAGGCTGCCGTCCTCGACGAAGATGTCGAAGACCTGGACCAGCCGCGGGTGGTCCGGTATCGCGGCGGCCGCGCGGGCCGCGGACAGCGCCCGGCGGGCGCTGTCGCCCAGTCCCTCGGGGTCGGCGAAGTCGCCTTCGTCGCCGACGAGTTCGGCGGTCACCACCTCGGGCAGCAGCACCTGGCGGACCAGGACCTCCTGGCCGCTGTACGTGTCGAAGGCGCGGGTCTCGACCAGTTCGAACTCGTCGGCCGGCGGCCTGGGCAGCCGGTAGCGCTCGGCGAGCACCCGCCCCGCGTATTCCTCCACGGCGCCCCCCTTCCCGGCCCGTTCACTTCCTGTCGCACACCGGTCCGATCCGGTCCCGCGGCGAACGGAGACGCTCCGGTCGCGCACGTTTGCGGATGCGGACAGTCCGCACTTCCTCACGATACGTGCTACGGGCGCTCCGCAGGCGCGGATTGGCACGAGCGGCCCCCGTCCGCCCGATTCCGCCGCTGCCGGCGGCGGTGCGGCACGCCCGCTCGGTGTGCCCGTACCAGCGGTACCCAGCCGCGGGCCGGCCAATCCGGCCCGGCGGCCCGGAAGTTCGGCCGGTGGGTCAACCCACCACTCGGAAGGTCGCGTAGAAGCCGTTGCGCAGGGCCGTCATGGCCGGGCTGTCCCAGGAGCCGACCGGGATCGACGCCATGATCGCGTACCCGTGGCTGCCGTCCACGACGAAGCCGCGGTTCTTCACGTGCACCTTGGTGCCGCCGGACTGGGTGCGCAGGAAGTCCCAGTCGGCGACGGTGGGATAGCCGCGCCACTGGATCGCGTGGATGCCGATGAGGTGGTAGTCGGTGCTGGAACTGCGGACGTAGGGCTCGTTCTGCCGCCAGGTCGCGGCGGCGTCCTCACCGGGCGAGGAGGTGAAGTCGACCTGGACGCGCGGGTATCCGCCGTTCGCGCTGAAGATCGCGCCGGAGCCGCCCTCCGTGGTCCCGGTCTGCCGCCAGCCGGCCGGCAGGCCGATGGCGAAGTGGAAGCGGGTGCTGGTCGCCCAGTGCCAGCCCGCGGGCAGGGACGCGGAGCTGCCGGGCGCGGCCGCATCGCCCTTGCCCGGACCGGAGTTCGGGCCGGAGGAGGACGGCGCGGAGTCGTCGGCGGAGTTCTTGCCCGACCCCTTGCCGTGGCCCGATGTCTTGTCGTCGTCGGGCGACGTGGCGTCGTCCTTCTTGCCCGCGGTGCCGTTCTTGCCGTCGCCGCCCGTCGCGCCGGTTCCCGCGGCCGACGGTGTGGTGCCGGCGGCGCTCGGCGTGGGCTTGCTGCCGGGCTTGTCAGAACCGCCGTCGCCGCCGCCGGAGTTGGCGACCGCGATGCCGATGACCGTGCCCAGGATCGCCAGCACGAGGACGGCGACCGCGATGATCAGGGTGCGGCGCGGCACCACGTCGGTGAGCGAGGACGGCGCCGGGCGCCGGGTGCTCTCGGGGGTGCCGGGCTCGGGCGCGGGTCTCGCCTTCGCGGCGGCCCTGCGCACGGAGCCGAGCGCGGCGCGTATCCGCGCCGGGTCGATCCCGCCGAGCGGGCCCTGCCCCGACCTGGCGGTGATGCCGTGCGGCACGCCCGGCGGCGCGGAGGGCGGCACGGGCGGCGTGGCCCCCGGCGCGCCGGAGGGCGTGCCGGCGGCGCCGGACGCGGGCGCGCCGGGTACGGCCGGCGCGGCGGGCTCGGCGACGGCGCCCGCCGCCGACGCGCTCGCCGGCCCGGCCAACGACTGTGGCACGGACGGCGGTTCGGTCGGCCGCGGCGGCGTCCGCGCGGCGTCGAGCGGCTTGGTGGCGGCGGTCGCCGCGACGCCGGACGCTCCCGCGCCGGACCCTCCCGACGCCCCCGCGCCCGAACCCGCGCCCGAGTCAGCGGTGCCGGCCGGCGGGTCCTGCGGCTCTTATACACCTGTCAGCACCCCCGAGACCCCCGC
>JAJSZB010000529.1:0-3774 GCA_050613715.1 Streptomyces sp. IBSBF 3018
AAGGCCCTACGCCGGACGGACGAGCATGCGTCTACGCACCGGCTACGACCGCCGGATTCCACCGGGCCCGGCCGCCCGTCGTGGCGACCTCGCGTCAGAGCCCGTAGCGCTCCGCCGCCTCCTTGATCTTCGCCGGCTCGATGTCGCCGCGCCGGGCGAGCGCCGCCAGCGCCTGCACGGTGACCGACTCGGGGTCGACGCCGAAGTGCCGGCGGGCCGCCGCGCGGGTGTCGGACAGGCCGAACCCGTCCGTGCCCACCGAGGTCCAGTCCTGTTCCACCCACGGCGCGATCTGGTCGGGCACCGCCCGCATCCAGTCGCTGACCGCGACGACCGGGCCGGGCGCGCCCTCCAGCGCGCGGGTCACGTACGGCACCCGCTCCTCGCCGCGCAGCCGGGCCGCGTCGCACTCCAGCGCCTCGCGGCGCAGCTCGGTCCAGGACGGCGCGGACCACACGTCGGCGGCCACGCCCCAGTCCTGCGCGAGCAGCTTCTGCGCGTCCAGCGCCCAGTGGATCGCGGTGCCGGAGGCCAGCAGCTGCAGCCGGGGGGCGCCGGTCGCGGGGGCCTCGGCCTGCCGGTAGCGGTAGAGGCCCTTGATGATGCCCTCCTCCACGCCCTCGGGCATGGCGGGCTGCACCTTCGGCTCGTTGTAGACCGTCAGGTAGTAGAAGACGTCCTGGTCCTCGCCGTCCCGCCCGGGGCCGTACATCCGGCGCAGGCCCTCGCGGACGATCACCGCGACCTCGTACGCGAACGCCGGGTCGTAGGAGATCGCCGCCGGGTTGGTGGAGGCGGTCAGGTGCGAGTGGCCGTCGGCGTGCTGCAGGCCCTCGCCGGTCATCGTGGTCTTGCCCGCGGTCGCGCCGATCACGAAGCCGCGGCCCAACTGGTCGGCCAGCGCCCAGAACTGGTCCGCGGTGCGCTGCCAGCCGAACATCGAGTAGAAGATGTAGAACGGGATCATCGGCTCGCCGTGCGTGGCGTACGCGGTGGCGGCGGCGGTGAAGTCGGCGAGCGAACCGGCCTCGGTGATCCCCTCGTTGAGGATCTGGCCGTCCTTCGCCTCCTTGTAGTACAGCAGCTGGTCGCGGTCCACCGGGTCGTACGTCTGGCCCTTGGGCGAGTACAGGCCGGCCGAGGGGAACAGCGACTCCATGCCGAAGGTGCGGGCCTCGTCGGGGACGATCGGCACCCAGCGGCGGCCGGTCTCCTTCTCCCGCATCAGGTCCTTCACCAGCCGGACGAAGGCCATCGTGGTGGCGATCTCCTGGCTGCCCGAGCCCTTCTCCAGCGCCTTGAACGCCTTGTCGGCCGGCTGCGGCAGCGGTTTGGCGACGACCTTGCGGGCCGGCGCCGGGCCGCCGAGGGCCGCGCGGCGCTCACGCAGGTACCGCAGCTCGGGGGAGTTCTCGCCCGGGTGCCAGTACGGAACGACGTCCGCGTCCAGCGCGCTGTCCGGGATGGGCAGCTCCAGCAGGTCGCGCATCGTACGGAACTGCGCGCCGGTGAGCTTCTTCATCTGGTGGTTGGCGTTGCGCGACTCGAAGCCCTCGCCGAGCGTCCAGCCCTTGACGGTCTGCGCCAGGATCACCGTCGGCGCGCCCTTGTGGTCGACGGCGGCGCGGTAGGCCGCGTACACCTTGCGCGGCTCGTGGCCGCCGCGCGAGGCGCGGAACAGCTCGGTGATCTTCGCGTCGTCCAGCCGCGCGCCGATCGGGCGCAGCGAGGCGTTCGCGCCGAAGAAGTGCTCGCGCACATAGCCCGCGTCGCGGGTGGCGTAGGTCTGGAACTGCGCGTCCGGGGTCTCCCGCAGCCGCTGGAGCAGCGCGCCGTCGGTGTCGAGCGCGAGCACCTCGTCCCAGGCGGCGCCCCACAGCGACTTGATCACGTTCCAGCCCGCGGCGCGGAACTGCGCCTCCAGCTCCTGCACGATCTTGAAGTTGGGGCGGACCGGGCCGTCCAGCCGCTGGAGGTTGCAGTTGATGACGAAGGTCAGGTTGTCCAGGCCCTCGCGGCCGGCCAGCGCCAGTGCGGCGGTCGACTCCGGCTCGTCCATCTCGCCGTCGCCGAGGAACGCCCACACGTGCGAGTCCGAGGTGTCCTTGATGCCGCGGTGCTCCAGGTAGCGGTTGAAGCGCGCCTGGTAGATCGCGGAGAGCGGGCCGAGGCCCATCGAGACGGTGGGGAACTCCCACAGCCAGGGCAGCCGCCGCGGGTGCGGGTACGAGGGCAGGCCGTCGCCGCCGGCCTCCTGGCGGAAGCGGTCCAGGTGCGCCTCGGTGAGCCGGCCGTCCAGGAACGCGCGCGCGTATATGCCCGGGGAGGCGTGGCCCTGGAGGTACAGCTGGTCGCCGGAACCCGAGCCCTCCTTGCCGCGGAAGAAGTGCTGGAACCCGGTCTCGTAGAGCCAGGCCGCGGAGGCGAAGGTGGCGATGTGGCCGCCGAGGCCCTGACGGCTGCCGCGGGTGACCATCGCGGCGGCGTTCCACCGGTTCCAGGCGGTGATCCTGGCCTCCATCGCCTCGTCGCCCGGGTAGGCGGGCTCGGCGGAGGTCGGGATGGTGTTGATGTACTCGGTCTCCAGCAGCGAGGGCAGCGCGATGCCGCCGCTGTCGGCCGCGGCCTCCAGGGTGCGGCGCATCAGGTACGCGGCACGGTGCGGGCCGGCGGCCGCGGCGACGGCGTCCAGGGACGCGCGCCACTCGGCGGTCTCCTCGGAGTCCCGGTCGGGGATCTGGTCGAGCTGGCTCGGCCGGTGCTTGCGTACGGCGTCGGGCATGGGTGGCCGCCTTCCGAACGGAGGGAGGGTCTTCAGGGGTCGAATGCGGTGTCGGCACGACAGGGCTTCGCTCCCCACGCTCGACGATACGTCCTCGATCGATGATCGATCAATGGCGGACGGCCATATCTTCCAAGTCGGCACGCGGTGCCAGCCTTAAGGGCACCCAGTGCCCAGTGGCTGTCGCCTTCGAATCGGTGGCGGAACCTCAGACCTGGGGTGCACAGCTCAGGACGTGCGCCTTGATCAGGGCGCAGATCGCCGGGTCACGCCGGGTGAAGGCGTCCACGATGTCCTGGTGCTCCGCGGCGTACGCGCGCGGCGCCGGACTCAGCCAGCGGATCGACAGCGTCGTCCACACCTCGATGCCCAGCGCCTCCCAGGCGTGCAGCAGCACAGCGTTCCCGGCCGCCCGCACCAGCTCGTGGTGGAAGGCCACGGTGTGCCGCACCTGCTCCTCGCCGTCCAGCTCGGCGTCCGCCGCGTGCAGCGCGGCGACCTCCCGCTCCAGCGCCGAGGGGTCGGCGGCCAGCCGCTCCGCGGCCAGCTCCGCGGCGACCTGCTCCAGGCCGGCCCGCACCGGATAGCTCTCCTTGAGGTCGGCCGCCGTCAGGTTGCGCACCCGCACGCCCTTGTTCGGCTCCGCCTCGATCAGCCGCAGCGACTCCAGCTCGCGCAGCGCCTCGCGCACCGGCGTCTGGCTGACCTGCAGCTCCACCGCGATCCTGCGCTCCACGATGCGCTCACCCGGCTGCCACCGGCCGCTGACGATGCCCTCAAGGATGTGCTCGCGGATCTGCTCGCGGAGGCTGTGCACGACCAGGTGGGGAGAGGTGGCGGCAGGGACCATCGTGCGCACTCCTTCACATGTTGCGTGCCTTAGACGATACGGGCATGGCGCAAGGATGCCTCCCGCCGTGCCCTCGCTGCGGGGGGGGGGGGGGGGGGGGGGGGGGGGGGGGGGGGGGGGGGGGGGGGGGGGGGGGGGGGGG
>JAJSZB010000052.1:0-28049 GCA_050613715.1 Streptomyces sp. IBSBF 3018
GTTTCCGCCCCCGCCGCCCCCGCCGTGCGCGCCGCCGTCCCGGCCGTGGCGCCGGTCGCCGTCCCGGCCGCACCGCCGTCCCTGCCGGCTTCCCCGGTCGAGGCCGCGGCGGCCTTGGGCGCGGAGGAGCCCCGCGGCTGTCTCTACGCCCTCTCGCAGCCCCCGCTGATGCTCTTCCTGTGCGTCATCGGCGGCCTGATCGGCGGCGGCGCCGCATGGGACCTGCTCTTCCTCTGACGGTGACGGCCGCCGGTGACGGCCACCTGTGACGGCCGCCGGTGGTGTCGGCGCCGCGGGGACGCGAACCGCGGACCCTAGCCCGCCGCGGCCTCGCGGCGCCGGGCGCGGTACGCGGCGACGTGCAGCCGGTTGCCGCACGTACGGCTGTCGCAGTAGCGGCGCGACCGGTTGCGGGACAGGTCCACGAAGGCCCGCCGGCAGTCCGGCGCGTCGCAGCGGCGCAGCCGCTCCCGCTCGCCGGCGACGATCAGGAAGGACAGCGCCATGCCGCAGTCCGCGGCGAGGTGGTCGGAGAGCGAGGCGCCGGGCGCGAAGTAGTGCACGTGCCAGTCGTAGCCGTCGTGGTCGGTGAGCCGCGGCGTGGTGCCCGCGGCGGCGATCATCTCGTTGAGCATCCGCGCCGCGGTGGCGTCGTCGCGCGCCGCGAAGACCTCGGAGAACCTGCTCCGTACCGCGTGCACGCCGAGCACGTCGCGCCGGTCGAGCCGGCCCACCTCGCTGACCCGGTTGCGCTCCACGAACCGCCGCAGCGACGCGACGTCGGCGAGCGCCTCGTGCCCCTCGATGCTCGGCTGCGTGTTCACCAGGTCGACCACGCTGTCCAGCGCGCATCTGGTGTCATGGTTGATCAGCACGGGGTCGCTCCCTGCCGGCGGTGTGGGGGTGCGTCCCGGACGACTCTAGCGCGCGAGAGCCGCGGCCGTGGGGGTGTGGCCTCCACGGCCGCGGCTCTCGCGCGTGCGGCGACGACACCGGCGCGGGTCGGCCGGTGCTGCTGGTCGCGGTCCGGGCTGTCCCCCCGAGTAGGACGGCCGCGGACGTCGGGAACCCGGGGCTCAGCTCTCCGCGAGGATGTGCGAGAGCTCCGTGTCCAGATCGAAATGGCGGTGCTCGGTGCCCGGCGGCACCGCGGCGTCCGTCCGCTTCAGGAAGGACTCCAGGGCCCGCGCCGGGGCTTCGAGCAGGGCTTCGCCCTCCGGGGAGCTGAGGGCGATGCACACGACGCCCTGGCCGTGGCTGCGGGACGGCCAGACTCGGACGTCGCCGGTGCCGGTGGGCCGGTGCAGACCCTCGGCGAGCAGGTCGCGGGCGAACACCCATTCGACCGTCTCTTCGGCTCCGGTGTGGAAGGTGGCGTGCACGGCATACGGATCGGCCGTGTCGTACCGCAAGCCCGCGGGTACAGGCAGTGAGGATTCGCTCGACACGACGAGGCGCAGATGCAGCTCGCAGCTGACCGTGGTGTTCATAAGCGCCATGGCCTTTCGCTCAGTGTGCGCTCGGGGGATTCGCACGTCGGCGAAATCGACATGCCACCTGCGAGGACGTTGTAAACCACTCTGAGGTGTTTGTGCGGCTTCTGGTAGCTCGTCCGGCGCAGCGTCCGGACCTGCGCGGCGGCCATTTCGGTGAGCCCCGAAAACGCGCTTCGCGAGCCCCTGTGGCTGCGGAGAGTGACGAATCGGCCGGTGCTTTGGCCAAGGGGTGCGGGGGTCGCCCGGGCCGCGCGGCGCGGCGGCCGCGCCCGGCCGCGGGCTGGTCAAAACCGTCCCGAGGGTGCGGTAATCTTGTTCTCGCCCGGGCGATTAGCTCAGCGGGAGAGCACTTCGTTCACACCGAAGGGGTCACTGGTTCGATCCCAGTATCGCCCACCGTGGTTCGACAGCGGGAATCCGCACACGTTTCAGGGGCCGCCCAGCCGGGCGGCCCCTGAAACGTGTGCGGTCGCTTCCGATCGCCATCGGAGGCCGATATCGCTACCGGAGGTCGATGACGACCTTCCCGTGCACATGGCGGCCGGCCTGGAGCTCGACCGCGTCGCGGATCCGCTCCACGGGGAACGTCGCCGCGACGGGCACGCGCAGCCGACCCGCCGCGACCAGGCCGGCGATCTCCTCGATGGCGCCGGGGGCGGCGTCGGCGCCGTTCGCCGGGGTGATCCCGTCGACCTGCGCGGCGATGGTGGTGATGCGCGCGTCGGGGACGCCGAGGTCCCGCGCCGCCTGCATCGTGTCCGTGCCGAAGAGGTCGACGGCCGCCGTGACGCCATCGGGGGCCAGGGCGCGGACCCGGTCGGCCAGGCCCTCGCCGTAGGCGACCGGCTCGGCGCCGAGGGCGCGCAGGGCGTCGGCCGACGTCGGCGATCCGGTGCCGATCACCCGCGCACCCGCGATCCGGGCGAGCTGGACGGCGAACACGCCGACGCCGCCTCCCGCGCCGCCGACGAGCAGCGTGTCGTCCGGGCCGGGCTCGACCACGGCGAGGGCCGCGGCGGCCGTGCACCCGGCGATGGAGAGGGTGGCGGCGGTGCGGTCGTCGACGCCGTCGGGGGTGTGGTGGGCGTCGCCGCCCGCCGCGGTGGTCCCTGCCGCGTCTATGACCACGTGGTCGGCGACCGCGCGGGACAGGGCGCCGCCGAACACCCGGTCGCCGGCCGCGAAGCCGGTGACGCTTTCGCCGACCTGGTCCACGACGCCGGCGTAGTCGGTGCCGAACCCGCAGGGCAGGCTCAGCCCGAAGCGCGCGGCGGTGTCCGCGTCGGAGGTCATGAACCAGTCCATCGGGTTGAGTCCGGCCGCGGTGACGCGTACGCGGATCTGCCCCGGGCCGGCCTGCGGCGCGGGGACGTCGCGGAGTTTCAGGGCCTCGGGACCGCCGAACGACTCGAACAGGACCGCCCTGCTCGTGTCCGTCGACGTGGTGCCGCTCGGTTCGTGCATGCTCACGTGTTTCCCTCGGGGTGAGAACGGGCGGAGCAAAAGCGGACTATGCTCCGTTTAGTCGAACCCCAATATAACCGGAGCGTGATCCGTTTTGAAAGAGGTGCAGGCCGGCGTGCTGCGGGCGGACGCGACGCGCAACCGCGACCAACTCCTCGCCGTGGCGACCCGCATGTTCGTCTCCGCCGACGCCGAGCCGTCGATGCGCGCGATCGCCCGTGAGGCCGGGGTCGGCATCGCCACGCTCTACCGGCACTTCCCCACCCGCGAGTCCCTCGTCGACGCGGTCTACCGCGATCAGGTCGCCCGGCTCACCGCCGGCGCCCGCGACCTGCTCGCCGAGCTTCCGCCGCCCGCGGCGCTGCGGCGCTGGATGGACCTGTTCGGGGAGTGGATAGCGACGAAGAACGGCATGCTCGACACGCTGCTCGCGATGATCGAGTCGGGCGAGATCGCCCACGCCCGCACCCAGACCGAACTGCTCGCGGCCATCGACGTCCTCCTCGACGCCGGCCGCGCCACCGGCGAACTGCGCGCCGACGTCACCGCGGAGGACATCGCGGCCGGCCTCATCGGCATCTTCACCGTCGCGCCCTCGCCCGAGCACGCGGCCAGGGCGGGCCGGCTGCTGGACCTCCTGATGGACGGGCTGCGGGGTGCGCGCTGAGCGGCGTACGGAGCGGGGAGCTTGCGCGTACGGCCCCCCCGGGGCGGCCGCGGCGGCGCACACTGGGGTCATGGACTGGAGCCACTACCGATTCCGCAGCGCCTGGCACCTCGACGCGGCCCCTGACGCCGTCTACCGCGTCCTGGAGCGCCCCGACCGGTACGCCGAGTGGTGGCCGCAGATCCGCGAGGTCCGGCAGACCGGTGAGACCAGCGGCGTGCTCCGGTTCCGCTCGGTCCTCCCGTACGACCTGGTCGTCGCCGCGTCCGCGACGCGCCACGACCCGCGGGCGCGGGTGCTGGAGGTCGCGATGACCGGGGATCTGGAGGGGTGGGTGCGGTGGACGGTCCTGGACAGCCCGAGGCGGCGGGACGGCTCCGCGCCGGCGGCGGACCCGGGTGCGGCGGGCCCGGCTGCGGCGGGACCGGGGACGGCGGGCGGCGCGGCCCCGGCGGAACTCCCGGCCCCGGACCCGCGGGGCGGCACCTGGCTGCTGTTCGAGCAGGAGGTCGAGGTGCGCAAACTCCTGATGCGCGCGCTCGCGGTGCCGTGCCGGCCGCTCTTCGTGGCGAACCACGCGCTGATGATGCGCCGTGGCCGGGCCGGCCTGCACGCCTTCCTCGCCGCGTCCGCCGCGGTCGGCCATCTCGTTTGAACGCCCGGCCCTCCGGCCTGTATTGTTCAACGCGTCCCGGGCGATTAGCTCAGCGGGAGAGCACTTCGTTCACACCGAAGGGGTCACTGGTTCGATCCCAGTATCGCCCACCCCACCGGCCCCAGAGCCGGAACACCCCTCGGGGGCCGCCCACCGGGCCGGCCCCCATTTTGCTGCCCGGCAGGGCCCGTCGTCACGCTGAGGGGCTTGGCCAAGTCCATCGAGGACCCGCTGCGTGAGAGCCGTGTCCAGGAGTTCCCATTCCCTGTCGGCCGTGGGGCCACGACTGCCTGATGCACGCTGCGGCAGGGCTTCGGTTGGCAGCGAAGCGGTCATCGGGTCGCTGAGAGCGAGTTCGGCCCAGACGACTTTGCCGCCCCTACGAGGGCGGTAGACGTCCCACCGTTTGCTCAGCGTCTCGACCAGGAAGAGGCCGCGACCGCCTTCCGCGTCGAGGCTCTGCTCGGGAACGACGGGTGAGCCGGTGCCCGGGTCCCAGACTTCTACGTACAGTTTCCCGTCGACCGAGCGGAGCTGTACTCCGATGAGGTGGTGTCCCTGTATGTCGCTCCACTTGGGATCGGGGTCGGGGATGCCAGTCATCTTGACGGCGTTGGTCACCAGCTCGGAGACGATCAGCTCGGCGCTGTCAATGTGCTCCTTGAGCTGCCACTGCTGGAGCGTCTGCCGGATGAACTCCCGCGACAAGCTGACGGCCGTAAGCACCGCGCTCAAGCGGAGACTTGCAATGTAGTGAGTGCGGGGCATCATTCGGCACTCACATCGAACACGTCAACGTCCGCACAGTAGACGAGAAACGCGCTGAGGTGTTCTTGGAGAACTCGGCTGGTGCCGAAGTGCTCCAGGGACGGCACCACCACGATGCCGTCACCGGTGAGCTTGAGTTCCCGGATCAAGTCGGTCAGCACCGCGATGCTGCCCTCCTGCTCCTCCTGGTAGATGACGGCCAGGTCGTAGCCCTCGGCCTGCGCCCACTGGAACAGCAGCAGCTCGTCCCGCATGATCTCCACTTCGGGGGTGCTCTCGTAGGCGCGCATGTAGCCGTAGATGGGCTGCTTCTTGTCGCTCACTGCTGTACTCCTTGGACGATCCAGACTCGTGCGCCGATCTCCCGTTCGATGTGCTCACACATCGCCTTCTGGAGTCCCGGCAACCGGGCGAAGTGCCAGAGCGACGGCACGATCACGTCATGGACGCGCGACCCTTTGAGGGCGGCCGTCAGGCGGTCGAAGGCGGGTTCATTCGCCCGCACCTGCTCGATGAACACCTGCTCCAGTGCGAAACCCTCGCGTTTTGCGTACGCAGTCAACTCCCGCGTAATTGCTTCGCCTTCATCGTCTCCGCCGCTATTGGCGGCAAGCCTCATGTAGCCGTACATGCCAGGTCGCATCCGTCCTCCCGGTGGGCCTCTTGGGGCCGACCGAGGGCGAGCGACTGCACCTCCAGCCACCGACCGGCCCAGTGGGTAGACAAGCCCCTTGGCCTGCAAAAACCCATAGCAGGGTTGCCGCACCAATGCCGCATCCGTGCGGTAGTTGGCCGCCCGGACTGCGCAAAGGCCAACCCGGCCAGTAGGCTGAAACCCGCCCCCACGCCCTTCGGAGGGATGGACAATGGCCCTCAAACGCATTCGGCTCGCTCAACGACGCAAGGCGGCAGGCTTTACCCAGGAGGGTCTTGCCGAACATCTTGGCGTCGAGCGTTCAACGGTCGGCCGCTGGGAAAGCGCCGAGACCGAACCGCAGCCCTGGTTACGACCGAAGCTGGCGCGGGCGCTACGGATCAGCGGTGATGAGCTGCAAGCCATCCTCGATGACGTGGCTGTCATCGAGAGACAGCCGAGCGAACGGGTGACCTACGCGCCTGAACATCCAGGGTCGGCCGACCTGATGGTCGTCGCCTACCTCCATGAGCGGCTGCGCCAACTCGATGAGTCGTACGACCAGGCGTCATCGATCAGCTTGGTGGGGTCGGCCGGCCAGGTCCACGGGCAGGTGAAGTTCCTTCGGGAGAACGCCAGCAACCCGCGGGTTCGCCGGGCGCTCTACGAGGTGGAGGCGGACTCGGCAACGCTCATGGGGCAACTGGTGTGGGACGTCAGCCAACGACGCGATCATCAGGCTCCGCTGGCCTACTTCGATGAAGCCGTACGCGCTGCTCGTCACGCCCGCGATCCGTCAACGGCGTCCTACGCGACACTGCGGATGAGCTTCGTGGCGCTCTACGGCGAGAAGAACCCCGCCCGCGGCGTGATGCTCGCCGAGCAGGCCGCCGAGGTGGCCAAGCTGGCCAGCCCGTCACTGACGGGACTCTCCTTGTTGCACGTGGCCGAGGGGCATGCCATGACCGGCGCGCTCAAGGAGTCTGAACAGGCGCTCCTAAAGGCCGAAGCCCAGTTTGACCGCGTGCATGCCGACGATGTGGCTGCGCCGTACTACACGGTCAACGAGTACAACCGGCTGGCTGGCTCCTGCTACCTCTTCCTCGGTTTGCCAGAACGGGCAGAGCCGATCCTGCGCTCGACCACCCGGGCGCTCGCATCAAAGAAGAAGAGCCAGGCTATTGCCCTGGGGAACCTCGCGCTGTCGCTCATCCGGCAGGCCAAGCTCGATGAGGCGGCGGGCGTGCTGCACCGCACGATCGACGTCGTCGAACTCACCCGGGGCGGTGGAGGTCTTAACCTGGCCTTTGCTGCTGGCCGGGAGCTTCGGCCGTGGCGAAACGAGCCGTGGGCACAGGACATTAACGATCGCCTGCTCGCCCTGATGGCCGCGATTTGAAGAACGGGTGGCGCGTGACAGACATCGACCAGGCCAAGCAGGCGGTACGTGACCGGGTATGGCGTCGGCTCATCGACGGGGGTGGTGCTCCGGCGGATTCCTACGGGAAGATCCCCGGCTTCTACGGCACCGCGGAGACGGCGGTGCGCCTGGCCAAGCAGCCGGAATGGCAACAGGCGGCGACCGTCAAGGCGAATCCTGACTGGGCACAGCTCCCGATCCGCCGCCGGGCGCTGGAGGACGGCAAGCTGCTGTACATGGCGGTCCCCCGGATGGCGAGCCTGGAGCCCTTTTACGAGTTGGACCCGGAGACGCTGACCGTTCCTGCTGCGGAGGCTGCTGAGAAACGGGGCGCGGCTCGGGTGGCCCGCCGGCTGGGCGTTGAAGCCATGCGGCCTATTGATGTCGTGATCTGCGGCAGCGTCGCGGTCAACCGGTCAGGGGCGCGCATCGGCAAGGGGGCCGGGTACTCCGACCTTGAGGTTGCGCTGCTGATCGAGGCCGGGCTCGTGACCGATGCGACGGTGATCGTGGCGCCGGTGCATGGCCTCCAGGTGGTCGAGGAGGACATCCCCGAGACCGAGCACGACTTCAGCGTGGACATCATCGTTACGCCGGATGAGGTGATCCGCTGCGCGAGCCGTCGCCGGCCGCATGGCTTGGTCTGGAACGACCTGACCGCCGAGAAGATCGCGGCAATCCCAGTGCTCGCAGCCCGAGGCCGTGCCGCCGAGTAGCAGTCGGTGGCACGGCTTCGGTCACGCGGACTTGCTTACGGTCTGCTCGTCGGACGCTGCTTGCTGCGGCAAGGTGGTCACCTTCTTCATGCGGGGCTCCTTGCCGAAGAAGGTGCGGTACTTGTCGAGGGTCCCGATCTCCTTGATGACCTTCTCCACCCAGGCGTCGGTGTAAAGGTAGGTGTTCACCGGCTCGTCGTAGATGCAGTACCGGGCATCGGTGATGCACGGGTCCGAGGTGCCCTTAGCGGGCCGGATGTTGAACCGTCGCCACATCTCGGTGTGCTCGCCGTACGCGCTGAAGTGGAAGGGCAACCGTGCCTCAACGCGCTCGGCCACGGTGGTTGCGCGGAGCTTCGCCTTGTTGGCCACCTCGACGTGCTTCAACTTGGTCATGACGGTGCCCGTGCGCCCGGCTTCCGTCATGGTCTTGCGTTCCTCGTCGGTCAAGTCGTCGAAGTTGACGAAGTTCACCGCGAGATCCGCGTCGGTCTTGTTACCGATAATGGGCACCAGCCGCACCCGGTAGTCGTAGCGGAGGTCATCCTTCACGGACTCGTCCATGTTGGCCTCGAACCGCGTCACGAGGTCGCGCGTCGCCTTGGGAAGCTTGGCGGCCGCCTCACGCTGCTCGGCCTGTCCTTCCGCCGTCAACGACTGGAGGGTGATGGGGAAGCGGAGCACGTCGGCAAGGCTGTAGTCGGAACCGAAGTGGTCCACCCGTTCACGCTCGTAGTTCATGACGAGCGCCTGAGCCTTGCCGCCGGTCACGATCTTGAGGTTGTGCTCATACCGGTGCTCCACCTTGTTCCGGAGGGCCACGAAGAGCTCAAGGTTCAAGCGCACCGGGTCGGCGCTGTTGGTGTAGCGCTGCTTGACGCACCACTCCAGGTCCCACGCCTTCGGCTCATCGTCGATGATCTTGTACTGGCCGTTCGACTCCTTATAGTGGTAGTCGACGCCGTCCTTCTTGAACTCGGCATGCAATAGGTAGTGCCATGCCTTGTGCATGTGGGCGAGGAAGTCGCCGAAGTTGCCGGTGGAGCAGTTCCACTCGTCCACAGCCTTGAGGGCGTGACGCTTCGACTCGTCAAGCATGTGACGCCAGCGGGGGTGAGCCATTCGTGTGTCCTTCGTTCGGTAGAAGGATCACACCTACGGCATCGCCCGGGCAAGCAAGATTTCTGGGTCGACCGGTTGATGTACGACTTTCAACCGACGTGCCGCCGTTCGATTGACCGAGCCCATCCCTCCGAGGGGCGCTACGGACCGTCCCGGCCGGGGTACCTTCGTGCGGCTCATCCACGTCGTTTTGCCTGTTCAAACCTGTCGACGGCGCACGGGTCCCCCCCTCAGAGTCGCGACCATGGATGCATAGAGGTTGGCGAACAGAGCTTTGGACTGCTCGATGCTGTTCAGCCGCAGTGCTTCCGTCGTGATCAGCCTGATCAGTTCGGCCGGGACAAGTCCGCTCGCTCACCGAGCGGTTGCCGGTCACCCTGGAGGCCCATGGGTGTAGGTGGCGCGGCCCGTCGGCATGAGCACGGCGCAGGACGCTGACTTGCCAGGTCGTCGCAACAGCAGATAAGAGCTTGCATGTGATCGGCCGTCGGGCGCATAGTATTTCGCACAATTATGAGCAAAGGAAGCCGTGTATGGACATCAACGATGAGGTAATCAAGCGGGGCGTGCTGGACGATGCACTATACGTTGGGCGCCTATTCCGCGACATCTCGACTCACGAAAACGGCGCACTCGGTTGGATAATCTCATTCTGTGCGATTCCGTACCTCTCACTTTTCTTGCATGAGGCTCGTGCCAAGCCCACCGCCATTGATCCTGCGGTATTCTCAGGGTTCTCGGCGGACGCCGAAGAGATCTGTGCGCGTGCGCGACACAGTCTCAAGCTTTTCGAGGATACGAAGCGGGGCATCGACGTTCAACTAAGCTATTTTGAAGATGATATCCGTTCTGCTCATGCGGATCGTTTTCTGAACAACACTTGGCTCAAGCCCGCGAAGTTCCTTGAATGCGACCTCGGTCTGTACAAGTTCCGGGGTGAGACGATTTCTACAACGCATGCTGCAACATTTCACCTGGGTGTCGAACCGCGCCGACTGCTCGAAGAGGACGGAGGCCCCTACGTCGCCAGTGTCACCCAGCAGTACGGGGAAGCTTTCGCCAAGCTCGGTGCCACTTTTGATAGCGGGGCCGAAACTTTCGTCCGTCACCTGACTAAGGTCGACTTCACGGACCAGGATAAGCGGTCTTCCCGGTACTACAAGAAGGTGTTCAATGGCGAGGCCACTGCTGCCCTGAACGGCGTTCTGACTGGTTTTCAGGCGATGATGAACTTCGCCGCTTCCGTTATCACTGCTGGTTCTGATGCGTCGGACCTTGAGTACACCGTCTTCAAGATCCGGTACCTTGCCCTGTATACGGTGCTGGCGAGCTTGCGACTGCTGCACGATGATCCCAAGTACCCCCTTACCCGCTCATCCCGCGAGGCCGTGCGGAGTCTGATTGACCACCCGGATTCTCTTCTTGTCACTGACGGGTCCGGCCGGCCGTTTCGCAATACGCTGATGCATTACAACCTCGTAGGCGCTGCTGCCCGCACACATGCGGACCTTGGCCAGCCGGTCTTTGGGCTAGTGTCGCTATACTTTCCAGCCCATGATTTCGAGAGTTTCAGCGTTGTGGTGGACAGATGTGTGCGAGCAACCGCAAGGGGCCTCAACGAGTGGGCCAACCCCTAGTCTTTTTTGTTACGAGAGGTCCTTCTTCCTGGCCCGGCGTTATTGTCTGTTGGAGTCACTTCTGTTGCCGTCTGACTGGCTGCACCACCTAAGATACTTGTGATGGAGTTGCGCCGCTCTTGAAGCCGCTGCTCCTCGGCATCAATCTCGGCCAGAGCCTTGGTGCGAAGATCCTCGTCGGCGAGCTTCTTGGCGACCCAGTCAGTCAGGGCTTCAGTGCCAAGCTCGTTGATGGTCTGGCCCGTCAGCCTTCTGACGCCTTCTATCTGCTCGCGTAGCTCTGGAGTGATGCGAGGTGCGAACACGACAGGGTCGCGCTGAGCTTCGATTGCTGGGGCTTGCGGTTGTGCGTCTGGTTGTTGTTCGTTCATAAAACCTCCCTCTTTTGAGTTGCTGATCGACTTCTATTTATAACTCCGGTGCAAGAATGGATCAATGCTGAAATGCGGAAGAGGTGAGTGCCCCGGCAGCCGGCACAGCGGACGAGCGGGGGTGCTGCATGCGGGGATGGGCTCAGCCACGCTGGTGGGGATCACGCATCTGTACACCGCGCCTCCGCAGGCGAAGCCGGACGGTTTCCGGATCGACTTTGAACAGGTCTGCGATACGTGCCGATGACCAGCCGTATAGGTGCTCGGCCTTGTCGATGTCTGCCTCGGTGAGCCGTCGCCATCGGGTCGGTACGCCGTGGCGCTTCAGGACGTTGCTCACCGTCCGCCGCTCGATCCTGAAGCGTTCAGCGAGCTGCCGCAGCGTCGATCCAGCTTCGTATGCCGCGACCAGCTCTTTGATCTTGTGGTCCTTGAGCCGCCTGGCCGCCTTGGGCGTCTGGCGTGGCTCTGGTTCCGCAGGCGGGGCATCCGGCCCTGGCAGGTTGGCGGCAACGTGCTGGAGGTACTGGAGCTGGGCCCTTGTGTTCCAGAGGTGAGCCGTGTCGCCCACCCCACCGGCCTCACGGCCGTCCAAGCACACCCCCACCGGGGGCCGCCCATCGGGTCGGCCCCCGTTCTGTTTGCCCGGGAGCGCGACGGCACCGACCCCGGTAGGCGTCCGCGTCGCACGGCGAGAACCGCGGAGTGACGGATCGTCGTCCTCCACGCCAGGGGCGCCACAGTCGGCATCGGGGGGAATCGTGAGTGAGATCATCTCGTTGGCCGCGTCGGTCGTCGCGCTGGCCGTCTCGGTCGTCGTCGCGTGGCGGCAGGACCGGCAGAGCAGAAGCGCGGTCGATTTCGCGGCGGTTCTTGAGATCTACCTGCGGGACGTTCGCAACAAGGACTACCAGAACGACCAGCACTACGTGGTGACCCGACTGCGTTCGGATCATCCGCAGGACGGTGTCGCCGTCAGCCGGCTCCCCGAGCGGGAGCGCAACGCCGTGTGGAACGTCGCCTTTCTGTACGAGAGCATCGGCGTGATGTACGAACTCGGGGCCATCAACCGGCGGATCGCGCTCGGCCTCTTCCACTTCCGCATCATCCAGGTGTGGGAGGCGATCGTCCCCTACGTGCGGGCCGAGCGGGAGTACCGGGACGGCCCCTTCCTCGCGTTCTTCGAGAAGCTGTACGCCGAGGCGCGGAGGTCCCACCCCCCGGCGTCGTCGCGGTTCCAGGGGCGCACCGCGCGAGCGCATGCACCGGGGCCGCAGGTGTGAACGGGGACGGAGACCGCGGGCTCTGCGGCGTCAGTCGAGGCAGAACTCGTTGCCCTCGATGTCCTGCATGACGATGCAGGAGTCGTCGCCGCCGTCGTACAGGAGGCGGACGCGGGTCGCGCCGAGGGGGAGGAGGCGGGCGCACTCCGCTTCGAGGGCGGCGAGGCGCTCCTCGCCGACCAGGCCGGTGCCGACGCGGACGTCGAGGTGGACGCGGTTCTTGACGACCTTGCCCTCGGGGACGCGCTGGAAGTACAGCCGGGGGCCGACGCCGGCGGGATCGGTGCACGCGCACCACGAGTCCCGCTCCTCGGGCGGCCGGGAGAGTTCGTACTCCTCCCACGTGCCGAACCCCTTCGGCGTCGCGAGGGCGTACCCCAGCACGTCGCACCAGAAGCGCGCGACGCGCACGGGCCGCGCGCAGTCGAAGGTGACCTGGAACTTCCTCACCGATGCCACAGCCGCACCCTAGCAAGGCGGTCCCAGGACGGACGAAGGGCCGCGGACGGACGGAGGGCCGCGGACGGACGGAGGGCCGCGGGCGGACGGAGGGCCGCGGGCGGCCGCGTCGCCGCGCACGGCCGTACGCCGCGCACGAGCGTCGACGGCTTCGCGGCATAAGGATTGTCGGTCCCGCCGCCCGGCTCGGTACGATTCGCGTGCGGCGGCGTGTGCCGCCCGAGCCCGGCGCGTGCGCAGCCCGCACGCCGTTCGGACCACCGACGTGACCAAGTCAGGAGCAGACCGGTGTCAGACCTCCGTGTGATCATCAAACGCGATTCCGCCGAACCGGAAGAGCGGGTGGTCACGACGGGGACGACCGCCGCCGATCTCTTCCCCGGCGAGCGCTCGGTCGTCGCCGCGCGCGTCGCCGGACAGCTGAAGGACCTGGCCTACGTGGTCGCCGAGGGCGACGAGGTCGAGCCGGTCGACATCACCAGCCCCGACGGCCTGAACATCCTGCGGCACTCCACCGCGCACGTGATGGCCCAGGCCGTCCAGGACCTGCACCCGCAGGCCCGGCTGGGCATCGGCCCGCCCATCAAGGACGGCTTCTACTACGACTTCGACGTCGACGAGCCCTTCACCCCCGATGACCTCAAGGCCATCGAGAAGCGCATGCAGGAGATCCAGAAGCGCGGCCAGCTCTTCTCCCGCCGCGTCGTCACCGACGAGGCCGCGCGCCAGGAGCTCGCCGACGAGCCGTACAAGCTGGAGCTGATCGGCCTCAAGGGCGCGGCGGCCGACGCCGAGGACGGCGCCGACGTCGAGGTGGGCGGCGGCGAGCTGACCATCTACGACAACCTCGACGCGAAGACCGGCGAGCTGTGCTGGAAGGACCTGTGCCGCGGCCCGCACCTGCCCAGCACCCGGTACATCCCGGCCTTCAAGCTGATGCGCAACGCCGCCGCGTACTGGCGGGGCAGCGAGAAGAACAAGCAGCTCCAGCGGATCTACGGCACCGCGTGGCCGACCAGGGACGAGCTGAAGGCACACCTGGACTTCCTGGAGGAGGCCGCCAAGCGCGACCACCGCAAGCTCGGCAGCGAGCTCGACCTGTTCTCGTTCCCCGACGAACTGGGCTCGGGGCTCGCGGTGTTCCACCCCAAGGGCGGCACCGTCCGCAAGGAGATGGAGGCGTACTCGCGCCGCCGCCACGAGGAGGCGGGCTACGAGTTCGTCAACACCCCGCACCTCAGCAAGGCCAAGCTGTTCGAGACCTCCGGGCACCTCCCGCACTACGCCGACGGCATGTTCCCGCCCATGGAGTTCGAGGGGCAGGACTACTACCTCAAGGCCATGAACTGCCCGATGCACAACCTGGTCTTCCGGGCGCGCGGGCGCTCCTACCGTGAACTGCCGCTGCGGCTCTTCGAGTTCGGCACGGTGTACCGGTACGAGAAGTCCGGCGTGGTGCACGGCCTGACCCGGGCCCGCGGCTTCACCCAGGACGACTCGCACATCTACTGCACCAAGGAGCAGGTGCCCGACGAGCTGGACTCGCTGCTCACCTTCGTGCTGAACCTGCTGCGCGACTACGGCCTGAGCGACTTCTATCTGGAGCTGTCGACCCGCGGGGACTCCGACAAGTTCATCGGCTCCGACGAGGAGTGGGCCGAGGCCACCGAGCAGCTGCGCCAGGCGGCCGGCAAGCAGGGCCTGGAACTGGTCATGGACCCCGGCGGCGCGGCCTTCTACGGGCCGAAGATCTCGGTGCAGGCCAGGGACGCGATCGGCCGGACCTGGCAGATGTCGACCATCCAGGTGGACTTCCAGCAGCCGGCCCGCTTCGGCCTGGAGTACACCGCGGCCGACGGCTCCCGGCAGCAGCCGGTGATGATCCACCGCGCGCTGTTCGGCTCGATCGAGCGGTTCTTCGCGGTGCTGCTCGAGCACTACGCCGGCGCGTTCCCGGCCTGGCTCGCGCCGGTGCAGGCGGTCGGCATCCCGGTCGGCGACGGGCACGTGGGGTATCTGCGGGAGTTCGCGGAGGAGGCCAAGCGGCAGGGGCTGCGCGTCGAGGTCGACGCCTCCTCTGACCGGATGCAGAAGAAGATCAGGACCTGGCAGAAGCAGAAGGTCCCGTTCATGATCATCGTCGGCGACGACGACATGGCCGGCGGCACGGTGTCCTTCCGCTACCGCGACGGCTCGCAGGAGAACGGCATCCCCCGCGATCAGGCGCTGGCCAAGCTCGTGGACGTGGTGGAGCGCCGCGTGCAGGTCTGACCCGCGGGTCCCGCGGGGACTGCCCGGACGCCCCGGCCCGGGACCCGCCCCCTCGGAAGCCCCCGGCGCGCGGCTCAGCGCGCCGGGGGCTTCTCGTCCTCCCGGGTGAAGACCTGCAGCAGCCAGGACGAGAAGGACCCGGTGACCGCGCCCAGCAGGGCCAGCCCGAGCAGCATCAGCACCACCGCGAGGGCGCGGCCGGCCGCGGTGACCGGGGTGACGTCGCCGTAGCCGACCGTGGTGAGCGTCGAGCAGGTCCACCAGACCGCGTCGCCGAAGGTGTGGATCGTCGCGCCGGGGGCGCCGCGCTCCTGCTGGTAGACCGCGAGGGCGCCGGAGAAGCCGAGCAGCACCGCGGTCGTGCCCGCGTACGCGATCACCCGGCCGTACAGGCTTAGTTTCGGCCGCTGCCGGTTGCGCTGGATCACCTGGTAGATCTCCACCATCCGCAGCGGGCGCAGCAGCGGCAGCAGCACGACGACGGTGTCCAGCAGGTGCTGGCGCACGTAGCGGAGGCCGAAGCGCTCGCCGCGCAGGCGCACCCGCAGCGCGTAGTCGGCGGCGAACAGCGCCCAGGTCAGGCCGATCAGGCACTCCAGCAGGGCGTGTCCGGGGGCCGGGAGGCCGGGGTCCAGCACATGGACGGCGTAGGCGCCGAGGTAGAGCAGGGAGGCCGCGAACAGCGGCAGCTCGCTGCGGTTCTCCCAGCGGGCCAGGGGGGTGTCGGCGTCCATCCGGCCAGGATCGCGGCGGTGGCCGGGACCGGGCCCGGCGACACGCGGTGCGGGGGGTTGGCCATATGCTGATCGGCATGACGAGTGATCCGGAGCAGCAGACCGGGGCGGGGGTGCCGGACGCTTTCCAGCGGCTGTGGACCCCGCATCGCATGGCGTACATCCAGGGGGAGAACAAGCCCACCGGCCCGGGCGCCGGTGACGGATGTCCGTTCTGCACGATCCCGTCACTCTCCGATGAGGAGGGCCTGGTGATCGCCCGCGGCGCGTCGGTGTTCGCGGTGCTCAACCTCTACCCGTACAACAGCGGGCACCTGATGGTGGTGCCCTACCGGCACGTCGCCGACTACACCGAGCTCGACGACGCGGAGACGGCGGAGCTGGCGGCGTTCACCAAGCAGGCGATGACGGCGCTGCGCGCGGCGTCGGGGGCGCAGGGCTTCAACATCGGCATGAACCAGGGCGCCGTGGCCGGCGCGGGCATCGCCGCCCACCTGCACCAGCACGTGGTGCCGCGCTGGGGCGGCGACGTCAACTTCATGCCGGTCGTCGGCAACACCAAGGTGCTGCCGCAGCTGCTCCAGGAGACGCGCAAGCTGCTCGCGGACCGCTGGCAGGGCTGAGCGGGTCGAGCGAGCCGAGCCGCCGCGGGGGAGCGGTCGGGCGCCGGGCGGACGGCTACGCGTCCGGTGAGCGGCCCCGCGCCAGGTGACGGGCCACGCGTCCGGCGACCCGCCCCGCGCCCGGTGGCCGGGCCCGCTACGCGTCGTAGACGTCGGCCTTCTTCGGCGCCGCCTCCTGCACCTGCCCGCTCAGGCTCATCGAGCGGCTGGTGAAGCGCGAGACGTCCACGCCGTTCTCCTCCATCACCTGGATCGCGGCGGCGTGCACCGCGCGCAGCACCGGGGTGGCGGCGCGCAGCGCGTCGTCCGCCATGAAGCGGTGCTGCCAGGGCTTGTCCGCCCAGGTGTGCCGCAGGCCGAACGGCTCGGGCAGCTTCAGCGTGCCGCCCAGGTGGTCCAGGACCGGCGGGAACCAGGTCAGAGGTGCGCGCGCGGCCAGCCGCACCACCTCGTCGGAGCCGATCAGCGGCAGGTTGACGGTCTTGGTCTCCCAGAACTTCACCGACTTGCTGACCGTCTTCGTCGGCGCCGACGGCTTGCCGCTGAACAGCCCGTCGATCGGTCCGAGCGCGTGCCCGGTGACCTCCACCCGCAGGGTGTGGGCCAGCAGCGTCACGGTGATCATCAGGGTGATCACCAGATTGCCGTCCCAGAGCACGAACTGGATGCCCAGGTAGTGCCGGTTGCCCTTGCCGAACTGCTGGGTGTTGCAGATCCGCTGGATCTCGAAGTCCTTGACGGTGTAGCCGTCGACCTCGGTGCCGGTGGGCCGCTTGATGCTGCCCGCGCCCTCGCCGATCGGCACCACGACCCAGTGGCGTATGGACGGCTTGGGGAAGCCGCCGGTGTGGATCGGGGTGCGCTCCAGCAGCTTCAGCCGGTCGTGGATCGCCCGGATCACGTCCCAGCTGCGGAACGGGTTGATCTCCGCGAGCCCCTCGCGCGGTGTCAGCTCCTCGGCCATCTGCCAGCTGCCCCAGCGGCTGCCCATGCCCAGTATCCCGCGCGGTCCCGCGTAGAAGACCACGTTGCTGTTCTGCTCCGCGGACAGCTTCGCCAGGCTCTTGCGGAGGTTCTCGGCGCGGGTCTGGCCGGGGTTGCGCGGCACCGCCTCAGGGATCTTCGCGCCCACGCCGGAGCCGCCGGCCAGGTCGCTCCAGCGGTCCCTGAGGTCCTTGGCGGTGCGCTCGCAGATCCGCTTGGCGACATACCAGCCGATCACCGGGAAGATCATCAGCACCCGGAAGTACAGGCTCCAGAAGCCGCTGAACGGCGGCCGGATCGCCAGCAGGACGGTGAAGGCCACCGCGACCGCGAGCACCACGCCGCCGAGCGCGCCGGCCCGCCTGCCCCTGCTGCGCATCGTCGCCAGCGCGGCCCGCAGCTGGAAGGCGCCCAGCCACAGCAGCACGCCGGGCAGGAACAGCAGGCCGAAGACGCCCATCACCACGGTCAGCCGGGCGTCGCGCTCCTGGCGCAGCCGGTTGGCGGCCAGGCAGTGCTCGACCACGGTCTGCGGCTCGACGCCGAAGGACTGCACCAGCTCGCCCCGGGCCGCGCCGAGCATCCGCACCTGCACCGCGCGGGAGAACGCCTCGCCCAGATTGGGCCGGAACAGCGCGATGCGCCCGCTGGACAGCGACGCCTTGTCGTTGACGTCGATGAGGCTCTGGACCGGGGTGTCGCGGTACGCGGCGGAGGAGAGCGCCTGCGTCGCGCCCGTCTCGCCGTCGACGCCCGTGAGCGGGATCTGCGCCCCTGGGCTGAAGTCGAAACCGTCCGTCACCGCAGCCCCCAACTCGACCGTCGTGCCCGCCACTTCACCGGCTCCGACCGGTCGTAACGGCCCATTCCCCTCGCCCGGGGCCGTCACACGTCCGCAGCCTCCCCCAGATTAGCCGCGAGGCGGCCCGCACCGGGGGTGCGGGCCGCCGATTGGCCTTTGTCATATGCCGGTTCGCAGGGTTGGCGCGATCCGATCGGTCGGGTACGCCGCCGGTGCGCCGCGGCCCGCGCCCCCGCGCCCCGCCGCGCCTGCCGAACGCAGAGACGCCGAGACGCCTACCGCCGCACGCCCCGGCTCAGTGCGCCGCGGTCTGCCGTTCCTCCTGCTCCCGCAGCCGCGCCGCGACCTGCGCCGGCATCGGTTCGTGCCGCGCGTAGTGCCGGCTGAACCTGCCGGTGCCGTGCGACAGCGACCGCAGGTCCACCGCGTACCGGCCGATCTCGATCTCCGGCACCTCCGCCCGTACCAGCGAACGGCCCGGACCGGCCGGCTCGGTGCCCAGCACCCGGCCGCGGCGCGAGGACAGATCGCTCATCACCGGGCCCACGAACGCGTCGGGGACCAGCACGCCCACCTCGTCCACCGGTTCCAGCAGGTGGATGCGGCAGGCCGAGGCGGCCTCGCGCAGCGCCAGCGCGCCCGCGGTCTGGAAGGCGGCGTCGGAGGAGTCCACCGAGTGCGCCTTGCCGTCGGAGAGCGTGACGCGGATGTCGACCACCGGGTAGCCGAGGCCGACGCCGCGGGCCGCCTGCGCCCGCACGCCCTTCTCCACCGAGGGGATGAACTGCCGCGGCACCGCCCCGCCGATCACCTTGTCCACGAACTCGATGCCCGAGCCCACCGGCAGCGGCTCCACCTCGATCTCGCAGATCGCGAACTGGCCGTGCCCGCCGGACTGCTTGACGTGCCGGCCGCGGGCCGCGGTGCTCTCGCCGAACGTCTCGCGCAGCGCCACCTTGTGCGGCACCGCGTCGACCTGCACGCCGTAGCGGCTGCGCAGCCGTTCCAGCGCCACGTCCGCGTGCGCCTCGCCCAGGCACCACAGCACCACCTGGCGGGTGTCGGGGTTCTGCTCCAGGCGCATCGTCGGGTCCTCGGCGACCAGCCGGGAGAGCCCCTGCGACAGCTTGTCCTCGTCGGCCTTGCTGTGCGCCTCGATCGCCACCGGCAGCAGCGGGTCCGGCATCTGCCAGGGCTCCATCAGCAGCGGGTGCTCCTTCGACGACAGGGTGTCGCCGGTCTCCGCGCGGGCCAGCTTGGCCACGCACACCAGGTCCCCGGCGACCGCGGCGGGCACCGGCCGCTGCTGCCGGCCGAATGGCGACGACAGCGCGCCCACCCGCTCGTCCACGTCGTGGTCCTCGTGCCCGCGGTCCTCCATGCCGTGCCCCGACACGTGCACCGTCTCGTCGGGCCGCAGCGTGCCCGAGAAGACCCGCACCAGGCTGATCCGGCCGACGTACGGGTCGGAGGACGTCTTGACCACCTCGGCGGCCAGCGGGCCCTCCGGGTCGCACGCCAACGGTGCGAGCGGTGTGCCGTCCGGGCTGGTCACCGGCGGGGCGGCACGCTCCAGCGGGGTCGGGAAGCCGCGGGTGACCAGTTCGAGCAGCTCCAGGGTGCCCAGGCCCTGCCGGGCGCCCTCGGCCGCGGGCGCGGCCGGCAGCACCGGGTGGAAGGCGCCGCGCGCCACCGCCCGCTCCAGGTCGGTGATCAGCGTCGCGACGTCGATCTCCTCGCCGCCCAGATAGCGGTCCATGAGGGTCTCGTCCTCGCTCTCGGCGATGATGCCCTCGATCAGCCGGTTGCGCGCCTCGCGCAGCCGCGGCACCAGCCCGCCGTCCGGCTCGGCCTCCCGGCGCTCGCCCGAGGAGTAGTCGTACACCCGCTGCGACAGCAGCCCGGCCAGGCCCGTCACCGGCGCGTGCCCGTCCGGGCCCGGCTCGCCGTGCAGCGGCAGGTACAGCGGCAGCACCGCGTCCGGGTCGTCGCCGCCCAGTTCGGCGGCGCACTGCGCGGCGGTCTCCTCGAAGCCGGCCCGCGCCGACTCCAGGTGCGTGACCACCACCGCGCGGGGCATCCCCACCGCGGCGCACTCGTCCCACACCAGCCGGGTCGCCCCGCCGATGCCCTCGCCGTCCTGCGCGGCCGAGACGACGAAGAGGGCCGCGTCCGCAGCCCGCAGACCGGCCCTCAGCTCCCCGACGAAGTCCGCGTAGCCGGGGACGTCCAGTACGTTGATCTTGATGCCGTCCCACTCCACCGGGACCAGCGACAGCTGCACCGAGCGCTGCTGGCGCTGCTCGATCTCGTCGTGGTCGGAGACCGAGCCGCCGTCCTCGACCCGGCCCGCCCTGTTGACCGCGCCGGTGGCCAGCGCGAGCGCCTCCACCAGCGTCGTCTTGCCCGCACCGCTGTGGCCGACCAGCACCACGTTCCGTATGCCCTCGGGCCGGCCGGCCGCCGGTGCCCCTCCGGCGGCCCCTGGCTGCCCGTTGTTCCTGTCCGACGCACCACCCATGTGTCTCGCCTCCCGGTCGTCACCGCATGGGGGACCGCGCCCGCGGGGCGGGCGCGCGATCGGGGCGTCGGGGGGACCGCGGATGACTCGGGGCGGCCACGGCGACGCCCTCGGTCATTCGACCTTCCCACCATCGTCACGGTCCGTCCATACGTCGTTGAGGTGCCACACGCGATCCGGGTCGCGGGGCTGGCTACGATGGGCCATCCGGTGGCCGCGCGGCGGGCGCACCCGCAGCGCGCGGGCCCGCACTCCCGCAGGCCGCGGGAGTGGCACATCATCCGCACCGACCCGTCGGGAAGACCATGCTGAACAAGTACGCGCGTGCGTTCTTCACGCGTGTTCTCACGCCGTTCGCCGCGTTCCTCCTGCGCAAGGGCGTCTCGCCCGACGCGGTGACCCTGATCGGCACCGCCGGCGTCGTCGCCGGCGCCCTGGTCTTCTACCCCATGGGCCAGTTCTTCTGGGGCACCGTCGTCATCACCTGCTTCGTGTTCTCCGACCTGGTCGACGGGAACATGGCGCGCCAGATGAACCGCTCCAGCCGCTGGGGCGCCTTCCTGGACTCCACCCTGGACCGGGTCGCCGACGGCGCGGTCTTCGGCGGCCTGGCCATGTGGTACGCGGGCAAGGGCGACAACCTCACGCTGTGCGCGGTGACGCTCTTCTGCCTGGCCAGCGGCCAGGTGGTGTCCTACACCAAGGCGCGCGGCGAGGCGATCGGGCTGCCGGTGAACGTCAACGGCCTGGTCGAGCGCTCCGAGCGGCTGGTCATCACGCTGGTGCTGTGCGGCTTCGCCGGCTTCCACCGCACCTTCGGCGTGCCGGGCATCCAGTGGGTGCTGCCGGTCGCCCTGTGGGTGGTCGCCGTGGGCAGCCTGATCACGCTGATCCAGCGGGTGGTCACGGTCCGCCGCGAGGCCGCGGAGGCCGACGCCGCCGTGGCGCTGGAGAAGGCCGGCCAGGGGAGCGGCGCGTGAGCGACGCCGACGCCTCCCGGGCCGCCAGGCTCAGGGGCAGCCTGACCGACGGGCTGTACGGCCTGGGCTGGGGCGCGGTCAGGACGCTGCCCGAGCCCGCCGCGACCGCGCTCGGCCGCGGCATCGCGGACGCCGCGTGGCGGCGGCGCGGCAAGGGCGTGCAGCGGCTGGAGGCGAACCTGAAGCGGGTCGTGCCGGACGCGGACCAGGCCCGGCTGCGCGAGCTGTCCCGGGCCGGCATGCGCTCGTACCTGCGGTACTGGATGGAGTCCTTCCGGCTGCCGGCGTGGAGCAAGGACCGCATCCGCGGCGGCTTCGCCCCCGCGGACGTGCACTACCTGACCGGCGGCCTCGCCGCCGGGGGCGGCGTGATCCTGGCGCTGCCCCACATGGGCAACTACGACCTGGCCGGCGCGTGGGTGACCACCAAGCTGGAGACGCCGTTCACCACGGTCGCCGAGCGGCTCAAGCCCGAGACGCTCTACGACCGGTTCGTCGCCTACCGCGAGGGCCTGGGCATGGAGGTGCTGCCGCACACCGGCGGCTCCGCCTTCGGCACGCTGGCCAGGCGGCTGCGGGCCGGCGGCCTGGTCTGCCTGGTCGCCGACCGCGACCTGTCCGCGAACGGCGTCGAGGTCGACTTCTTCGGCGAGAAGACCCGGATGCCCGCGGGACCGGCGATGCTCGCCCAGCAGACCGGGGCGCTGCTGCTGCCGGTCACCCTCTGGTACGACGACTCGCCCGTCATGCAGGGCCGCGTCCACCCCCCGGTGGAGGTCCCCGCGGACGGCGACCGGGCGCGGCGCACGTCCGTGATGACGCAGCAGCTCGCCGACGCGTACGCCTCGGGCATCGCCGAGCACCCGCAGGACTGGCACATGCTGCAGCGGCTGTGGCTGGCGGACCTGCCGCCGCGGCGGCAGGCGGGCGGCGAGGCGCCCGGCGAGGCGGCGCCCGCGGGTGGGGCTCCCGGCGGTCCGGCTCCAGGCGGTCCGGCGTCCGCCGGGACGGTCGGCGGCGACGGCTCCGGGACGGAGAACGCGTGAGGATCGGGATCGTCTGCCCGTACTCCTGGGACGTCCCCGGCGGCGTCCAGTTCCACATCCGGGACCTGGCCGAGCACCTCATCGGGCTCGGCCACGAGGTCTCCGTGCTCGCGCCCGCCGACGACGAGACGCCGCTGCCGCCGTACGTGGTCTCGGCCGGCCGCGCGGTGCCGGTGCCGTACAACGGCTCGGTGGCCCGGCTGAACTTCGGCTTCCTGTCCGCCGCGCGGGTCAGGCGCTGGCTGCACGACGGCAGCTTCGACGTCATCCACATCCACGAGCCCGCGTCGCCCTCGCTCGGCCTGCTGTCCTGCTGGGCCGCGCAGGGCCCGATCGTGGCGACCTTCCACACCTCCAACCCGCGCTCGCGCGCGATGATCGCCGCGTACCCGATCCTGCAGCCCGCGCTGGAGAAGATCAGGGCCCGCATCGCGGTCAGCGAGTACGCCCGGCGCACCCTGGTCGAGCACCTCGGTGGCGACGCGGTGGTCATCCCCAACGGCGTCGACGTCGACTTCTTCGCCCGCGCCGAGCCGCGCAAGGAGTGGCAGGGCGACACCATCGGCTTCATCGGCCGCATCGACGAGCCGCGCAAGGGCCTCCCGGTGCTGATGCGGGCGCTGCCGGCGATCCTGGAGCAGCGCCCGGGGGTGCGGCTGCTGGTCGCCGGGCGCGGCGACGAGGAGCAGGCGGTCGAGGACCTGCCGGCGGCGATGCGCGAGCGGGTGGAGTTCCTCGGCATGGTCAGCGACGAGGACAAGGCGCGGCTGCTGCGCAGCGTGGACCTGTACGTCGCGCCCAACACCGGCGGCGAGTCCTTCGGGATCATCCTGGTCGAGGCGATGTCGGCGGGCGCGCCGGTGCTGGCCAGCGATCTCGACGCGTTCGCGCAGGTCCTGGACCAGGGGGCGGCGGGGGAGCTGTACGCGAACGAGGACGCGGGGGCGCTGGCCGCGGCGGCGGTGCGGCTGCTCGGCGATCCCGGGCGGCGGGCGGAGCTGCGGGCGCGGGGGTCCGCGCATGTGCGGCGCTTCGACTGGTCCGTCGTCGGCGGGGACATCCTGTCCGTCTACGAGACGGTCACGGCGGGGGCGACGCATGTCGCGGCGGACGATCGGGTGGGGTTCCTCTCCCGCTTGCGCGCGTCGCGCGACTGACCCTGCCCGTCCGGGCTGCCTCTTTCTCCCGGTTCCCGGACCTTCCCCCGGTGGGTCTTCCCGCCCGTCCGGGCTGCCCCGGTCGCCTTCTGCCCGGACCTCCCTGCGTGGTGGGTCGCTCGCGCAGTTCCCCGCGCCCCTGTGATGCAACGCCCGGCGTCGGGCCGCTCGACGCTCGGCGTCAGCTCATCAGGGGCGCGGGGAACTGCGCGACAAGCCACCCACCGGGGGACGGTCCGGCGCCGGGAGAAAGGGGCAGCCCGGACGGGCGGGAAGACCCACCGGGGGAAGGTCCGGGCAGAAGGCGGCCGGGGGAGCTTGGACGGGCAGGAGCGCCCAAAGCGGCCGGGGCTGTCCGGGCGGGCCGGGCCAGCCGGTACCGTAGCCGGGACATGACTGCCTGGATCTGGATCGCCCTCGCGGTGATCGCCGTCGCGCTCTACCTGAGCTGGACCGCCGGTCGCCTCGACCGGCTCCACGCGAGGATCGACGCCGCCCGCGCCGCGCTCGACGCGCAACTGCTGCGCCGCGCCTCCGTCGCCCAGGAGTTGGCGACCGCCGGCCTGCTCGACCCCGCCGCCTCCATCGTGCTGTACGAGTCCGCGCACGCGGCCCGCCAGGCGGAGGCGGAACAACGCGAGGTCGCCGAGAGCGAGTTGAGCCAGGCGCTGCGCGCGGTGTTCGCCGAGCGGGAGACCCTCGCCGCGGTCGGCGAGGCCCCCGGCGGCGCCGCGGCGATCGGCGAACTCACCCAGTGCGTGCGGCGCGTGCCGATGGCCCGCCGGTTCCACAACGACGCCGTGCGGGCCGCCCGCGCGGTCCGCGACCACCGCGTGGTGCGCTGGCTGCACCTGGCCGGACACGCACCCTTCCCGCTCGCCTTCGAGATGGACGACGAGCCGCCGCCCCACCTCACCTCCGAGGGTGGCGCCTCGGTCCTGCGCTGACCCCGGGCGCCGACCCCCGGAGCCGACCCTCGCGCCCTCCGCGTGACGGGAGCGGCGGCCGGGACACCAGGGGCCACCGGGACCCCGCCCGTGGCGCCGGGGGACACCCGCGTAGCACCGCAGGACACCACGGACCCCACCAAGCCGGTCGGTCCACCCGTGCCACCGGAGAAGCCACCTGCGCGGAATTGGCCCTTTCCGGGCACGCGCACCTCGCCGGACCATGGACGCGACCGCGGCCCCGCCACGGCCCGGGGCGGCCCGCCCGGCAGCCCGCCACGTCCGTACGTCAGGAGTGAGGTCACCTTGTCCACCACACCGTCCACCGCCACCACCCCCGAGACCGGCACCGCTCGCGTCAAGCGCGGGATGGCCGAGCAGCTCAAGGGCGGTGTGATCATGGACGTCGTCACGCCCGAGCAGGCGAAGATCGCCGAGGACGCGGGCGCGGTCGCCGTCATGGCCCTGGAGCGGGTGCCCGCCGACATCCGCGCGCAGGGCGGCGTGGCCCGGATGTCCGACCCGGACATGATCGAGGGCATCATCGACGCCGTCTCCATCCCGGTGATGGCCAAGTCCCGGATCGGCCACTTCGTCGAGGCCCAGGTGCTGCAGGCCCTCGGCGTCGACTACATCGACGAGTCCGAGGTGCTCACCCCGGCCGACGAGGTCAACCACTCCGACAAGTGGGCGTTCACCACCCCCTTCGTGTGCGGCGCCACCAACCTCGGCGAGGCCCTGCGGCGGATCGCCGAGGGCGCGGCGATGATCCGCTCCAAGGGCGAGGCCGGCACCGGCAACGTGGTGGAGGCGGTCCGCCACCTGCGCCAGATCAAGGGCGAGATCTCCCGCCTGCGCGGCCTGGACAACAACGAGCTGTACGCCGCGGCCAAGGACCTGCGCGCCCCGTACGAGCTGGTCAAGGAGGTCGCCGAACTGGGCAAGCTGCCCGTCGTGCTGTTCTCCGCCGGCGGTGTGGCCACCCCCGCGGACGCCGCGCTGATGCGCCAGCTCGGCGCCGAGGGCGTCTTCGTCGGCTCCGGCATCTTCAAGTCCGGCGACCCGGCCAAGCGCGCCGCGGCCATCGTCCGCGCCACCACCTTCTTCGACGACCCCAAGGTGGTCGCGGACGCCTCCCGCAACCTCGGCGAGGCCATGGTCGGCATCAACATCGACACCCTCCCGGAGTCCGAGCAGTACGCCAAGCGCGGCTGGTAGGGCGCGGCGACGATGACGAGCGGTCCCACCATCGGCGTCCTGGCGCTCCAGGGCGACGTACGGGAGCACCTGGCGGCACTGGCCGCGGCGGACGCCGCGGCCGTGCCGGTCCGGCGCCCCGAGGAACTGGCGGGCGTCGACGGCCTGGTGATACCGGGCGGCGAGTCCACCACCATCTCCAAGCTGGCCGCGCTGTTCGGCGTGGCCGAGCCGCTGCGCGCGGCGATCCGCGACGGGCTGCCGGTGTACGGCACCTGCGCCGGCCTGATCATGGTCGCCGACAAGATCCTCGACCCCAGGTCCGGCCAGGAGACCTTCGGCGGCATCGACATGATCGTGCGGCGCAACGCCTTCGGCCGGCAGAACGAGTCCTTCGAGGCGCAGGTCGAGGTGCGCGGCGTGCCGGGCGGCCCGGTGCAGGGCGTGTTCATCCGGGCGCCGTGGGTGGAGTCGGTCGGCGCCGGCGCCGAGGTGCTCGCCGAGCACGGCGGCCACATCGTGGCGGTCCGCCAGGGCAACGTGCTGGCGACGTCCTTCCACCCCGAGCTGACCGGCGACCACCGGGTCCACGAACTCTTCGTGACCGCCGTGCGCACAAGGAGCTGACGCTTCACCGGTAGGATCGACGGCGCGACGAAGAATGCACCAGGTGACGCGAAGGAGACTGTCGGATGTCCGGCCACTCTAAATGGGCTACGACGAAGCACAAGAAGGCCGTGATCGATGCCAAGCGCGGCAAGCTCTTCGCGAAGCTGATCAAGAACATCGAGGTCGCCGCCCGCACCGGCGGCGCCGACCCCGACGGCAACCCGACCCTCTTCGACGCCATCCAGAAGGCCAAGAAGCAGTCGGTGCCGAACAAGAACATCGACAGCGCGGTCAAGCGCGGCTCCGGCCAGGAGGCCGGCGGCGCCGACTACCAGACCATCATGTACGAGGGCTACGGCCCCAACGGCGTGGCGGTGCTGATCGAGTGCCTGACCGACAACCGCAACCGCGCGGCCTCCGACGTCCGCGTCGCGATGACCCGCAACGGCGGCTCGATGGCCGACCCCGGCTCGGTGTCGTACCTGTTCAACCGCAAGGGCGTGGTGATCGTCCCCAAGGGCGACCTGGCCGAGGACGACGTGCTGGGCGCGGTGCTCGACGCGGGCGCCGAGGAGGTCAACGACCTCGGCGACTCCTTCGAGGTGATCAGCGAGGCCACCGACCTGGTGCCGGTCCGCAAGGCGCTGCAGGAGGCCGGCATCGACTACGACTCGGCGGACGCCAACTTCCTGCCGACCATGCAGGTCGAGCTGGACGAGGACGGCGCGCGCAAGATCTTCAAGCTGATCGACGCGCTGGAGGACAGCGACGACGTGCAGAACGTCTTCGCCAACTTCGACGTCTCCGACGAGGTCATGGAGAAGGTCGACGCCTGACCCGCCGAGCCGGCCCCTTCCGCATGGTCCGCCGATTGTCGGCGGCAACCGATAGCCTGCCGGAACAGGGCGAACGGCGGTGCGAAGGGAGGCGCGCGGTGCGGGTGTTGGGCGTGGACCCGGGGCTGACCCGGTGCGGCGTCGGCGTGGTCGACGGCGCGCCCGGCAGCCGGCTGTCGATGGTCGGCGTCGGCGTGGTGCGCACCCCGGCGGACGCCCCGATCGGCGAGCGGCTGGTGCTGATCGAGCGCGGCATCGAGGCGTGGCTGGACGAGCACCGCCCGCAGGCCGTCGCCGTCGAGCGCGTCTTCAGCCAGCACAACGTCCGCACGGTGATGGGCACCGCGCAGGCCAGCGCGGTCGCCCTGCTGTGCGCCTCGCGCCGCGGCCTGCCGGTGCACCTGCACACCCCCAGCGAGGTCAAGGCCGCGGTGACCGGCAGCGGCCGCGCCGACAAGGCACAGGTCGGCGCGATGGTGACGCGGCTGCTGAGGCTGGACGCACCGCCCAGGCCCGCGGACGCCGCGGACGCACTGGCACTGGCCATCTGCCACATCTGGCGCGGCGCCGCGACCACCCGCCTCCAGCAGGCCGTCGCCGCCCACCTCGATGACCGCGGTGTCGGGTGCGAGTGCGGCCACCTGGCCGCT
>JAJSZB010000530.1:0-3713 GCA_050613715.1 Streptomyces sp. IBSBF 3018
GGACCGGGGACGGGGCTCCCGCGTGAAGCCGCGGGTTCCCGGGCCGGGCGGCGGCGGGCGCCGCTGCGCGGGCTGACCGTGCTGTACGACCCGAACTGCCGGCTGTGCGCGTTCGTCGCGGGGTGGCTGCGCGGCCAGCGGCAGCTCGTGCCGATCCGGTTGGTGCCGGTCGGCTCCGAGCGGGCCCGGCAGTGGTTCCCGGCGCTGGACCACGACGGCGCGACCCGGCGCGAGATCACCGTCGTCGGCGACGCCGGCCAGGTCTACAAGGGCGACTCCGCGTGGATCGTGTGCCTGTGGGCGCTGGCCGACCACCGCGCCTTCTCGCACACGCTCACCACGCCGGCCGGCCGCAGGCTCGCCCGCGCGGCGGTGCTCACCGCGGCGAGGTGGCGCGAGTCGCAGGCACGCAAGGGGGCGGCGGGGGGCCGCGGCGGAGCGCGCGGCGCGCAGGGCGGCTGGGAGCGGTGGCAGCGCGCCGCCCCCGCGGGGGGCCCGTACAGCCCCGCGGTCCGCGCCCCCGGCCACGGCGCACCGCTGGCGGGCCGGCACGGCGCGAGTCCGTACGGACCGGCGCCGGTCTGGGTCTACGAGGGCAACGGCGGCTGGACGCAGCGCCTTCCGGAGCCGCCCGGGCCGCCGCCGCGCCCGGAGCCGCGCCCGGAGCCGGGGCCGGGGCCCGACGCGTGCGCGGACGGCTGCCCGCCGCCCGGTTAGGCTCACTCGCGTGGAGGACATGAGCGAGGCGGCCAGGGGGGCGGCCGCCGGGCAGGAGCCGGGCGGCGCGGCCCCGACCGCCGGCGCGAGTCAGGCCCGCAGTGGGGGGCAGGCGCCCGGCGCGGGGCAGGCCCCCGGCACGGAGCCCGCGACCCCGGCCCCCGGCGCGGAGGAGCTGCCGGGCGGGCGGGCGCGGCCGAAGACCGGCAAGAGCGAGCAGACCCGGACGCTGATCCTGGACACCGCGATGCGCCTGTTCGAGGAGCGCGGCTACGACAAGACGACCATGCGGGCCATCGCCAAGGAAGCCGGCGTCTCGGTCGGCAACGCCTACTACTACTTCGAGTCGAAGGAATTCCTGATCCAGGGGTTCTACGACGTGATGACCCACGCGCACGCCGCCGACGCGGCGTCCCGCATGGAGGGCGAGCGGGACTTCGCCCGGCGGCTGGAGATCGCGTTGCAGTCCTGGCTGGACTGCGCGGCGGACTACCACGAGTTCGCCGCGCAGTTCTTCCGTACCGCGGCCGACCCGGACAGCTCGCTCAGCCCGTTCTCCAACGAGTCCCACCCGGCCCGCGCGACCGCCGTGGCGCTCTTCCGCGACGTCCTCACCGGCTCCGACCTCGCGCCCAAACTCGACGCCGAACTCGCCGAGCTGCTCCCGGACCTCCTCTGGCTGCACCTGATGGTGGTCGTCCTCTACTGGGTCTTCGACCGCACCCCCGACACCGCCCGCACCCGCGAGTTCGTCCGCCGCTCCACCCCCCTCGCGGCCCGCGTGATCACCCTCTCCCGCTACCGCGCCTTCCGCCCCCTGGTCCGCGACGCGAAGTCCCTCATCCAGGACTTCATCCTCCCCGCCATAGGCAGATCCACCCCGGCCGCGCCCAGCACACCGCGGTCCGGGCAGTCCGGGCGCCGCGCCCGCAAGACGCCCTAGAGGTCCGGCGGCGGTGGGGTCAGCGGGTGGGCTCCCTCCGGGCGCAGGCCGTCGAAGATGATCGCCAGGTAGCGCCGCCACAGGTCGGGCGGCGGGTCCTTCAGGAAGCTCACGACGTGGTTCGGCGCGCACATCAGCAGCACGACGTCGTGGCCGGTGACGTCCACCCGGACCGCGCCCGCCTCGCGCGCGCGGTCGACCAGCAGGCAGACCGTCCCGTACAGCTGCTCGCGGAGCGCGACGACCTCCGGTCCCGCGTCGTCGGCGTTCAGCAGGAACGACAGGTCGCGCTGCTCCCGCTGTCCGCCGGCCGCGGTGAGGAACTCCAGCAGCGCCGCGGCGGGGTCCGCCGCGTCCAGCAGCCGCCGGCCGACCGCGTCGAGCGCGCCGACGTGGACGCGCACGATCGCGGCGATCAGGTCGTCCTTGGTGGCGAAGTGGCGGAACACGGTGCCCTTGCCCACCCCGGCCCGGCGGGCGATGTCGGCGACCGAGGCGTCGGGACCCCGCTCGGCGAACTCGGCCTCGGCCGCGGCCAGCAGCAGTTCGCGGTTGCGCGCGGCGTCGGCGCGCAAGGTGCGGGAGGGCGGGCTCACCCCCCGATCCTAACAAGTTGACCGGGCGGTCCGTTTATTTGTACGGTCATGGCAGCTAACCTGACCCACCGGTCCGCTTACTGGAGGAACCCCGTGAAAGCCCTTGTCGCGACCGCGTACGGAGAGCCCGAGCAGCTTTCGATCGCCGACCTTGAGGTGCCCCGCCCCGGCCCGGGGCAGATCCAGGTGAGGATCGCCGCGTCCACGATCAACCCCACCGACGTCAGGGTGGTCGCGGGCGCGTACCGCGAGGCCGTCGAGCTGGAGTTCCCCTACGTCCCCGGCAACGAGTTCGCCGGCACCGTCACCGAGGTCGGGGCCGGGGTGGCGGACTACCGGGTCGGCGACGAGATCTTCGGGACGGCCATGCCCCGCCAACTGCGCTTCGTGACGGGCCGCCGCCCGTCGCTGAGCACCGGCGCGCTGGCCGAGTACGCGGTCTTCGAAGCCGACACCCCGCATCTGGCGCACCGCCCGGCCGGCGTCCCCGTCGAGCAGGCCGCCGCGCTGCCGGTCGCCGGGGCGACCGCGCTGGGGATCATGGCGCTCGCCGCGGTCCGGCCCGGGGAGACCGCTCTCGTCATCGGCGCCACGGGCGGCGTGGGCACCGCGCTGCTCCCGCTGCTGGCCGCCGCGGGCGCGACGGTCGTCGCGACCGGGGCCGCAACCGACCACGCGGTCCTGCGGGAGCTGGGCGCCGACGAGGTCATCGGCTACGACGCGGCGGGCTACCCCTCGGGCGCCGACGTCGTCTTCGACCTGGTACTCCCCCACGACCGCCTGTCCGCGGCGGCGGCCGCACTGCGGCCCGGCGGACGGCTGGTGACGATCATCTACCCCGAGCCGGCGAAGGAACTGCTCGGCCGGGACGACGTGGACCTGCGGTACTTCCTGGCCACGGACGGCGAGTTCGGCGGGATGCGCGCGGTCGCCGAGGCGGCGGAACGCGGCGAGCTGTCGGTCCGTATCGCCCGCCTCCACCGTTTCGAGGACGCGGTGGGAGCGGCCGTCGCCTACACCCGCGAGCACAACCTCGGAAAGGTCGTCGTGACGATGTGACCCCCGCACCGCCGCGCGGCGGTCGACCGGGCCGGAGCGAGCGCGGGGTCAGGTGGGGAAGTGGGCGGCCTTTACGGCGGTGATGAAGGCGGTCCAGGCGGACGGGGTGAAGGTGAGGGCCGGGCCGTCGGGGTCCTTGGAGTCGCGGACGGGGACGACCTCGGTGAGGCCCTCGGCGACCTCGATGCAGTCGCCGCCCGCGGAGTTGCTGTAGGTGGACTTGCGCCAGCGGGCGAGACCGGGGAGGTCGTCGGCGACCTCGATGCAGTTGCCGCCGTTGGAGTTGCTGTACGAGGACTTGCGCCAGCGGGCGCGGGTCAGGTCGGGCATGGGTACGCCTCCGGGACGTCGGTGGGCTCGTGGGCTGTGTCCAGGAGAGCAGAACGCCGGGGGTGGGG
>JAJSZB010000531.1:0-3683 GCA_050613715.1 Streptomyces sp. IBSBF 3018
GGTGAGCCGGGGGACCAGGGCTGCGGGCGTTGTGGGGGCGTCGTCGGCGGGCGCGGGCTGGGCGGTCGTCGTGGTGACGTCCGGCAGCCGCACGGGCCGCGTGGTGCCGGGTGCGGCCGGCGTCGGCTCCTCGCCCGGCCGCGTCGTGCGGGGCGTCGCCCCGGTCGGCGCCGTCGCCGCGGACTGGGGCTCGGCCGCCGTGAGGCGGGGCCAGGCGGCGCCTTCCGGCAGGTGGGTGACGGCGAAGGCGCCGGGGTGCTCGGCCTGGGCGGAGCGCAGGAAGGACCACAGGGGCGCGCCGGTCAGCGAGTCGGGGTCGGCGGTGAACAGCAGCCTGGTCGCGGCCAGTTCGGGGTCCGCGGCCCTGCGGCGCACGAGGTCCAGCGCGTGGTGCAGTGCGCCGCGTACGGCCTCCGGCACCGGGACGCCCTCCGGCGCGCGGTCCAGGCCCGGCACCACCACGAGCGGCGGGGCGCCCTGCGCGACCACCGCGTCCAGGTGGGCGGCCACCGCCACGTGGGCGCCCGCGGCGCGCAGCGCCTCGGCGGTCCGCGCCGCGTCGGGCCCGTCGCCCAGCACCGCGCACCGCTGCGCGTACGCGCCGTCTTCCTCGCCGCGGCCGGGCACGTCCTCGGACCCGGCGCCGGGCGCGGGCGTCCACACCAGCCGGTAGAGCGCGGCGGCGTCCGCGGGCCGGGCGTCTCCGGAGGCCGAGCCGAGGCCGAAGCCGTCGGGCGCGTTGCGCAGGACCACCGTGGTCCTGCCCACCGCGCGGCCCGCGTCGTCCCAGAGCGTGAGCCGCACCGGTCCGTCCGCGCCGAGCGGCGCGCGTACGCCGCCCTCTGCCGGGGAACGCGTGCCCTGGCCCGTGGGCGACAACCGCACCCGCAGGGCCGTCGCACCGGGCGCGGTCACCTCGGTGTCGGTGAAGGCGAACGGCACCGGCCGCGCGCCGTCCCACTCCAGCAGCAGCGCGTGCAGCGCCGCGTCGAGCAGCGCCGGGTGCAGCGGGTGGCCCGCGTCCGCGGCGATCGGCAGCCGCACCTCGGCGTACAGGTCGGCGCCCGCGCGCCACGCGCCGGTCAGCCCGCGGAACGCAGGACCGTAGCCGTAGCCCGCGGCGGCCAGCCGCTCGTACGCGCCGGCCAGGTCCAGCGGCCGGGCGTCACGCGGCGGCCACGGGCCGGCCCACGCGTCCCGGCCAGGCTGCCGCGCCGGCGCGGGACCCGCCGCCGTACGGCCCGTGGCGTGCACGGTCCACGGCGCGTCGGGGTCGCCGGCCGGCCGGGCGTGCACGCTCAACTCGCGCTGTCCGCCGCCGTGTTCGCGGCCCTCGCCTTCCGCAGGGGCGACCGCGACCTGCACCTCGACCGCGCCCCGCGCGGGGAGCGCGAGCGGAGCGGTCAGGGTCAGCGCCGCGACGCCCGGCGCGCCCGCGGCCGCCGCGGCCTGGAGCGCCAGCCCGGCGACAGCCGTGCCCGGCACGACGGTCGCGCCGCCGATCACATGGTCGCCGAGCCAGCGGGTGGAACGGCGCGAGAAGCGCCCGTCGAGCAGCAGGCCGCCGTCCGCGGCGACCGCGGTCGTACGGTGCAGCACCCCGGAGCCGCCGTCCGCCGGATCGGCCAGCCAGAAGCGGCGGCGCTCGAAGGCGTACGAGGGCAACGCGGCGCGCGGGCCCTCGGGCACGGTCGCCGACCAGTCCACGGGCGTGCCCGCGGCGAACGCCTCGGCCAGGCCGTGCAGCAGCGCCTCGTGCTCGCCTCGGCCACGGCGCGCGACGGCGGCGACGGCAGGGGCCGCCGCGGTGGTCGTGGCCGGCGTCGCGGTCGCGGGCGCCCGGTCGGGCAGGCTCTCGCGGGCCATGCCCGCCAGGTGTGCCTGGGGGCCGACTTCGAGCAGCACGCCGGCCCCGGCCGCGACCAGCCGGCCGACCGCGGGAGCGAACAGCACGCCCGCGCGGATCTGTTCGGCCCAGTAGCCGGGGTCGGTCCACGGCAGCGCGCTGTCGGCCGTGCGCTCGTGTGCCAATCGCGGGTCGGCGAAGGCCACTTGTTCGAGCTCGCGCCGGAACGCCGCCACCGCGGGCTCCATCAGCGGGGAGTGGAAGGCGTGGCTCACCGACAGCCGCTTGGTGCGCAGCCCCTGCGCGGCGAACCCTGCGGCGATCTCCTCGCACGCCTGCGCCACGCCTGAAATCACCATCGAACGCGGCCCGTTGACGGCCGCGAGCCCCACCTCGCCGGTGCGCCCGGCCAGCGCCGCGCGCACCTCCTCCTCGCTCGCGCCGATCGCGAACATCGCGCCGCCACCGGGGAGTTCGTCCATCAGCGCGCCGCGCACGGCCACCAGCCGCGCAGCGTCGGCCAGTTCCCACACGCCCGCCGCGTACGCCGCGGCGAACTCGCCCACCGAGTGCCCGGCCACGCTCCGGGCGGTGACGCCCAGCGTCCGCAGCAGCCTCCAGGCGGCGGTCTCGAACGCGAACAGTGCGGGCTGGGCGTAACGCGTCCGGTCGAGCAGCGCGGCCTCGGCGCTGCCCGGCCGCGCCCACACCACGTCCCGCACCGGGCGGTCCAGGTGCGGGTCCAGGGCCGCGCAGACCTCGTCGAACGCGGCGGCGAACGCGGGGAACGCGTCGGACAACTCGCGGCCCATGCCCAGACGCTGGGCTCCCTGGCCGGTGAACAGCACGGCCGTGTCGGCGGCGTTGCGCGCGCTGCCCCCGACGACGCCTGCGGTCGGGCGGCCCTCGGCCAGGGCCGTGAGGGCGTCGCGCAACTCCTCGCGTCCTGACCCGAGGACGACGGCGCGGTGCGCGAACACCGTGCGCTCCGCGAGAGCCCGCGCGGTCCGCGCCGGCGCCTCGTCCGCCGCGGCCTCCGCGATCCGTCCCGCCTGGGCGCGCAGCGACTGCGCGGTCCGCGCGGTCACCACCCACGCCACGGGCGTCCCCTCGGCGACCCGGTCCGCCGCCTCGTCCTGCGGCGGAGCCTCCTCCAGCACCAGGTGCGCGTTCGTGCCGCTGATCCCGAACGACGAGACCGCGGCCCTGCGCACCCGCTCGCCGCGCGGCCAGGCCCGCGCCTCGCCCAGCAGCCGCACCCACCCCGCGTCCCAGTCCGCCCGCGGCGTCGGCCGCTGAGCGTGCAGCGTCGCCGGCAGCACCTCGTGCCGCATCGCCTGCACCATCTTGATCACCCCGGCCACCCCGGCGGCGGCCTGCGTGTGCCCCACATTCCCCTTGACCGACCCCAGCCAGACGACTCGCCCGCCTGCCGGCGCGGCAGCGGGGTGGTTGCCGGATGCCGCGTCCGGGCGGCGGGCGGCGTCCGGTGCCGGCTTGGCGGTCGGTGTGGTGGCGGCGACGGCCGGGTCATGGCCCGGGGTCGGTCCCTCGTCCGCGTGCCGGGCGGTGTCGCGCGGCGACGCGGTGTGCGCGGACTCGTGTTCCGGGCCGGCGGGCGCGGAGCCGGTGGTCGGCGTCAGGTCTGCATGCGTCTCCGCGGGCGCGGAGGAGGCACCGTCAGCCGGGGCAGCCGGGGTCTCTCCGGCCTCCAGGGACTGCGCGGCAGCCGGGGTCTCTCCGGCCTCCAGGGACTGCGCGGCAGCCGGGGTGTCTCCGGCGTCCAGGGGCTGCGGGGCAGCCGGGGTGTCTCCGGCGGCCGGGGGCTCTCCGGGGG
>JAJSZB010000532.1:0-3654 GCA_050613715.1 Streptomyces sp. IBSBF 3018
CCCCGGCGGCGGCCCCCCGGCGGCCGCGCCACGCCGCCGCCCGGCCGCCGGCTCCCGCGGCGCCCGCCCGCGCGGCACAGCCTCCCGCGCCGCCCGCGCCCGCGCCGCTCTCCGGCGCACCCGCGCCCCGAGCCGCGGCGCCCTCCGGGCCACCCCCCGGCGCGCTCCCCGCGCCCTTCTCCGGACCGGCCCGCACGCCGCTCACCGGGGCCGATGCACGTACCTCCAGGGTCCGGCCGTACTCTCTGACGGGCGGCCGGACCCGTACCGGGCACGAGCTGCCGGTCGAGACGTTCGTGGTGACGATCGAGCGTCCGGGCGAGGAGCAGGCCCGCGCCGGGGGTGCGGGCGAGCGAACCGAGCGGGCTCCGGAGCTGCGCGAGATCGTCGAACTGTGCCGCGGCATGCGGTCGGTGGCCGAGATCTCCGCGCTGCTGCGGATACCGCTCGGCGTCGTCCGGGTGCTGGTCAGCGATCTGGCCGACCAGGGAAGAATTCGCGTGTTCGGGACCGGGCACGGGCCCGGTGGCCCCGACCGCGCGCTGCTGGAAAGGGTGCTCGATGGACTTCGCAGGCTTTGACCGGCAGGAAGGCCTGCAGGACTGGCAGACCGACCCCGAGCGGGCGCCGGTCTCCACGAAGATCGTCGTGGCCGGCGGCTTCGGCGTGGGCAAGACCACCTTCGTCGGCGCGGTGTCCGAGATCTCCCCGCTGACCACCGAGGCGGTGATGACCAAGGCCAGCGAGGCGCTGGACGACCTGGCCGCCACGCCGGACAAGCAGACCACCACGGTCGCCATGGACTTCGGCCGCATCACCCTCGAACAGGACCTGGTGCTCTACGTGTTCGGCACCCCGGGCCAGCAGCGGTTCTGGTTCATGTGGGACGACCTGGTGCGCGGTGCGATAGGCGCGGTCGTGCTGGCCGACACCCGCAGGCTCGCCGACTGCTTCCCCGCGCTGGACTACTTCGAGGGCACCGGCCTGCCGTACACCGTCGCGGTCAACCAGTTCGAGGGCACCCCGGCGTACACCGCGCAGGACGTACGGGACGCGCTCGCCGTCCCCGAGCACATCCCGGTGCTGATCATCGACGCGCGCAAGCGCTACTCGGTGATCGAGGCGCTGCTGGCGCTGGTCGCCCACGCGATGGACGAGCAGCCGATCTGAGACTGCCGGCCGCCGGACACGGCCGGCGCGTGCCCGCCGCCGGACACGGCCGGCGCGTGCCCGCCGCCGGACAGGGCCCGCGCCTCTCCGGCCGCCGGACACGGGACCGCGCGGGTCAGAGCGTCGTCGTGCCGATCGGCGTCGGCAGCCGTGCCGACTTCGGGACGGAGTGCGGCGTGTAGTGCGTCAGCGACGCCGCCCCCATGTCGGGGCGGACCGCGCCGAGCACCGGGTTCGCGGCGATCGGCGAGACCTTGACGACCGAGCCGGGCCGGGGCGCCTGGATGACCAGCCCGTCGCCGATGTAGAGGGCGACATGGGTGGCCTTGGCGAAGTAGACCACCAGGTCGCCCGGGCGCAGCAGCTCCAGCGGCACGTGCGGCAGCCGCGCCCACTGCTCCTGGCTGGTGCGCGGCACCACCGTCCCGGCGTGCGCCCACGCCTGCGAGGTCAGGCCCGAGCAGTCGAAGGCGTTCGGACCGGCCGCACCCCACACGTACGGCTTGCCGAGCTGCCGGAAGGCGAAGTCCAGCGCCCGCGCGCCGACCGCCGAGGGGGAGCGCAGCGCCGGGTCGTCGCCGAGCGGCTTGGCGTCCATGAAGTCCTGCTGGGCCTGGTTCTCGCCCTGCTGCTCCAGCGTCTGCAGCTCCTGGACCTGCACACCCGTCAGCCCGGACAGCGCCGCCTCGACCTGCCGCAGGCTGCTCTCCACCTGGTTCTTCCGCGCGGCCTGCACCGACTGGGCGTGCTGCGCCTTGTCCAGCGCCTGCTGCGCCTGGGTGTTGAGGCTGCTCAGCCGCCGCTCGCCGGCGCTCAGCCCGGCCAGCACGTCCTTCTGGTGCTGCGCGGACCGTTCGAGCACGTGCTGCCGGCCGAAGAAGTCCTGCGGGCTGCTGCCGCCGAGCAGTGCCAGATACGGCGACAGGCCGCCCTGCTGGTACATCCGGTTGGCCAGCAGCGCCACCTCGTCGCGGCTCGCGGCCACCTTCACCCGCTGCTGGGCGAGCTGCCGGTCCACCGTCCTGGCCTTGGCCCGCTGCTCGTCGGCGACCTGCGTGGCCTGGTCGTACGCCTCGGTGGCCGACTCCGTCTGCAGGTAGAGGCTCTGCAGCCGGGACAGCAGCGTGGTCAGCGGGACCGCGGGCCGCGGCGGCGGGTCGTAGGGCGCCGCCCCGGCCGCCGGCGCCGGCGCGCCCACGGTCAGCAGCACCCCCGCGCACAGCGTGCCCGCGCACGCCCACTGCCGCCTGCGTCGTACGACCGCCATCCCTCGCCCACCTCCGTACTCGGGGGTAACCCCCCGGCGGGCTCGATGATGTCACGCTTCGTCATATTGTCGACACCCCCACTGGGGTGAATTGTGGGCGTACGACCCGGTCACCGCCCTCGGGGGCCGGGCCGTACGCGTTCGCGGGGACCGCCTCGGCGTCAGCCGAAGTAGCTGTGGAAGTTGTTGCTGAACTCCCAGTTGGAGAACCGGTCCCAGTTGATCGACCACGTCATCAGGCCGCGCAGGCCGGGCCAGGTGCCGTGGGTGGTGTAGCCGCCGCAGTCGGTCTTCTTGGTCAGGCAGTTCAGCGCCTGGTCGACCTGGGCGGGGGCGGTGTAGCCGTTGCCCGCGTTGACCGAGGCCGGCAGGCCGATGCCGACCTGGGAGGGGGCGAGCGCGGGGAACATGTTGGCGGTCTTGCCTGCCACCGGGAAGCCGGTGAGCAGCATGTCCGTCATGGCGATGTGGAAGTCCGCGCCGCCCATGGTGTGGTACTGGTTGTCCAGGCCCATGATCGGCCCGGAGTTGTAGTCCTGGACGTGCAGCAGGGTCAGGTCGTTGCGCAGCGCGTAGATCACCGGGAGGTACGCGCCGCACCGCGGGTCCTGGCCGCCCCACGGGCCCGAGCCGTAGTACTGGTAGCCCATCTGCACGAAGAAGGTCTCCGGGGCCATCGTCAGCACGAAGCCGCTGCCGTACTTCGCCTTGAGCGACTTCAGCGCCGAGATCAGGTTGACGATCACCGGGGTGGTCGGGTTCTTGAAGTCGGTGTCGCCGGTGTTCAGCGAGAGCGAGTGGCCCTCGAAGTCGATGTCGATGCCGTCCAGGCCCCACTGGTCGATGATCGAGCCGACCGAGGAGACGAAGGCGTCGCGGGCCGCGGTCGTGGTCAGCTGGACCTCGCCGTTGGCGCCGCCGATCGACAGCAGCACCTTCTTGCCGGCCGCCTGCTTGGCCTTGATCGCGGCCTTGAAGTCCGCGTCGGACTCCACCGACGGGCACTCGCTCACCGAGCAGCGGTTGAAGTGGATCTGTCCGGAGGTGGGGGAGCTGGTCTCGCCGAAGGCCAGGTCGATCACGTCCCAGGCGGCCGGCACGTCGGCGAGCCTGGTGTAGCCCGAGCCGTTGGCGAAGGTCTCGTGCAGGTAGCCGACCAGCGCGTGGGCCGGCAGGCCGCCGCCGGACGGCGGGGAGGTCGGCGGGGAGGTGGGGGG
>JAJSZB010000533.1:0-3650 GCA_050613715.1 Streptomyces sp. IBSBF 3018
CCCCCGACCACCGCCACGTTGATCTCCACGAGCGTGGCCGTCGCCGCGATCCCCGCCGCCAGCGCCTGCGCCGCCCGGTCGAAGGACGCGAGCGCCACCCGGTCCCCCGCCCGCGCCGACTCCGCGACCGCCGCGGCCGTCGGCGCGACGCCCGCCGGCGGCCGCCACCCCGCGCCGACCGCGCGCCGCGCGATGTTCGGCCCGCTGGCGATCCGCTCCACGCAGCCGCGCGACCCGCACGGGCACAGTTCCCCGTCGAGGTCGATGCTGATGTGCCCGATGTGGCCGGCGTTGCCGGTCGGACCGGGCAGCAGCGCGCCGCCGAGCACCAGTCCGCCGCCGACCCCGGTGGAGACGACCATGCACAGCGCGTTGTCGTAGCCGCGCGCCGCGCCCTGCCAGTGCTCGGCCGCGGTCATGGCCACGCCGTCGCCGGTGAGCGCGACGGGCAGCCCGCCGGAGGCGTGCTCGACCCGGGAGACGAGGGGGAAGTCGCGCCAGCCGGGCACGTTGACCGGGCTGACCGTGCCGTGCTGGGCGTCCACGGGACCGGCGCTGCCGATCCCGACCGCTATCGCGGCCGGCCACACGGGCGCGGCCCGCAGCTCGTCGAGCACCTCGGTGACCGCGCCGAGCACGGTCTCGCCGTCCGGCGTCACCGGCGTCGGCCGCAGCGCTCTGACCAGGAGTTGCCCTTCGGCGTCGACGAGCGCCCCGGCGATCTTCGTGCCGCCGATGTCCAATGCGGCCACGAGTGGACCGGTCGCGCCGTGGGGGTGCATCGCTCGGGGTTCTCCTTCTTCCGTCATCCGTCTGTAGCCGCTGGCATACCGCGGAAAACATGCCGGTAAGCGGTTTCGTACCGCCAGGGTTCCCCAGTGGAAAACCCAGGAGTAGTCTCGCCTGTCCCTGACAACGTTGTCCATCTCTTGCCGCAGGGAATACTACGATCGTGACCCAAACACCTGGACGTACCCCCCGGCCCACCATGAAGGATGTCGCCGCCCGCGCGGGCGTCGGACTCAAGACGGTGTCCCGCGTGGTGAACGAGGAGCCGGGCGTCACCCCCGACACCGTGGCCCGGGTCCAGGCGGCCATCGACGCGCTCGGCTTCCGGCGCAACGACAGCGCCCGCCTGCTGCGCACCCGGCGCACCTCCAGTGTCGGGCTGGTGCTCGAAGACCTCGCCGACCCGTTCTACGCGCCGCTGAGCCGCGCCGTGGAGGACGTGGCGCGCTCGCACGGCGCGCTGCTGTTCACCGGTTCCAGCGCGGAGGACCCGCGGCGCGAGCAGGAGCTGGTGCTGGCGTTCTGCGCGCGCCGGGTGGACGGTCTGGTGGTGGTGCCCGCCAGCGAGGACCACCGGTATCTGGTGCCGGAGATGGACGCCGGGGTGGCGACGGTGTTCGTCGACCGCCCGGCCGGCCGGGTGGACGCGGACGTGGTGCTGACCGACAACGCGGGCGGCACCAGGGACGGCGTCGCGCACCTCATCGCGCACGGGCACCGCAGGATCGGCTTCATCGGCGACCAGCCGGGCATCCACACCGCGAGCGAGCGGCTGCGCGGCTACCGCGAGGCGATGGCCGCCGCCGGCATCGAGGTGCGGCCGGAGTGGTACGCGATGGGGCCGACGACGCCGGACCGGGTGCGCGCGGTGCTCAACTCGATGCTCGGCGGTCCCGAGCCGGTGACCGCGCTGTTCGCCGGCAACAACCGCGTCACGGTCACCGCGGTGCGGGTGCTGTCGGCCAGGCCGCGCCCGGTCGCGCTGGTCGGGTTCGACGACTTCGAGCTGGCCGACCTGCTCAACCCGGCGGTGACGGTGGTCGCGCAGGACTCCCCCGGGCTCGGCCGCACCGCGGCGCAGCTGCTCTTCCGGCGGCTGGACGGCCTCACCACCGACGCCCCGACCCGCACCGAGCTGCCGGCGCGCCTGATCGCCCGCGGCTCCGGCGAGATCCCGCCGGCGCAGTGAGCGGGCCGACCGCCGCCTGACCGGCCGAGCGCCGACCGGTCCAGGGGTCACCGGTCCACAGGTCGCCGGTCCAGGGGCCACCGGTCCACGGGTCACCGGCGGTCGGCGCGGGCGGCGTCGGGCCGGGATGCGGGCGGCCGGCCGGCCAGGTCGTCGAGGGCGGCGCGGTCGAGTCCGGTCGCGGCGGTGACCTCGGCGGCGTCGAGCGCGCCGCAGTCGAGGCCGCGCAGCAGCTGGTCGCTGAGGGCGCGCGCGGTGGCGGGCTCGTCCATGACGTCGCCCGCGGTCCTGGCGACGTAGGCCGCGAGGCGCGCCGCGGCGGCGGACAGGCCCTCGCGGTGGAAGGCGTAGACGGCGGCGTAGCGGGTCGGCAGGTGGCCCGGGTGCATGTCCCAGCCCTGGTAGTACGCGCGGGCCAGGGAGTGCCGCACCAGGCCGTAGTGCAGCCGCCAGGCGGCGTGCACCTGCCCCGTGGGGCCGACCGGCAGGACGTTGGTGGAGCCGTCGGACAGCCGTACGCCGGTCCCGGCCGCGGCGACCTGCATGACGGCCTTGGCGTGGTCGGCGGCGGGGTGGTCGAGTGCCTGGTGTGCGGCGCTGACGCCGCAGGCCGCGCTGTAGTCGTAGGTGCCGTAGTGCAGTGCGGTGGCGCGTCCCCGCGCCGCGTCGATGAGCAGCGGCACGGTCGCGGTGCCGCCGGGGCCGATCACGGCCTGCGGGGTCTCGATCTGGATCTCGAAGCCGATCCGCCCCTCGGGCAGGCCGGCGGCCTGTTCGAACTGCGCGCACAGCTCGGCCATCGCGGCCACCTGGGCGGGGAAGCTGACCTTGGGCAGCGTCAGGGTGAGCCCGGCGGGCAGGCCGCCGCGGTCGAGCAGGGCGGTCAGGAAGAGGTCGAGGGTCCTGATGCCCCGGTCGCGCACGGCCGCCTCCATGCTCTTCAGGCGGATGCCGATGTACGGGGGCGCGGTGCCGTCGGCGGTCGTCGTGGCCACGGCGTGCGCGGCGGCCAGGGCCGCGGCGTCCTCGTCGGCGTCGGGCCGGTGGCCGTAGCCGTCCTCGAAGTCGATGCGCAGGTCCTCGACGGGTTCGCGGCGCAGTTTGGCGCGCGTCCGGTCGTGGACCTCTGCGGCGAGGGCGGCGGGCAGGCCGAGCACGGCGGCGAGGGCGGCGGCGTCGGGCGCGTGCGCGTCGAGTGCGGCGAGCGCCTGGTCGCCCCAGGAGCGCACGGTGGCCGCGGTGTAGGCGTCGGCGGGCACGTAGACGGTGTGCACGGGCTGCCGGGTGGGCGGCTCGCCCGGGTAGCGGCGGGCCAGTTCGGCGTCGGTCGCGGCGAGGGCGGCGCCGAGCCGTTCGCGCACGGAATCCGCCAGCGTGGTGCCGCCCGACTGGGCCATGGGTGCCTCCGCGTGTCGAGAACTTCAACAGTTCGTTGAAGCGGACGCTAGCCGGGGCCGCGGGACGGGTCAACAGGCTCTGCGGCGGGCTCCGTCGCGCGCCGGACATGCCGCGGCCCCCGTGCGCCGGGACGCGTACGGGGGCCGTGCGGTACGCCGGCCGTGGTGTGCCCGGTGGCGCGCCGTGGGGTCAGCCCTTGCGGGCGGTGATCTCCTCGGTCAGCTGCGGCACCACCTGGAACAGATCACCCACCACCCCGAAATCCACCAGATCG
>JAJSZB010000534.1:0-3644 GCA_050613715.1 Streptomyces sp. IBSBF 3018
CGGGCGGGGTGGCCGGTATGTGGCCGGGTGCGGGGTCGCCGGACTCGGGGTCTGCTGGCGTGGTCACGTCGGTGGCCGTCCTCGGTAGGTCGCCGGTTGCCGGGGTCGCCGGGACTACGGACCGAATGCCCGTCCGGCACACGTTGAGACAGCCCAGGTCCGGACTTGGTTGCCCGAGCGACCGGTTACGCCGCCGGTTGTCCGCGAAGTGATCAACTTCAGCCCCGTACGGCCCCAGACGCCACACGGGCACCACGGACGGGGGCCGCTGCGGCGGACCTCGGACGGCGCTACGGCGATGGCACGACGTGCGTGACGCGCTCCGCGTCCCGGCGCTGCGCGAGCCGCTCCTCCGGCAGCCGGTCGAGGTGCCGGCAGAGCACCACGGACGCGTCGGCGGCGAGCGGCGCGAGCAGGCCCGCGGCAAGACCCGGCCAGTCGCCGTACGACAGCCCGGTCAGCACCCGCGAGCCGCGCGTGAGCCCGAGGTCCGCGGCGTCGGCGCGGGCCCTGGCCACGACCTCGGCGCCGGACAGCACCTGCCGCGCGCCCGCGGCGCCGGGCAGTTCGAGTGCCGGCGCGTCCGGGCCGACCGGTGCGTAGGGCGCGAACCGGTCGCCCTGCGAGGGCACCTCGACGGCGTAGTCCGCGAACCCTTCCGGCGGCTGCGGGAAGCGACCGCCCAGCGGGCGCAGCGCCAGCGCGACCCGCTCGCCGCGGCAGGCCAGCGCCTCCTTGAGCGTGTCCGGCCCGCTCACCACGAGGTCCGCGCCGCCCGGGTCGCCGCCCGGCACGGCCACCGCGCCCACCGAGAACGCCGCGAGCAGCCACACCGCCGTCTGCCAGTGCGCCGGCAGCAGCAGCGCGACCCGGTCGCCCGGCTGCGCGCCCAGCTCGTCCTGGAGCAGGTTCGCGGTCTTGGCGACCCAGTTGCCGAACGTCGCCACCGACAGCTCGACGCGCTCGCCGGTCGCGTCGTCGTAGAAGGTGACCAGGGGGCGGCCGGGGTCGCCGCGCAGGGCCTCGGCGAGCAATGCGGCGGGAGTCTGCACGGTGGCTGTCACGGGGGCCAGGTTACTGGCATGATCGGGCGGGTCCGCGGGCAGTGCGGCCGCGCGAGGCGCCCGGCCGCGCCTGCGCACCCGGCTGCGGACCGCGGCGCGCGGCGGGTACGGTGGCGTACCACTCGTGGCGGCGGGCGTGTACTCCGTACGGGGCCCGGCACGGCGACGCATCCGACGACGCGTCAGGTACTGATTCATCAGCTTTACGGCTTATGTCACTATCGTGCGCATGCGTGCACACCCCGCCTCCGCGCCCGCCCCGGCCCCCTCCTCCGGCGGCCCGGCGACCGAGGCCATCATGCTCGTCGGCGGCAAGGGCACCCGGCTGCGGCCGCTCACCGTCCACACGCCCAAGCCGATGGTGCCGGCGGCCGGCGTCCCGTTCCTCACCCACCAGCTGGCCCGCGCCCGCGCGGCCGGCGTGGAGCACATCGTGCTGGCGACGTCGTACCTCGCCGAGGTCTTCGAGCCGTACTTCGGCGACGGGTCGGCGCTCGGGCTGCACCTGGAGTACGTCACCGAGACCGACCCGCTCGGCACCGGCGGCGCGCTGCGCAACGTCGCCCACCGGCTGCGGTCCGCGCCGGGCGACCCCGTGCTCGTCTTCAACGGCGACATCCTGACCGGCCTGGACATCCCGGCCCTGGTCGCCACCCACCGCGCCAGCGGCGCGGACGTCTCGCTGCACCTGACGACGGTCGACGACCCGCGCGCGTTCGGCCTGGTGCCCACCGACGCGGACGGGCGCGTGACCGCGTTCCTGGAGAAGCCGCAGACGCCCGAGGAGATCGTCACCGACCAGATCAACGCCGGCGCGTACGTCTTCACCCGCGGCGTCCTCGACACCATCCCGGCGGGGCGGCCGGTCAGCGTCGAACGCGAGACGTTCCCCGGCCTGCTCGCCGACGGCGCGCACCTGCAGGGCATGGTCGACGCCACGTACTGGCTGGACCTCGGCACGCCCCAGGCGTTCGTCCGCGGCTCGGCCGACCTGGTGCTGGGCCGCGCGCCCTCGCCCGCGGTGCCCGGGCGCTGCGGTGAGCGCCTCGTCCTGGCCGGCGCGCGGGTCGCCGACGACGCCAAGCTCTTCGGCGGCACCTGCGTCGCCGCCGGCGCGGTCGTCGCCTCAGGCGCCCACGTCGACGGCAGCGCGGTCCTGGCCGGCGCGCACATCGCCGAGGGCGCCGTGGTCCGCGACTCCCTCATCGGCGCCGGCGCCCGCATCGGCCCCCGCACCGTCCTGGACGGCGTCGTCGTCGGCGACGCCGCGCACATCGGCGCCGACAACGAACTCCTCCCCGGAGCCCGCGTCTGGCCCGCCGCCCGCATCCCTGCCGCCGCCATCCGCTTCTCCTCCGACGAGCACTGACCTCTCCGCGGCTCCGGGGCCGCGGAGGGTGGCGCCCCTGGCCGGCGCATAGGGGGCGGGGAACGGCGCGGGCAGCCGCAGCGGACCCGGGGTCCGCCACCGGGCGGAGGAGGCGGCCGGGTGCACATCCGGCCACGCCCCCCGCAGGGGACCCGCGTAGTCTCTGCGCGTGCCTCCGATCCCCTCACCCCGCCCCGCCGCGGGCGCGGGCGCGACCACGCGCGCGCACGCGGCCGAGAGCGCGACGGAACGCGTAGCCACGAGCGGGAGCGGGTTCGCGGCGCCGGGCGTGACCCGGGCGACCGGGGGCGCACCGGCGCACACCGGCGCGAGCGCCACGCGGAGATGGTCCCCGCAGGTCCCGCTGGACGTGCGGCGCACGGTGATGCCGCTGCGCCGCGGCGGCGGCGACCCCGCCTTCCGGATCACCTCGGACGGCGCGGTGTGGCGCGCGAGCCGCACCCCCGAGGGCGCGGCGACGCTGCGCATCACCGGAACCCCCACCGCCCTGGAGGGCACCGCGTGGGGCCCCGGCGCCCAGTGGCTCCTGGACGCGATGCCCGCGCTGCTCGGCGCGGACGACGAGCCCGCCGCCTTCGTCCCGCGCCACCGGGTCGTGCACCGCTCCCACCGCCGCCACCCCGGCCTGCGCCTGACCCGCACCGGCCTCGTACTGGAAGCGCTGATCCCCTCGATCCTGGAGCAGAAGGTCACCACCGCGGAGGCGTACCGCGCCTGGAAGCTGCTGCTGCTCCAGCACGGCGAACCCGCTCCCGGCCCCGCCGCGGCCGGCGGCATGCGCGTCATGCCGGACGCGCGCGGCTGGTCCCGCGTGCCCTCCTGGGACTGGCACTGCGCCGGCGTGGACGACAAGCGCGCGGCCACCGTGCTGCGCGCGGCCCGCCTCGGCCCGCGCCTGGAATCGCTGGCCGCGCTGCCCCCGCAGGAGGCGTCGGCGCGGCTGCAGACCGTGCCGGGCGTCGGCCCGTGGACCGCGGCCGAGACGCTCCAGCGCAGCCACGGCGCGGCCGACGCGGTGACCGTCGGCGACCTGCACCTGCCGCACCACATCGGCTACGCGCTGACCGGCGCGCACCGCACCGACGACGCGACCATGCTGGAACTGCTGGAGCCCTACGCGGGCCAGCGGCACCGCGCCGCCCGGCTGATCCTGCTGGGCGCCCCGGGCCCGCCCCGCCGCACCCCGCGCC
>JAJSZB010000535.1:0-3641 GCA_050613715.1 Streptomyces sp. IBSBF 3018
GAGGAGGGGGGTGGCCAGGAGGAGGACACCGGCTGCGGCGATCGCCGTGCGGGGGGTGGTGAGCGCGGCCAGCGCGCCCCACGCGGCCGTCATCGCCGCGATCGCCGTGCTCGTGCTGACCGACCACGCGGACAGCATCCGCGCGACCCGGCCGGGGTCGGTGTGGTCGAGCCGGCAGGTCGCCAGCACCGGGTTGTAGACCCCGCAGAACAGCACCAGCGCGAACTGCAGGACGATGATCAGCGCCATCCCCGGCACGCCCCGCCCGACGAACGCCAGCCCGACCGGCCAGCACGCCCGCAGCGCGCCCACCGCGCGCACCACCCGGTCGCGGCCGTGGCGTTCGACCAGCCCGCGGGCCATCCGCGATCCGATCAGCCCGCCGACGCAGGGCGCGGCGAACACCAGGCCGTACTGCCAGGGCGCGAAGCCCAGCCGGCCGAGCAGCAGGACGGCCAGCAGCGGCTCGGACGCCATGATCAGGCCGTTGACCACGAGGGCGTTCAGGAACAGCGGGCGCAGCACCGGGTGGCCGAGGATGTGCCGCCACCCTTCGAGCAGGTCGCGGGCGCGCAGCCGCGCCGCGCCGGTCCGCTCCGGCCGCGGCTCGCCGCCGCCGATCGCGCGGATGCCCAGCGCCGACAGCAGATAGCTGGCCGCGTCCGCGACCACCGTCGTCACCGGCCCGAACAGCCCGATCGCCGCCCCGCCGAGCGGCGGCCCGACCACCGCCGACGTCCATGTCGTCGACTCGAAGCGGGAGTTGGCGACCATCAGGTCCTCCCGCGGCAGCAGCGTCTTCAGATACGCGCCGCTCGCCGACCGGAACGCGATGTCCGCCGCGGCCACCACCACGGAGACGGCGAGGAGTTGGACGTACGACAGCACGCCGAGCCCGTACGCGACGGGCACGCTGATCATCGCGGCACAACGCGCCAGGTCCGTCGCCACCATGACCGGCCGCTTGCGCCGGAACTCCACCCACGGGCCCAGCGGCACCGCGAGCAGCGCGCCGGCCAGCCGCCCGGTCGCCGCCAGCGCCGCGACCCGCGTCGGCCCGCAGTGCAGCACCGTGATCGCGATCAGCGGGAACGCGCCGAACCCGAGCCAGGTGCCGTACGAGCTGACCGCGAACGCCGCCCACAGCCACCCGAACCGCCGCCCCAGCGCCCGCCTGCCCGCCATCTCCACGCGCCCCTCGCCGTCCCGCACCGCCGACCGGCCGATCGGCCTGATCAGCCCGGCCGGCCCGACCAGCATCAAAGCGAGTGGTCGCCGCCCGGGGCAAACAACCGGACGGCCGGCGGTGCACAACCGCCCGTTGTACGCACCCCGACCGGCTCCCCGCGTGCCGCGAAGCCCGCCGTACGGACCGGGGCCCGGGTACGCCGAACCGCCCGCGGGTGCGAGGACCCGCGGGCGGCCAGGTGACGTGAAGTGCGGCGAACTCCCGCGTCAGGGCGTGTTGTTGGCCAGCGCCAGCAGCCGGTCCGTGCCGCCGCTGAAGCGGTCGCGGTCCACCGCGCCCGAGATCCCGCTCACCGAACCGGAGTCGGTGTACTGCCAGAACGTCCAGTACGGGAAGCCGCTCGGGATGGTCGGGCTCGCCGCGGTGGTCCAGTGCGCGACGAACAGCGGGCTGCGCGCGGACATGCCGCCCCAGCCGCCGGTGCAGGAGTTCCACCAGCTCGCGCTGGTGTAGATCACGACGTCGCGGCTGGTCTTCGCCTTGTAGGTGGTGTAGAAGTCCAGGATCCACGACTGCATCGCCGAGGCCGACTTGCCGTAGCAGCCGCCTTCGAGGTCCAGCATGCCGGGCAGCGTCAGGTTGTCCGCCGACCAGGCGCCGCCGCTGCTCGCGAAGTACGTGGCCTGCGCCGCGCCGCTGGACAGGTCCGGGCGGCCGAAGTGGTACGCGCCGCGGATCACCTTGGCGTTGTACGCGTTGAGGTAGTTCGCGTTGAAGTTCGGGTCCTTGTACGTGGTGCCCTCGGTGGCCTTGATGTACGCGAACTGGATGCCCGCGGACTTCACCGACGACCAGTTGATCGACCCCTGGTAGTGGGAGACGTCGATGCCGGCCGGGTAGGTCGCGTCGGGCGAGGCGATGCCGGGGGCGTCCAGCCGGAGCTGCCGGGTGTCGGGCGCGAAGCTCTTGCCGTCCTGGAGATAGCCGGCGCCCATGTAGCCGTCGCCGAACGGGATCGGGCTGTTCGCGCCCTTCACGGCGGACGCGGGCGACACGGACGACGCGGACGACACGGACGAGGCGGCGGGCGCGGCGGACGCCGTGCCCGCCGACAGCGCCGCGGCCAGTGCCGTGCTCAGGCCGATCACGGCGGCGGCCGCGGTGAGCCTGCGGCGCGCGGTGCGGGGGCGGGAGGTGCGGTCGGGGGTGAACAAGGCTTTTCCTCCTGGCACATCGGTGGGGTGTGGGTGGTCAGGGGGGTGCCGAACATGGGTGGTGCTCTTCAACCGGCGCGTCTACTCGCGTAGACTCTGCGTGCGCGCGGTGCCGTGCAAGACCATCAGGTTGTTGTGTACGCGTCATGAGTGACGCATGAACCGGACCTGTCCGTAAAGGGGTTGAGGCCCTCCTCATTGGTCCAGTCCACTGAGGAGGGCGCGGAGCTGCCGCGACGGACGCCGTCCGGCGCGAACTTTCATGCGGATCAGCTGAGTTGGCCGGTGGGCATCAGCGTCAACTGCTGGACGTTGGCCCGCGGCGGCAGCGTCGCGAGGAAGCCGACCGCGCGCGCCACGTCCTCCGGCGCCAGCCACTCGATGGCCGCGCGGGAGCCGTCGAGCCAGTCGCGCGCGCCCTGGTCGGTCACGTGGCCCTGCAACTCCGTTGCCACGATGCCGGGTTCGATCGCCGCGACCCGTACGTTCCGCGGGCCCAGCTCGGCGCGCAGGTGGCGCGAGAGGTGCGTGACGTACGCCTTGGTGGCCGCGTAGACCGCGAAGTTCGGGTAGAGGTTCTGCGCGGCGATGGACGAGGTGTTGACGAGGTCGGCCACGCCGGTCGCGGCGGCCCGCGCCACCAGTTGCGGGGTGAAGGCGGCGACGGCGTTCATCAGGCCGCCGATGTTCAGGTCGATCTGGTGCTGCCACTGGTCGGTGCGCAGCTCCTCGACCGGCGCGGGCAGCATGACGCCCGCGTTGTTGAACAGCAGGTCGGCCGGGCCGAGTTCGCGGGCGATCCGGTCCGCCGCGGCGTTCACGGCGGCGGCGTCGGTGACGTCGGCCGCGACGGCGAGCGCGGTGCCGCCCTCGGCGGTGACGCGTGCGACCAGGTCGGCCAGCCGGTCCGCGCGGCGGGCGAGCACCGCGACCGAGGCGCCGAGCCCGGCCAGGTGGGCGGCGGTCGCCGCGCCGAGGCCGCTGGACGCGCCGGTGATCACGGCGACGCGGCCGCGGAGCGGGCGGTCGCCTCCGGTGGACGCGGACGCGGACACGGGCGCCGATGCGGAGGCGGTGCCGGTGCCGGTGCCGGCGGCCGGGGGTGCGGTCGGCGCCGAGGCCGCGGCGGGGTTCTGCGCCTCGCGGTCGCCAGGAGTGCTGGGGTGGTTGCTGTGCGTGGTCATGCTGGAGCGCACCTTTCACGGGTTGCACGGGTGGGGCCCGGCGCGGGCCCCACC
>JAJSZB010000536.1:0-3641 GCA_050613715.1 Streptomyces sp. IBSBF 3018
CGCGTCGGGGGCGCGGGGCCGGTGGCGGGTCGCGCCACCGGTTCCGCGGGGCCCCTTCCGCGCCGCGCAGCGGCTACGCGCCGGTCACCGCCAGGGACACCAGCCGCGCGGCGTTCCGCGGGTCCGTGTCCTCGACGGCCAGGGCGACGTACCGCGCCGAGGCGGAGACGCGCAGGGACGCGTTCGGCCTGGCGGCGAGCCGGCCCGCGCTCTGGTACGTCAGACCGTCCGCGCTGGTCTCGACGCGCGCGGCGGGCGGGCGGCCCGCGGTCCACGCGGCGGTGACGGTGGCCAGCGGCACGACCGCGCCGAGGTCCACGACCATGCGCCCGCCCGGGCCCGGCGTCCAGGAGGTGCGCGGGTCGCCGTCGACCGCCGCCGCGGGGTCGGACATGCCGTCCGGCAGCGGCGAGGTCGGGAAGGTGACCCGGCCGAGCGCGAGGTCGGCGAGCGGGTAGGGCGCGGCGCCCGGCAGCGTGACGGTGCGGGCCCGGCCGGTCCGCAGGTTCACCGTGACCTGGCGCCCGCCGGGCGCCGCCAGCAGCAGCTTGGCGGACGGGCCGCGCAGCACGACCGTCGCCGCGTCCACCACCTCGGCGCTCAGACCCTGCGGGACCTGCCCGCCGCCGGCGGCCCGCAGCGTGCAGCGGGCGGCGGCCACCGCGGCGCCGGCCGCGGGCAGCTCGGCGCGGTAGTCGGTGCCGTCCGCGGTCACCGTCTGCGCGCCGGCGTAGAGGGTGAGCGCGCGCCGGTCCTGCGCCAGCGAGACCCGCGCGGTGGCGGCGGCGCCCGAGAGGTTGAAGAGGCTGAGGTGGCCGCCCGCGGTGGAGGCGCGCACCGCGGAGTGGTCGGTGGCCGGCGCGGGCCGCGCGGCGGCCGCGCGCACCGCGGCGGGCCGGCCGTCCGGGACGCCCTCGACGAGCACCGGCTCCGCCGGCCCGTCGGAGAGGATCACCGTGTCGCCGTAGACCGACAGCGGGTTGGCGGCGCCGCGGACCACGAGCCCGGCCCGGCCGTCGACGCTGATCCAGCCGCCGCGGCTGGTGAGGTCGGCGGGCGGGTAGGCGGCCAGGTCGGTCCAGTCGGTGCCGTTCGCCGAGCCCTGCACGGTGTAGGCCTGGCCGGCCGCGGTCTCCCAGTCGAGGGTGACCCGGTCGAAGGCGCGCGGCGCGCCGAGGTCGACCGACAGCCAGCTGTCGGCGCGCTTGCGGTCGGCCACCGAGACCGCCCAGCGGGTGGTGGCGCTGCCGTCGACGGCCAGCGCGGCGCCCTTGCCGGAGTCGGCGGAGGACGCGGTGACGGCGGCGTGCAGCGCGAGGTCGGGGCCGTCCGCGCCGTCGTGCACCTCGAACGAGTAGAGCGAGTAGCCGTACTGGGCGTTGCCGCGACGGCCGAGCATCCGCACGTAGCGGTACTGCGCGGGCGCGAGGACGAGCTTGTCGGTGCGCGGTCCGCCGGTCGGGTGGCCGGCCGCGCCGCTGTCGGTGGAGGCGACGGTGGCCTCGCCCTCGGCGGCGGTGTAGGTGCGGCCGCCGTCCAGGCCGTCGACGCCCGGCATGGTGAGGTTGAAGACCTCGACGTGGCCCTCCCCCGCCGCGGTGCCGCTGCTGGCGTAGACGACCTCGCCGCCGGGCAGCGTGGTGAAGCCCGCGTAGCCGCTGTCCAGGGAGAGCAGCGTCGCCGACGCGTCGAGGCCGTCGGTGAGCGCGGTGTACGCGGCGACGTTGCGGGTCCTGACGGTGCCCGCGGTGGTCGGCAGGAACATCGGGGTGGCGCCGCTGAGCGCGAACAGCCAGTCGTCGTGGGCGGGTTGCCAGCAGAACTTCACGAAGCCCGGCTTGCTGACGGCGGCCGCCCACGCGTTCGGCGTCTGGTGCGCGACCAGGCCGGGGCCGGTGCCGAAGTCCCGTACGCCGGAGGCCTGTTGGAACATTTCCTGAGCGGTGAGCGCGGTCACCCGGGTGCGCTGCGCGGCCCGCCACTCGTGCAGCAGGTAGCTGATGGCGACCTCGGCGCGCGCCTCGGGCTCGTACTTGGGCTCGCCGGAGAACTTGGTGATGCGGTTGACCGGCGGGTACTGCTGGTACGCCGTCAGCCGCTCGGCGAGCGCCAGCTCCGCGCGGGCGGCGGCCCGGTCGCCGAGGACCTGGGCGAGGAAGGCGACGGGGATGACGTCGCGCCCGTACAGGTGCTCGCGGTCGTTGACCATCGGCATCAGCGGCTCGCCCGCGTCGCTCATCACCAGCAGCAGGGTGTCCCACAGCCGGTCGGCGTTGGGCTGCGCGGCCAGCACCTCGGGCAGCTGACGGCCGGCGGTGAGGAAGTGGACGCTGTTGCGGCCCGAGGTGCGCCACAGCTCGCACTGGTAGTGCGGGCCGAACGAGCCGTGGTTCTCCACGATGAAGGTGTCGTAGAGGTTCTCGGCGGTGTTGTCGCTGATCGGGACGCCGTCCACGACGGCCGGGTTGGCGAGGTCCGCGGCCGGCAGGCCGGTCTCGTTGCGGCTCCACCGGCCGTACCACGTCGACCACTCGGCGTGCCGGGCGTCGTCGGGCGCCCAGGCCAGCGCGGGCGCGAGCGACTGGGCGTAGACGCCCATCTCCTCCAGCTTGGTGTCGCCGACGTGGTTGCCCTTGAGCCCGTCGGGTGTCCAGCTGCCGGACAGCGGGTCGTTGCCGGTGCCCAACGAGGCGGTGTAGGCGGCCTGTTCGCGGACGATGGTGTCCACGTTGGTGCGGGTGGCGTCGTCCAGCTGGTCCCACAGCAGGCGGGCGGCGAGCACGAAGTAGAGCTGGAAGGTGGTGTCGAAGAAGAGCGTCTTGCCCCACTCCTTGCCGCCGGTCAGGCGGTTGGAGGCGGCGAAGTGGCTGAGGGTGGCGAGCGTGCGCGAGCGCAGCGTGTCCTCGTCGATCCCGGCGAGGTCGGCGTCGTAGCCGCCGCGGGTCAGCAGCAGCGCGTGGCCGAGCACCACGGCGAAGCCGAAGTCGGTGGCGGTGTAGTGGCCGGCCGCGGCGTCCCACTGCGTCTCGGTCCACCGGGTGTGCCGCAGCAGCACCTGGTGGTACGTCGCCGCGGTGGCGTCGGGCGCCGCGCCGTGCGGGGAGCCGTTCGTGGCGTGCCCGGCGGTGGCCGCCGCGTCCGCGTCGGCCCGCGCGGGGGCGGCCGCGGCGATCGGCGCGGCGGCCAAGGCGGCGGTGATCGCGGCCAGTTGGGTGAATCGACGTCTGCTCAGCGGAACGGTGCGGTCCGGCACGATGACTCCTCCGCGGCGCTCCCGGCGCCGCCCTCGCGTTCGACAACGTTGTCAAGTGCGGCCATTCTTCGCACCTCCCCCGGTCACGTCAACCCCCTCGGAAGGGCTCCCTCCGCCCGGTCGACCCCGTCACACCTGCGCAGAAGACCGCTGGGGCGAGGGCGGCCGGCCGGGGCGCGCGGGACGGCCGTCGACCGGTGCAACGAGAGGGGTTGACGAGGGGATTGGTCCAGTCCTATGGTCCCGCGTACGCCAATGGTCATATTGGCGACCACAGTTCAGGTATGCGAATCCCGCCGTCTCTCCTGCCGGAGGCGGCGGGGTGCCGCAGGACACCGCGGGACGCCGCGGAGTGCCGCGGGAGCGCCGCCCCACTGGCCCTCCCGCC
>JAJSZB010000537.1:0-3635 GCA_050613715.1 Streptomyces sp. IBSBF 3018
CCCCCGCGACCCCGCCCACCGAGCGCCGCGTGTCCGCCCGCGTCGGGGCGATCTCGGAGTCCGCGACGCTGGCCGTCGACGCCAAGGCCAAGGCCCTCAAGGCGGCCGGCCGCCCGGTGATCGGCTTCGGCGCCGGCGAGCCGGACTTCCCGACGCCCGACTACATCGTCGAGGCCGCCGTCGAGGCCTGCCGCATCCCGAAGTACCACCGCTACACGCCGGCCGGCGGGCTGCCCGAGCTGAAGGCCGCGATCGCCGCCAAGACGCTCCGCGACTCCGGCTACGAGGTGGACGCCTCCCAGGTGCTGGTCACCAACGGCGGCAAGCAGGCGATCTACGAGGCCTTCGCCGCGATCCTCGACCCGGGCGACGAGGTGATCGTGCCCGCGCCGTACTGGACCACCTACCCCGAGTCGATCCGGCTGGCCGGCGGCGTGCCGGTCGAGGTGGTCGCCGACGAGACGACCGGCTACCGGGTCTCGGTCGAGCAGCTGGAGGCGGCCCGCACCGAGCGCACCAAGGTGCTGCTGTTCGTCTCGCCGTCCAACCCGACCGGCGCGGTCTACTCCGAGGCCGACTCCGAGGCGATCGGCCGCTGGGCGGTCGAGCACGGCCTGTGGGTGCTCACCGACGAGATCTACGAGCACCTGGTCTACGGCGACGCGACGTTCACCTCGCTGCCGGCGATCGTGCCCGAGCTGCGCGACACGTGCGTGGTGGTCAACGGCGTCGCCAAGACGTACGCCATGACCGGCTGGCGGGTGGGCTGGATCGTCGGCCCCAAGGACGTCGTGAAGGCCGCGACCAACCTGCAGTCGCACGCCACCTCCAACGTCTCCAACGTCGCCCAGGTCGCCGCGCTGGCCGCGGTCACCGGCGACCTGGACGCGGTCGCGCAGATGCGCACCGCCTTCGACCGCCGCCGCCAGACCATCGTGCGGATGCTCAACGAGATCCCCGGCGTGGTCTGCCCGGTCCCCGAGGGCGCCTTCTACGCCTACCCGTCGGTGAAGGCGCTGCTCGGCAAGGAGATCCGCGGCAGGCGCCCGGCCACCTCCGTCGACCTGGCCGCGCTGATCCTGGACGAGGCCGAGGTCGCGGTCGTCCCCGGCGAGGCCTTCGGCACCCCGGGCTACCTGCGGCTGTCCTACGCGCTGGGCGACGAGGACCTGGTCGAGGGCGTCTCGCGGCTGCAGAAGCTGCTCGGCGAGGCCGTCGACTGACACCCGGCTGACACCGGCGGGCGTCCGCCGGACGTCCCGCGCACGCGCGCGCCGGCCGCCCCGGCGCTCGCTCCCCCTTTCGGGCAAGCCCCCGTTCGGAGAAAACGGTTCCGGACGGGGGCCGTCGTATAGCAGGATCTTGGAATGGCACGCGAAGTACGTCGGCTCCCCAAAACGCATCTGCACCTGCACTTCACCGGGTCCATGCGGCCCGCCACCCTGCTGGAGCTGGCCGACCGGCACGGCGTCCGGCTGCCCGAGGCGCTGACCTCCGGCACGCCCCCGAAGCTGCACGCCACCGACGAGCGCGGCTGGTTCCGCTTCCAGCGGCTGTACGACATCGCGCGCTCGTGCCTGCGCACGCCGGAGGACATCCAGCGGCTGGTGCGCGAGGCCGCGCAGGAGGACGTCGCGGACGGCTCGGGCTGGCTGGAGATCCAGGTCGACCCGACCTCGTACGCGCCCCGGCTCGGCGGGCTGATCCCGACCATGGAGATCATCCTGGACGCGGTCGACGCGGCCTCGCGCGAGACCGGGCTCGGCATGGCCGTGGTGGTCGCCGCCAACCGCATGAAGCACCCGCTGGACGCCCGGACGCTGGCCCGGCTCGCGGTCCGCTACGCCGACCGCGGCGTGGTCGGCTTCGGGCTGTCCAACGACGAGCGCCGGGGCCTGGCCAGGGACTTCGACCGGGCCTTCGCCATCGCGCACGACGGCGGGCTGCTGGCCGCCCCGCACGGCGGCGAGCTGGCCGGGCCGTCCAGCGTCCGCGACTGCCTGGACGACCTGCACGCGCAGCGGGTCGGCCACGGCGTGCGCGCCGCGGAGGACCCGCGGCTGCTGCGCCGGCTCGCCGACTCCGGCGTGACCTGCGAGGTCTGCCCGGCCTCCAACGTGGCCCTCGGCGTCTACGACAAGCCGGAGGACGTGCCGCTGCGGACCCTGTACGAGGCCGGCGTGCCGGTGGCGCTCGGCGCCGACGACCCGCTGCTCTTCGGCTCGCGCCTGGCCGCGCAGTACGACATCGCCCGCACCGCGCACGCCTTCACCGACGCCGAACTTGCCGAATTGGCCCGCCAGTCCGTCCACGCCTCCCGCGCCCCGGAGGACATCAGGACGAGCATGCTGGCGGGCATCGACGCGTGGCTGGCGGCGGACGCGTGAGGGGCTGAACCCTAAAGGGCGACGCCCACCATCACCGGCTCGTTGACGAGCGTGACGCCGAACGCCTCGGCGACGCCCTCGCGGACCTCGCGCGCGAGCGCCAGCAGATCGCCCGTCGTCGCGCCGCCGCGGTTGGTCAGCGCGAGCGTGTGCTTGGTGGAGATGCGCGCCGGGCCCTGGCCGTAGCCCTTGGTGAAGCCGGCCCGGTCGATCAGCCAGGCCGCGGAGAGCTTCGTCCGCTCCCCCGGCTCCGGGTACGCCGGCGGCGCCACGTCCGCGCCGAGCCGCCCGCGCGCCCGGTCCAGGAAGGCGGCGTACGCGTCCGCGCCGAGCACGGGGTTGGTGAAGAACGACCCGGCCGACCACGTGTCGTGGTCCTCCGCGTCCAGCACCATGCCCTTGCCCGCGCGCAGCGCCAGCACCGTCTCGCGCGCCTTGGCCAGCGGCACCCGGTCGCCGGGCTCGACGCCGAGCGCCCGCGCGGTCTCGGCGTACTTCACCGGCCCCGACAGCCCGCCCGCGTCCTCCAGGCCGAAGCTCACCCGCAGCACCACGTACCGCTCGGGCTCCTGCTTGAAGCGGCTGGTGCGGTAGGCGAAGCCGCACTCGGCGCCGGGCAGCGTCACGGTCTCGCCGGCCGCCCTGTCGTACGCGACGACCTCGGTGATCGTGCTGGAGACCTCCTGGCCGTACGCGCCGACGTTCTGGATCGGCGTCGCGCCGGCCGAGCCGGGGATGCCGGCCAGGCACTCGATGCCGGCCAGGCCCGCCCTGACCGTCTCGGCGACCACCTCGGTCCAGTTCTCGCCGGCCGCGACCTCCAGCGTGCGGCCGGACAGCCGCACGCCGCGGGTGGCGATCACGACGGCGGTGCCGTCGAAGCCGTCGTCGCCGATCACGAGGTTGCTGCCGCCGCCGACCAGCAGCACCGGCTCCCCGCGGGCGTCGGCGGCGCGGACCGCCTCGATCAGCTCGGCGTCGGTGACCGCGGTCGCCAGGCGCGCCGCGGGGCCGCCGAGGCGGAGGGTGGTGAACGGGGCGAGCGGAACGTCTTCCATTACGTGCACGCCGTCATTCTCCCATCTCCCGCGCCGGCGGCCCCGGAGCCGGCGCTCAGCCGACCCGCTCCAGGGTGCGGCCGCCCGCCGCCGGGGCGCCGGCGGCCTCCTGCGCCGCCCCGGCGTCGGCGGGGGGGGGGGGGGGGGGGGGGGGGTCTGCTGCGGGCCGCGGCACCCGCGCCCCCACCCG
>JAJSZB010000538.1:0-4527 GCA_050613715.1 Streptomyces sp. IBSBF 3018
GTGCCGCGGATCTCGCCCTCGATGGTGAGGTCGCCCTCGTCGTCGCGGTGGGTGCCGGTCCAGACGAAGGTGTCGCTGCCGGGGCGCAGGGGGTGGACGGTGTGGTGTTTGAGGGCGTCGAGGTACGCCTGTTCCGCGGCGTAGACGACCTGGTCCTCGGTCATCTCGTCGGGGAACATCAGCTGCTTGCCGGGGTCCTGGGGCCGGGTGGTTCCGGGGTCTTCCGCGGACCGCGGGGGCGCGGTGTCGGTGTGGGTCAGCGCCCAGTAGGTGCCGTCGGGGCGGATCGGTCCGATCCTGCGCGGGCGCGGCCGGTAGGCGGGGGCCTGGGGTGCCAGCCGCCCCAGGACGCCGCGTCGGGGGTCGCCGTGCAGCACCCGCGTGCGCGTGTCGAGCGAGAACACGGCACGCGCGGGAAGTCCGTCCGCGCGCGGCGCCCCCGTGGGGACGAGGTGGGCGACGCCGTCGGTGGACCGGACGACCGCGGTGCCCATCGCCGTCTCCGCGGCCGCGCCCTGCAGCCGTCGAAGCCGCGGCTGCAGCTGCCCGATCAGATACGTGTTCCTCTTTCTGAGCTGATTGCCGATGTATGTGTCAGGGGTCAGCCGGCCCTCGACGGAGTAGGTCGCGGCCGCCATGATGGTGTCGTCGTCGTAGACGGCCAGGCCGCCCGCCCACAAGTTGTCGCCGTATTCGTCTCTCGCCTCGCCGCCGCCGTGCTGGAACTCGTGCACGTCGACGCCCGGGTCCATCGCATGGAAATCCATGCCCCATTCCAGGGCCGATGGCCTTTGTTTGTACCGGTGGACGGTCACCGTCTGGTGGACTTTGGCGAGTTCGGTCATCGGGAGCACGTAGTCGCGCAGCACGCTGCCGTCGGTCAACAGGTAGGTGCCCGAGTTGATCTTGCGGTCGAGACTGTGCTGCATGGCGTTGACCCTGCGGATCAGCTCAGGCCCGGGGACCGGGGGTGTGGAGTCCACGGCGGACACCGGCATGACCCGCCAGATGAGCCAGGTCTCGAACCGGCGGTCCGTCTTGATCTGCCATACCGCGTACCGCGCGAGACTGGTCGCCGACACGGTGTCGCGCAGCCACCTCCGCCTGGGACCGGGGCCCGCCACCTCCGCGCGGGCCTTGATGCCCAGCGCGTGGGCGAGCTGCTTGTCCGTCAGCTCTTTGCCGAAGTTGTCCGAGAGTTGCCAGCCCAGTATGCGCAGCGACCCGGTGAGGCGTGCGAAGGGGTGCTGCCGCGCGAACGGCGGCGTCTCGTCGAACGATCCCTGTGCCAGCGCGGCCCGATAGTTCGTGACGATTTCGTACACGTCCTGGATCGAGTGGAACGTGAAGGGCTTTCCGCGGTCTTCCAGGTACTTCTCGATGTTCTGGCCGAGGCCGAGCAGGTCCACCCACTCGCCGAACCCGAACAGGAACTTGAGACCTGTGGTGAAGGGGTGCGGGTGCGGCAGCCTCGCGTCGAGGGTCCTCCACATGTCGAAGTCCAGGGAGCCGCGCCATCCCAGATGGGAGGCGCCGCGCAATGCGTCGACGATTTCCGGCCGGCCGAGCAGTGGTCCGCCGGCGCTCGCGTGGAGCTGCCGCAGCAGCGGGGTGAGCCGGCCGGTCCGGTGCCAGTAGTGGCCCTGCCAGATGATTTCCAGCGCGAGCGCTCGGAAGGTGCCGTTCGGGCCCGCGACCGGCCGGCCGTGGCGCCGGTAGTGGGCGAGTACGACATCGGGCGTCACGTCGCCGCTCGCCGGGGCCACCAGGTCCACCAGGTACAGCAGCCGATCGTGGTCGGCGCCGTACGTCTGCCGGATCAGCGCGAGGTCGTGCTGGTCGAACCGGCTGCCCGGGCGGTACGCCGTGACCCGTACCGGTTGAAAACCCGCCGTCGGGCCACCTGTCAGGGGCACATGCCGTGGTGGGCGTGGCGCCATGTCGGCGGGTGCGGGTGCGGGTGCGGGTGCGGGTGCGGGTGCGGGCGCGGGCGTGGGCGCGGGCTCCGGCGAGGACGAGCGCGAGGTCGAGCGCGAGGATTCGGGGGTGGGCGTGACGTCGGGCCGCGGCGGGCGGCGTCGCATCCGCTGCCAGCTGTCGGGGATCTGCTCGCCCGGGGTGAGGTAGTAGTCGGTGATCTTCCCGTCGAGCGTTTCGAGCGTGACCTTGAGACCGAGGTAGCTCTGGTCGTGGATCAGGATGTCCGGATCGGCCGGGTGGGGCGTGGGCGCGGCCGTGTGCGGCAGGCCCTGCTCCATGAGGAGTTCGTAGGCGATGTCCCGGAGCTCTTCGGGGCTCAGACCCGCGGGCAGCCCCCTCGGCTCGGTGAGCGGGGCGGTCGGGGCGAACCGGCGCGCCTGTGTCTCCTCGATGCGGTCGGCGCGCGTGGGCGTCAGGCGCGAGTCGAGGGGGGAGAAGGCCGGGCTGCCGGGCGAGACGGCGTGGCCGAGCGCGGCGGTCACCGCCGCCCGGCTGCGCCGCGGCTTCCAGCCCTGGGCATCGTCGGGCGCGGTGGTCAGGTTGTACGCGCTGTCGGCGAGCGAGGCCACGCCCTGCCCGCGGAGCACCTGGTCGCGGATCGCGGACCGGATCTCCTGGTCGGTCATCGCATGGCCGATGGATATCGTTCGCGCGTCGGCGTCCCCGCTCGTCGTGCTGATCCGGACATCGACGCCGCGGGCGCGCGCGGGGGTGCCGACGAGTTCGGTGAACAGTTCGGTGACGCGTCGCCGGGTGGCGTCGAACTTCCGCCACGAGAGGGTGCTCGACGCGTTGGTGAAGCGCAGCAGCACGACAGCTCGTACGGCCTGTCGCCCGTCCTCGTGCAGGGTGCGGTAGGCGACGTAGGGGCTCGCGCCGTGCTGTGCGCGGACCGCGGGCCCGGCGGCGACGACGGGGGTTCGGGGCACCGCGTCGCTCGGGGGCGCAGGGACGGGGCGGGAGACGGTGTGGAAGCCGTCCTCGGCGAGTTCCTCGATGCCCGGTTCCGTGGGCATCGGCGGGCGGGCACGCCGGTCGGCCATGGTCCGCGCCTGCCTGAACGCGGAGGAGGACACACCGTCGCGCACGCGCCACACGTCCATCGGGATGCGTCCGATCAGGCGCGCGCTGATCACGTCGGCGTCGATCCCGTGGCCGCGGAGCGCCTGGGACAGGGTGGTGTCGACCTCGCGGTCCGAGGCGGGCATCCGCTCGTAGTGGATGCTCACCTGCGCCGGTGGCCTGACGACGTCCATGGTGACGTGGACGCCGATGGCCCGCAGCGCGGGCGACCACTCCTCGGTGAAGCGCCGCCGCAGCCGCTTGCGCAGGGTGCGCATCTCGCCGGCGGACAGGTGGCCGTTGGGGTTGCCGACATGGACGTCGAGGCGCAGTTCGGCCCGGTACCGTCCGTCGGCGAGCAGCACGGCCCGCGCTTCCACAGGGTGGTCGGCCGCGCCCAGAGTGATCATGGTCCAGGGCGTCGTGGCCACGACGGGCGCCGGGGAGCTGGACCAGTCGTTGTGCATCATCTGCACGGGGCGGAAGACGACGTGGCGTCCGTCGCGGACGATGCCCTCCATGGGCACGTTGTGGGACTCGCCACGCCAGTAGTAGGCGCCGTCGGGGAGAAACCTGATCGACGNAGACGACGTGGCGTCCGTCGCGGACGATGCCCTCCATGGGCACGTTGTGGGACTCGCCACGCCAGTAGTAGGCGCCGTCGGGGAGAAACCTGATCGACGATTCCCCGGAGGCCGACGTGTCCGTGGCCGACGTGTCCGTGGCCGACGTGCTCGTGGTCGACGTCCCGCTGGACGACGTCTGACTGCCCGGACTCTCGGGCCGCCCGCCCTGGACGAGGGCCTGCATCCCGATGGTGTACGCGGCCACGGCGCGCGCGTGGGCCTCCTCGAACCGGTCGAAGATCTCCTTGAGGGACCAGTCCCTGGGGAACATCAGGTGCGACGCGCCGTCCTGATGGTCCTGCCAGTTGGGGAAGAGGGTCGCGTGCGGATCGGAAGGCCGCAGCGGCGTGCGCAGGAACCAGGTGCGGACCGGGACGGTGCCGTTGGCCAGCGGCTCGCCCTCGTCGTAGAACAGGCCGTTGGCCCGCATCTCCGCCTCGGGCAGCAGGATGTAGGCGCCGGTGCGGGTGCGCCGGTCCCCGTACATCGCGTGGCGCTCGGCAAGGTNCGTTGGCCCGCATCTCCGCCTCGGGCAGCAGGATGTAGGCGCCGGTGCGGGTGCGCCGGTCCCCGTACATCGCGTGGCGCTCGGCAAGGTCGGTGCGCTTCGGGATCTCCGACGGGGGGAGGGCGTCCTGCGTGGCGCTCACCAGCACGACCCCGTCAGCCGGGCTGGTGGTACCCCTGAGGGTGACGCCGTGGTACGTGCCGGTCCAGTCCCGTACATCGCTGTCGGGACGCTCTTCCCAGGTGTCCTGGCGCAGCGCGTCCTGATACGCCTGCTTCGTCGCGTAGTCGGTCTGGCGTGGGGTCCAGGTGTCGGGGAGTTGGGGGAGTGCGCCGGGCCTGGCGGGTCGGG
>JAJSZB010000539.1:0-3548 GCA_050613715.1 Streptomyces sp. IBSBF 3018
CTCAACCTGATCGCGACCTCGCCGACGGGCTACACCGACGCCCACACCCTCCCCACTCGACACACCCCCACGCCCCCGCCCCCGGCGCCGGTGCCTTCCGGCACTCCGGCCGCCACCGCGTCGCGGTCTTCGCCCTCGACGGGGTCATCCCCTTCGAACTGGGCATCCCGCTGCGGATCTTCGGCCTGGCGCGGACGCCCGAGGACGGCTCGCCGCTGTACGAGGTCGTGACCTGCGGGCTGCGGCCCGGTCCGGTGCACACCGACGCCGACTTCCCGATCCTGGTCGAGCACGGCCCCGCCGCGCTGGCCGAGGCGGACACGGTGGTGGTCCCGGCGTCGCACGAGCTGGGACCGGTCTACGAGGAGGGGCGGCTGACCGGGCCGCTGGCCGAGGCGATGGCGGCGGTACGGCCCGGCGCCCGCGTGGTGTCGATCTGCACCGGCTCCTACCTGCTGGCCGCCGCCGGGCTGCTCGACGGACGCCCGGCGACCACCCACTGGACCAGCGCCGAGCACTTCCAGCGGCTGTTCCCCCGGGTCCGGGTCGACGCCGACGTGCTCTACGTGGACGACGGCGACGTGCTGACCTCCGCGGGCGTCGCCGCGGGCCTGGACCTGTGCCTGCACATCGTGCGGCGGGACTTCGGCTCGGCGGTCGCCGCCGAGGTGGCGCGCCGCACCGTCGTACCGCCGCACCGCGAGGGCGGCCAGGCGCAGTACGTGCGCAGGCCGCTGCCCGCGCCGCGGCTGGCCGGCACCGAGCGGGCCAGGGCGTGGGCGCTGGAGCGGCTCGCCGAGCCGCTGTCGCTGCGGCAGCTGGCCGAGCGGGAGTCGATGAGCGTGCGCACCTTCACCCGGCGCTTCCGCGAGGAGGTCGGGATGAGCCCGGGCCAGTGGCTGACCCAGCAGCGCGTGGAGCAGGCGCGGCATCTGCTGGAGTCGACGGGGCTGGGCGTGGACGCCGTGGCCCGCCAGTGCGGGTTCGGCACCGCCGCGTCCATGCGGCAGCACCTTCAGGCGGCGCTGGGCGTGTCCCCGAGCGCGTACCGCAGGACCTTCAGGCCGGCGCCGGCGCAGCCGGTCGGCTGACGACCCGCCCGGCCCGCGGTCGGTCGGCGGGGGGCCCGCACGGCCCGTGGTCGGTCGGCTGGGGGCCCGCACGCGGCCGGTGGGCTGAGGCCCGGCGGTGCGGACCGCCCAGACCGGCAGCAAGGGGAACGCGAGGCGCGGGCCGCGAGAGCCCCGGGCCCGCGAGGCGCTCAGGTCAGGACCGCGCCGCGGTCCACCTCGCACCAGATCTGCTTGCCGCCGTTCTCGGGGCGCCAGCCCCAGCGGTCGGCGAGGCCCTCGACGAGTTCCAGGCCGCGGCCGCCGGTCTCGTCGCGCTGGGCGTGGCGCGGGGCGGGCGGCGCCTGACTGCGGTCGGCGACCTCGACCCGTACCGGCTCGGCGGGCGCGGCGGGGAACAGCATCCGCAGCACGGCCGGGCAGCCGGTGTGCACGACGGCGTTGGTGACCAGCTCCGAGATCAGCAGGATCAGCGTCTCCGCGACCGGCTCGTCGGCTCCTATCCCGGAACCCGCCAGCCGCGACCTCGCCCAGCGGCGCGCCCGCCCCACCTCGGCGGGGTCGACGCCGACCTCCAGCTGCACCTGAAGCACCTGCACTGCTCACACCATCCGAACCGGCGGAAACGACGCCTCACGCCTGCCCAAGATCACCGTGCGTGACCTCGATGCCACCCAGCATGATTGACCGACAGTCACCCCAACAAGCGCTTCGGGCATATTCCAACGCGACCGGGGGGTCATGCTGCATACTGTGCCGCCCGTGCCGCGGCGGGTCCGCGCAGGCTCAGCGCCGCCCCGGCGGGACCGGGCGGCGGCTGTGGACTCCCCTGAACGCAACGGCACCCGATGGAGCGTACCCGAGGTCGATCCCGACTCCACCGCGTAACAAGTCACGCCTCGGACACAACACCGTGCGGACGCTCTGTGACCGGCGTCACGTGTGCAGGACGGCCGAGGGCCCGCCGCGGGCCCGTCACAGGCCGGAGCAGCCCGTCACGGGCCCGTCGCAGGCCAGGGGCAGGCCGGGGGCAGGCCGTCACGGGCCGGGGCGGCCGTCGGGACCGGGTCAGGCGGACAGCGGGCGCGCCTGGTCGTCCACCGCGGCGTCCAGATCGGGGAAGACCTCGAACAGGCGTCGTACGCCGAGGGCGGCGAGCACCCGGTTGACGTGGGCCTCGCCCGCGACCCCGGCGCTGCCACCGTCGGGCAGCACGATCCGCAGCCGCCCGGCGCACGAGCGCATGAGCCGGCGCGCGCCGATGAGCACCCCCACGCCGCTGGAGTCGCAGAACCGCACCCGGGCGAGGTCCAGCACGACGCTGCGCTGCCCGTCCGCCACCGCCTCGTGCACCTTCTGCCGGACCGCGGGGGACGAGATGAGGTCCATCTCGCCGGCGACGGTGACCACCGCCCACCCGTCCCGCTCGGCCTGGGTCACCTGCACGGGTTCCCACCTCGCCTCGCCGTCGACGTCTCCTCGGTCATCCCCACGACCCTATGCCCGAATCCGGTCCGAACCGTGCGCGGAACCGATCACACCCGGATAACGGAGCGCCGAAAACGGTCACACTCGGTGTGAGGTTGGTGCAAAGGGGCGTACGCCACGGCGCACGGCCGGTACCTTCGGGTCTGCACACGGGAGAAAGATGTAGACGGAACGAGGCGGGGACGAAGCGAGGGGGGCCGACCCATGGCGACACCCGCACCGCCGCGCTGGGACCGCAAGATGCAGCAGCGGCTGGCGCGCGGCGAGGAGGCCGCGCTCGCCGAGCTGTACGACCGCTACGCCTCCCTGGTGCACAGCCTCGCGCACCGCGTCATGGACGACGACGAGGCGGCCGACCTGATCACCCGCGAGGTGTTCGGCTACGTCTGGGAGAACCCGGACGCGTACGACCCCAGGGACGGCTCGCTGCGGTCGTGGATCGCCTCGCTGACGCAGCGCCACGCGGTGTCCCAGCTGCGGCAGTACGAGAACCGCGGCCGCTCCAGCCCCGCGGAGGTGGAGGAGCGGGTGCGCGAGGCCAGCACCGCGGCGCGCGCCGACTTCATCGTCACGTCCATGCCGACGCCGCTGCGCGCCGCGCTCGAACTCGCCTACCGCGAGCGGCTCGACTACCGCGCGGCGGCGGCCGGCCTCGGCGTCAGCGAGGACGAGGCCCGGCGCAGGCTGCGGCTCGGCCTGCAACTGCTGTCCACCGCGATGGAGCCGGGCGGCGGCCCGGACCAGGGACTCGGCCGGCCCGGCGGACGCCCCGACCCGAGAGGCCCGCGATGAGCGGACCGGCCTACCACGACGGAGGTGGCGGCCACGTCCCGGGCGAGGGCGGCGACGTGCCGCGCGTGCCGTACCAGCGCGGTGACGCGGACGGCCCGGCGGGAGCGGGTGGCGCGGACGGTTCGTCTGTGGGTGCGGGCGGTTCGTCCGGGGTGGGCGCGGGCGGTACGGACGGGGTGGGCGCGGGCTGTACGGACG
>JAJSZB010000053.1:0-27396 GCA_050613715.1 Streptomyces sp. IBSBF 3018
TCCCGAACCCGTCCCCGCCCCGCACGAAGGACCCCGCCGCACGCCGGCGCCTTCCGGGCGGCCCGAGCGATGCGCGCGGGGCGCGGCCCGGCCCGGGTGGCGCGGCGGCGCCCCGTGCACCACTGGAGGCACACCATGACCACCGATCGTCCCGCCGTCACCGTCGGCGTGGACTTCGGCACCCTGTCCGGCCGGGCCCTGGTCGTCGCCGTCGAGGACGGCCGCGAACTGGGCAGCGCCGTCCACCCCTACGCCCACGGCGTGGTCGACGACGCGCTGCCCGGCAGCGCCCGCCCGCTGCCGCCGGACTGGGCGCTGCAGATCCCGCAGGACTGGCGCGACGTGCTGCGCTTCGCGGTGCCGGAGGCGCTGCGGCAGGCCGGGGCACGGCCCGAGGACGTCCTCGCGATCGGCGCCGACTTCACCGCCTGCACGGTCCTGCCGACCACCGCGGACGGCACGCCGCTCAGCGAGCTGCCCGCCTTCGCGGACCGGCCGCACGCGTACCCCAAGCTGTGGCGGCACCACGCCGCGCAGCCCGAGGCCGACCTGATCGTGGCGCGCGCCGAGGAGTCGGGTCAGCCGTGGCTGAGCCGCTACGGCGGGCGGATCTCCAGCGAGTGGCAGTACGCCAAGGCGCTGCAGCTGCTGCGCGAGGACCCCGAGGTGTACGCCGCCGCGGACCGCTGGATCGAGGCGTCGGACTGGATCGTCTGGCAGCTCACCGGCGAGGAGAGCCGCAACCTGTGCGCCGCCGGCTACAAGGGCATCCACCAGGACGGCCGCTACCCCGACGCCGCCTTCCTCTCCTCGCTGCACCCGGACTTCGCCGGCTTCACCGCCAAGCTCGACCACCCGCTGTCCCCGCCCGGCGCCGCGGCCGGCAAGCTGAGCGCGCGGGCCGCGGCGCTGACCGGCCTGCGCGAGGGCACCGTCGTCGCCGTCGGCAACGTCGACGCCCATGTCACCGCGGCCGCCGCGCAGACCCTCGACCCCGGCCACATGCTGGCCATCATGGGCACCTCGACCTGCCACATCATGAACTCCGAGGTGCTCGCCGACGTCCCCGGCATGTGCGGCGCGGTGCGCGACGGCGTGGTCCCGGGCCTGTGGGGCTACGAGGCCGGGCAGAGCGGCGTCGGCGACCTGTTCGCCTGGTCGGTGCGCACCGCCGCGCCCCGGTCGTACGAGGAGGAGGCCGGCCGCCGCGGCATCACGCTGCACGAACTGCTCACCGAGAAGGCGGCCGCCCAGCCGGTGGGCGCGCACGGCCTGCTGGCGCTGGACTGGCACAGCGGCAACCGCTCGGTGCTGGTCGACCACCACCTGTCGGGACTGCTGGTCGGGCTCACCCTCGACACCCGGCCCGAGGACGTCTACCGCGCGCTGGTCGAGGCCACCGCGTACGGCGCGCGCACCATCGTGGAGACCTTCGAGCGTTCCGGCGTGCCGGTCGCCGAGTTCACCGCGGCCGGCGGCCTGCTGAAGAACCGCTTCCTGATGCAGACCTACAGCGACGTGCTGAACCGGCCGGTCAACGTCCTGGCCGCGGATCAGGGGCCCGCCCTCGGCGCCGCGATCCACGCCGCGGTGGCCGCCGGAGCCCACCCCGACCTGCGGTCCGCGTCGGCCGTCATGGGCCGGCTGCACCGCGGCGCCTACACCCCCGACCCGGCCCGTGCGGCGGCCTACGACAGCCTCTACGCCGGCTACCGGGAGCTGCACGACCACTTCGGACGTGGCGGCAGCGACGTGATGCACCGCCTGCGGGCGCTGCGCGCGGCGGCCGCGGGATGAGCCGCCCGCGCACGCCGCCGCGCGCCGGTCCGCCGCACGCCGTCGGCCGCCTGCCCGTCGCCGGCCCGCCGCACGTCGCCGGCCCTCCGCCGACGGAGCCCGGCCGGCTCCCGTCCGCCGTCCCACGGCCCCACCCCCTCGCTCCGCTCTTCGCCGCCTTCGTTGTTAGCGCTCACTCTTCGATGAGGACCGCCGCCCATGAGCAGTAACCGCCTCCCGCCCGCCGCCCGCGCGGCGGCCGACGCGCTGAGGGTGCGGGTCAGTGACCTGCACCAGGAACTCGTCCGCTACGGCCTGGTCGTGTGGACCGCGGGGAACGTCTCGGGACGGGTGCCGGGACACGACCTGTTCGTGATCAAACCCAGCGGCATCGACTACGACCGGCTGTCGCCCGAGGCCATGATCGTCTGCGACCTGGAGGGCAAGGCCGTCGACGGCGACCTCGCGCCGTCCTCCGACACCGCCGCCCACGCCTACGTCTACCGGCACATGCCCGAGGTCGGGGGAGTGGTGCACACCCACTCCACCTACGCGTGCGCCTGGGCGGCGCGCGGCGAGCCCGTGCCGTGCGTGCTGACCGCGATGGCCGACGAGTTCGGCGCCGAGATCCCCGTGGGACCGTTCGCGCTGATCGGCGACGACTCGATCGGCCGCGGCATCGTGGCCACCCTCGCCGGCCACCGCTCGCCCGCGGTGCTGATGCAGAACCACGGCGTCTTCACCATCGGCGCCGACCCCCGCGCCGCCGTCAAGGCCGCCGTGATGTGCGAGGACGTGGCGCGCAGCGTGCACATATCCCGGCAGCTCGGAGAGCCGCTGCCGATCGAACCGGCCGCCGTCGACCGGCTGTACGACCGCTACCGACACGTGTACGGCCAGCCCGGGCCGTCCGAGGGGCAAGGAGCCTGAGCATGACCGCACAACCGGCACGCGAGGTCTGGTTCCTCACCGGCAGCCAGGGCCTGTACGGGGAGGACACCCTCCGCCAGGTCGAAGAGCAGTCCCGCGCCATCGCCGCCGCCCTCGACGCGGTACCCGGCGCCCCCGCCCGCCTGGTGTGGAAGCCCGTCCTCACCGGCTCCGACGCCATCGCCGCACTCGTCCGGCAGGCCGAGGCCGACCCGGCCTGCGTCGGCCTGATCGCCTGGATGCACACCTTCTCCCCGGCCCGGATGTGGATCGCCGGGCTCAACCTGCTGCGCAAGCCGCTGCTGCACCTGCACACCCAGGCCAACGTCGAACTGCCCTGGTCCACCATCGACATGGACTTCATGAACCTCAACCAGGCCGCCCACGGCGACCGGGAGTTCGGCTACGTGCAGACCAGGCTCGGCGCTGCGCGCAAGACGGTGGCCGGCCACGTCGGCGACCCGGCGGTGGCCTCCCGCGTGCACGCCTGGATGCGCGCCGCGCTCGGCCGCGACGCGCTGCACTCGCTGCGGCTGGCCCGCTTCGGCGACACTATGCGGGACGTCGCGGTCACCGAGGGGGACAAGGTCGACGCCCAACTGCGGTTCGGCGTCAGCGTCAACGCTTACGGCGTCGCCGACCTGGCCGCCGCCGTCGACGCGGTGGACGACGCCGCGGTCGGCGCGCTCGCCAAGGAGTACCAGGACGTCTACCGCACGGCGCCCGAGCTGGCGGCGGGCGGCGCCCGGCACGACGCGCTGCGCTACGCCGCACGCATCGAACTGGGCCTGCGCGGCTTCCTCGACGCGGGCGGCTTCCGCGCCTTCACCACCAACTTCGAGGACCTGGGCGCCCTGCGGCAGCTGCCCGGGATCGCGGTGCAGCGGCTGATGGCCGACGGCTACGGCTTCGGCGGCGAGGGCGACTGGAAGACCGCGGCGCTGCTGCACACCCTGAAGGCGGCGGGCGCGGGGAGCCCCGGCGGCTCCTCCTTCATGGAGGACTACACCTACCACCTGGTCCCCGGCAGCGAACTCATCCTCGGCGCCCACATGCTGGAGGTCTGCCCGACCATCGCCGCGCGGCAGCCCTCGTGCGAGATCCACCCGCTGTCCATCGGCGCGCGCGAGGACCCGGTGCGGCTGGTCTTCGACGCCCGGCCGGGGCCCGCGGTCGTGGTGGGGATGGCCGACCTCGGCGACCGCTTCCGGCTGGTGGCCAACGAGATCGAGGTGGTCGAGCCGCTGGAGCCGCTGCCGCGGCTGCCGGTCGCCCGCGCGGTGTGGCGGCCCGCCCCCGACCTGCGCACCTCCACCGAGGCGTGGCTGACCGCGGGCGGCCCGCACCACACGGTGCTGTCCACCGCGGTCGGCGCGGAGGAACTGTCCGACCTCGCGGAGATGCTCGGCACCGAGCTGCTGCTGATCGACCGGGCCACCGAGATCCGCCGGTTCGCCCAGGAGATCCGCTGGAACCAGGCGTACTACCGCCTCGCCGGCGGTCTGTGACGCCACCGCCACCGCCGCCACCGCCGCCGCCGCCGACGACGACCGCCCGCGCCGGGCCGGGCCGGGCCGGGCGGGCCGGGCCGGGACCGCCCGCGCACCGTGACAGCCCGCGCCGGCGGACCGTCCGCGACGCCCGCCCGCGACGCCCGCCCGTGCCGCCCGCCCGTGCCGCCCGAGACCGCCCGCGGCGCGGAAGCGGCCCGCGCACCCCGCGGGGGCGCGCGGGCCCGGTGCGGCATGTGTGCGTAGCCGTTGCGCGGTGTGCCCGCGGCTCGCGCGAGGCGACCGCGGACGGCGTCGGGACCGGCCGCGGCGGCCCGCCGCGCGCTCGCCGCGACGTGGGCCGACACGGCCGCGAACCCCGCCTGTTTTTCTCTGTGCAACACCTTGACGCTCGTTCCGTGAGCGCTAACACTCTATGGCGGCGGGTACGGGAACCCGCCGGGACCACGCCCGCGGACCGGACTCTCCCCGGCTGCGGACACCCGTCGCCGCAGCCTTGCCGCGGCTGCCGGTGGCGGGTCACGGCGGACGTGCTCGACCTGGGTACTTCACCGCACTGGATTGTTAGCGCTCTCAATGGCCGACCGACAGGTCACTGACCGAACAGGAAGTTCGCCCATGCGTGATGTCCAAGGTTCCGCCGTGGCCAGAGGCGGGCGGTGGGGCGCCGCCGCGATCGCCCTCGCAGCGCTGCTCGTGGCGACGGGGTGCAGCAAGAGCGGGGCCGGGAGCTCGGGCCCGGCGGACGCCGGCTCGGCCTCCGGCGGCAGCTCGCAGCCGGTCACCATCCAGGGCGACATCGCCTTCAACGACGCCAACCTCGCCAAGGTCGACGCCGCGCTGAAGGCGGCCCTGGCCGGCAAGGACCTGTCGAAGCTGAACGAGGCGATGGTCGTCAACGTCGCCGTCGACTACTGGAACGCCGGCAAGGCCGGCTTCCGGAAGGGCCTGTCCGACCTCGGCGTCAAGGGCACCTATCAGGCCCCCGCCAACGGCCGGCTGGACCAGCAGCTGTCCATCATCCAGACGCTGCGCGGCCAGGGCATCAGCGGTCTGAGCGTCTCGGCGATCGACCCGACCGCCATCAAGGCGCCCATCTCCTCGGCCGGCAAGGCGGGCATCCCGGTGCTGGCCATCGACTCGCCGCTGCCCAAGGAGGACGGCGCCGCCCTCTACCTCGGCACCCCCAACTACCAGGCCGGCCAGAAGGCCGGCGAGGCGATGAAGCAGGCGCTCGGCGGCAAGGGCCAGGTGGTGATCCTGGTCGGCTCGCTCACCACCTCCAACGCCGTCGAGCGCATCCAGGGCTTCGAGGACGCGCTGAAGGGCACCGACATCAAGGTCGCCCAGAAGCTCAGCGACGGCATGGACGCCTCCAAGGCGCTGTCCAACGCGCAGACCGCGATCCAGACCAACCCGAACATCAACGGCCTGTACGGGGTGTACTCCTACGACGGCCCCTCCGCCGCGCAGGCCGTGCAGGCGGCCGGCAAGTCCGGCCGGGTCAAGATCGTCTCCGACGACAGCGACCCGCAGACCCTGAAGTTCGTGCAGTCCGGCGTCATCCAGGCCACCGTGCTCCAGCAGCCGTACCAGCAGGGCTACACCGGCGCCTACCTGCTCGCCGCGCTCAAGGTGCTCGGCAAGGACGCCACCTTGAAGATCGTCCAGCCCTACCTGGAGTCCGACGGCACCACCCTCAGCTCCGGCGTCGGCCTGGTCACCAAGGACAACCTCGCCGACTACCAGGCCAAGCTCAAGCAGCTGGGGATCGGCTGATGGAGCCCGACCCCGCCGTCCGGCTCCGGGACGTGAGCAAGTCCTACGGGCCGGTGAAGGTGCTCGACATCCCCGCCCTGGAGCTGGCGCGCGGTCAGATCGTCGCCGTGGTGGGGGAGAACGGCGCCGGCAAGTCCACCCTGATGGGCGTGCTGTCCGGCACCGTCACCCCCACCACCGGCGCCATCGACGTGGCCGGCCGCCCGCTGCAGCCCGGCCGCCCCGACCACAGCAGGGAGCTGGGCGTCGCCCTGGTGGCCCAGGAGTTCCCGCTGGTCGGCCAGCTGAGCGTGGCGGAGAACCTGCTGCTGGGCCGCCGCCCGCAGCGCGCCGCCGGCCGGCCGCTCGGCGCCCTGGTGCTGGATCGGGCCGGCACCCGCGCCGAGGCCCGGGCACTGCTGGCCGAGGTCGGCATGACCGGCGTCGACGTCGACCGCCCGGTGGAGCGCTTCCCCGTGCCGGTCCGGCAGATGATCGAGATCGCCAAGGCGTGGGGCCACCGCCCGGTCGTGCTCATCCTCGACGAGCCGACCTCCTCGCTCGGCCCGGTCGAGGCCGGGCGGGTGCTCGACCTGGCCCGCGAGCACGCCGCCGCCGGGGGCGCGGTGCTCTTCATCGGCCACCGGCTGGACGAGGTGCGGGCCGTCGCCGACCGGGTCCTGGTGCTGCGCAGCGGCCGGCTGGTGGCGGACCTGACACCGCAGCAGGCCACCGAGGAGCGGATGATCCGCGAGATGGTCGGCAGCGAACTCGCCCGCGCCGACCTCGCGCCGCCGTCCTCGGTGGAGCGCACCGCCACGCTGTCGGTGCGCGCCCTGACCGCCGACGGGCTCGGCCCGGTCGACCTGGACATGCACGCCGGCGAGATCGTGGGCGTCGCCGGGCTGATGGGCTCGGGCCGCAGCAGGCTGCTGCACACCGTGATGGGCGCCCAGCCGCGCACCGGCGGCGAGGTGGTCTTCGAGGGCCGGAGCTTCCACCCGCGGCACCCCGCCGACGCCGTCGAGGCCGGCATCGGCCTGGTGCCCGAGGACCGCAAGGTCCAGTCGCTGCTGCCGGCGCACTCGGTGCGCTGGAACGTCACCCTGGCCACGCTGCGCCGGATCAGCCGCCGCGGCGTGCTGCGCCCGCGCGCCGACAAGGAGCACGCCGCCCGCATCGTCAGCGACCTCGGGGTGCGCCTGCACAGCCAGGAGCAGCCGATCGGCGACCTGTCGGGCGGCAACCAGCAGAAGGCGGTCTTCGGCCGGTGGCTCGCGGCGGACCCCAAGCTGCTGCTGCTCGACGAGCCCACCCGCGGCGTCGACGTGGGCGCCAAGGCCGAGATCTACGGCCTCATCGACGCCGCCGCGCAGGACGGGCTCGCGGTCCTGGTGGCCTCCTCGGAGCTGGAGGAACTGCTGTGGATCTGCCACCGGATCGTGGTGATGGCGCACGGCCGGGTGGTCGGCGACCTCCCCAGGGACGCGTTCAGCAAGGAAGCGATCATGACCGCGGCGGCCGGCACCCGGCCCGCCGCGGCACCGCACGGGAAGGCACCCGCATGAAGACCAGCGCCCGTACCGGCGCCGCACCCTCCGACGGCGCCGCCCCCGCACCGACCGGGGCGGAGGCCGGGGCCACGCCGCGCGCCCCGCTCGCCCGCCGGCTGCTGGAGACCCCCGAGGTCGGCGTCGTCGCCGCGTGCGTGGTGGTGTTCACCGCCCTCGCCCTGGACAAGTCGTCCTTCGCCGGCGCGGTCAACCTCCAGGGCATGGGCTTCGACCTGGCCCAGTACGGGCTGATCGCGATCGGCGAGTCGCTGGTGATCCTCACCGGCGGCATCGACCTGTCGGTGGGCGCGCTGCTGGGCACCAGCGTCATCCTGATGTCCTGGTTCAACGTCCGCGCCGGGCTGCCGCCGGTGCTGGCCATCCTGGTCACCCTGGCCATCGCGGGGACCGTCGGCCTGATCCACGGACTGGCCGTCACCCGGCTCAAGATGGCGCCGTTCGTGGTCACCCTGGTCACCTACACCGTGGCCCAGGGCGTCACCCTCGCCATCACCTCGGGCACCTCGATCACCGGCATCGGCGGGCTGTTCTCCGACGTCGGCCAGAGCTACGTGGCCCAGATCCCGCTGCCGCTGATCCTCTTCGCGGTGGTCGCGGTCGCCGCCTGGTTCTTCCTGGAGCGCACCTACGCCGGCCGGCAGGTCTACGCGGTCGGCGGCAACCCCGAGGCGGCCCGGCTGGCCGGCATCCGCGGCGAGCGGCGCATCGTGTCGATGTACGTGACCAGCTCACTGCTGTCGGCCTTCGCCGGGATCATGGTCCTCGGCCGGATGGGCGTCGGCTCGGCCAGCGGCGTCGGCGTCGGCTGGGAGCTGTCGGCGATCGCCGCCGCCGTCATCGGCGGGGTCAGCCTGGTCGGCGGGCAGGGCCGGATCGTGGGCATCGTGGCCGGCACCGTCCTGCTGGAGCTGATCAACAACGGCCTGACCACCCTGCAGATCAACTCCAACTACACCAACATCGTGCTCGGTTGCGTGCTGGGCCTGGCGATCACCGCCGACCGGCTGCGCGCCCGCGGCATCGCCAGACGCGGCTGAGCGCACGGCGGGCGCGGCATCCGCGCCGCGCCCGCCGCGGCTCCCTTCAGTCCGTCATCGCGCCGGGGTCAACTCGGCAGGTGCCACACCTGGTTGGCGCCCCCGGTGCAGTCCCAGATCTCCGCCTGGGTGCCCGGTGTGGTCGACCAGCCCGTGTCGTCCAGGCACTTGCCCGACTGCGGATTGAACAGCGACCCGTCCGAGCGCGGGATGAACACCTGCGATCCCGTGCCGTTGCAGTCGTACAGGTCGACCGCGGTCCCGTTCGCCGTGCCGCCGGCGTACACGTCCAGGCACTTGCCCAGCACGTGCAGGGTGCTGCCGGCCTGGACCACGGTCCACTGCTGGGCCGCGGTGCCGTTGCACGTGTAGACCTGCACCGGGTTGTAGTTGGCGGTGCTCGCCGACCGGTCGTCCAGGCACAGGCCGCCGTAGCCGGTGATCTGGCCGCCGCCGGTGGGCGGCGGCGTGGTGCCCCCGCCGCCCGTGGTGTACGCCGCCACGTAGCCGACGCTCATCGTGCCGCCCGAGGTGGTGCCGGAGTTGGGCGAGGTGCAGTTGCAGACGCCGTTGGGGAACGCCCCGCCCATCGCCAGGTCGAAGATGATCATCAGGTTGTGGTCGTACGCCTGCTGCCAGACCGCCGTGCCCACCTGGCTCTCGCTGACGCTGAAGTACGAGGCGCCGTCGAGGTAGAAGGTGATCGACTCGTTCGAGGTGTTGGTGCGGTCCAGGATCATGGAGTACGTGTGGAAGCCGGACTGGCAGCCGGAACACGCGCGCAGGCCGCTGCCGATGCCGTTGCCCTCGTTGCAGACGCCGCCGGGGGACGTGCCGCAGTGGATCGTGCCGGCCACCTCGGAGAGCGCGTTGACGTCCTCCATGATGTCGATCTCGCCGTTCTCGGGCCACTGGCCCTGACCGAGCATCCAGAACGCGGGCCAGTAGCCGAGGCCGTTGGCGGGGCTCGGCTGCTGGATCGACGCGGTGACCTCCAGCTTGCCGCCGGCCGGCGCGCCCGCCACGGCGGTCGGCGTGTGGATGCGGCCGGAGGTCCAGCTGGAACCGCTGCCCAGCGCGGTGATGTTCAGGTGGCCGTTGCCGTCCAGGTGGACGTTGGAGGTCGAGTTGGTCATGGTCTCGATCTCGCCGGTGCCGAAGTTGGAGCCGGGACCGGTGTCGTACGTCCACTTCGAGGAGTTCGGGGCGCTACCCGAGGCCCCGCTGAAGTCGTCGCTGAACACGGTGGTCCAGCCGGACGGCGGCGGGGGCACGGTGACCGCGCTCGCGGCGGGCGCGCCGCCGGTGAACGCCGCCAGCACGCACAGCGCGGCGAGGGAGAGGACGGCGGCGAGGCGGCGCACGGCGCGCCGCGCGGCGGAGGACGGTCTCGCGGACGCTGATGCGGACGCGGACGCGGGCGCGCTCGGCGGCGCGCCCGCGGGGGACAGGACAGATCTCATCGACGACTCCGTGTGGGGGAGAGCCGGGACGGTGGCGGAGGCCGCGGCAGGCGGCGCGGTCGGCTCGGCGTGGGGGGGTGGGGGTGGGTGTGCGAGGTGCGTGACGCGTGAGGCGTGCGTCTGGTGCGTGCGTGTGTGTGGTGCGTGGTGCGATGTGGGCGACGATTGATTGAAATTGGTCTATGCCAAGACGTCAAGACTCGCGGAGAGCGCTTTCAGGGCAATGTGCCCCGAGGGCTCCCACGGCGGCCCGGCGCCCCGCGCAGCCTGTGCGTCGCCTGTGCGCGGGCGGGATCCGGCCTGTGCGCGGCCGGACGTGGAGGGGGCCGGCACGCATCCGCGCCGCGGCCGCCGGTTCGCCGGCTCGCACCCGCACCCCGGCAGGGTGCGGCACCGCCGCGCCGCGCGGCCCACACTGGAGGCATGAACGGACAGGGGCAGCTCGCCGACTTCCTCCAGGCCCGCCGCCGCCAGGTGCGGCCCGCCGACGTGGGCCTTCCCACGTACGGGGACCGGCGCCGGGTGCCGGGACTGCGCAGGGAGGAACTCGCCCTGCTCGCCGGGGTCAGCGTCCCGTACTACGCGCGGCTGGAGCAGGGCCAGGCGCTGGGCGCCTCGGCGGAGGTGCTGGACGCCATCGCCTCGGCGCTGCGGCTGGACGAGTCCGAGCGGGAGCACCTGCACGCGCTCGCCGAGCGGCCGCGCAGGCGGCGCGCGGCGCGCCCGCGCCCCGAGCGGGTCACCCCCGAGACCCGGGCGCTGCTCGCGGCGCTCGGCGATACCCCCGCCGTCGTCCTCGGACGCCGCACCGACGTGCTCGCCTGGAACCGCGCCGGCCACGCGCTGTTCGCCGGCCACCTCGGCGCCGACGACCCCGACACGCCGGGCGCCCGGCCCAACATGGCGCGGCTGGTCTTCCTCGACCCGCACACCCGCGAGCTGTACGCGCGCTGGCAGGACAAGGCCAAGGCCGTGGTCGGCGGCCTGCGGATCACCGCGGGGGCCTTCCCCGACGACTCCGAGCTGGCCGCGCTGATCGGCGAGCTGACGATGCGCAGCCCGGACTTCGCCCGCTGGTGGGCCGACCACCAGGTGGTGGCGTGCGACGTCGCCGCGTACGCGATGCGGCACCCGCTGGTCGGCGAGCTGACCCTCACCCAGCAGACCCTGCAGAGCCCCGGCGGCCGCGGCCCGCGCATCGTCGTCGCGACGGCCGAGGAGGGCTCGGCCGCGCAGGCGGCGCTCACGCTGCTCTCCCACGCCCTCGCGCGCGGCGGGCCGGACCGGCGCCCCGCCGCCCGGCCTCCCGCCGCGTCCCCCCGGTCGCCGGGCCCGGACGGCCCCGTCGGCTAGGCCTGTCGTCTGGATCTCCGCGGCGTCGCGTCGCCCGGCACGCACATCTGCGGCGTTGTCGTCGGTCAACGACTCCCCCAGCCTGGCGGCTGGGAGGTGCCCCCACGCGTCGCCTCCCTCCTCCGCCTTGCAGCTGGGGGCACCGCCCAGGCGAAGCTCTGGGGGAGCACCGGACACCGCTCCTTCCCCACGGAGATCCAGACGACAGGCCCTAGCGCGGGTAGTCGCTCGCCCGGGCGCCGAGGACGCCGAGCAGGGCCAGTGCCTCGGCGCCGGGGGATCCCGGCGGCGCGCTGTAGAGCACGAGGTGCTGGTCGCGGTCGGTGAGGGGGAGGTCGTCGCAGTCCACGGTCAGCTCCCCGACGGTCGGGTGGCGGAAGGTCTTGGTGAGCGTCGGCAGCGGCTGCACGTCGCGGCGTTCCCAGAGCCGGGCGAAGTCGGGGCTGGTGGCCCGCAGTTCGCGGACGAGGCCGGTCACCGCGGGATCGCCGGGATAGCGTGCGACGGCGGCGTGCAGTTGCGTCACGACGCCCAGCCGGAATTCGGAGGCGTCGGAGATCCCGTACACGGGCGGGTCGTCGTGCCCCGGCCCGGGGAACGCCCGGCGCGCGAGATTGCGGTCCTCCGGCGCGAGCCGGTCGAAGTCCTCCATGAGCGCGGCCGCGAGGTCGTTCCAGGCGAGCACCTCGAACGTGGCGGACATGACGAAGCCGGCGGTCTGCGGCAGCCGCTGGAGGAGCGCGAGGATGCTGGGGCGCACGTCGCGCCGGTGCAGCCGGTGCCGGACCGGCGTGGTGCCGGCCAGCGCGTGCAGGTGGGCGGACTCGGCGTCGGTCAGCCGCAGCGCGCCCGCGATCCCGGCGAGCACCTCGGCCGAGGGCCCCGGCGCCCGGCCCTGTTCCAGCCGGACGTAGTACTCCGTGGAGATGTGCGCCAGGACCGCGATCTCCTCACGGCGGAGCCCGGGGGTCCTGCGCCGCGGGCCGGAGGGGAGGCCGACGTCCTGCGGCCGCAGCCGCTCACGCCGGCTGCGGAGGAATGCCCCGAGTTCCTGCTTGTCCATGAGGAAAGTGTGCCCGCCGGCCGGTGGCGGATCGTAGTACTGGCTGTGCCTGTATCCGCTCGCGGGCCGCAGTGACGGTGGTGGCATGACAGCAGACACCGGCACCACCGCACCCATCGGCCTGCTCACCGGCAAGGTCGTCCTCATCACCGGCGCGAGCCGCGGCATCGGCGCGGCCGCGGCCCGGCTCTTCGCCGCCGAGGGCGCCGCCGTCGTGCTCGCCGCCCGCAGCACCGGCGCCCTGGAGAAGATCGTCACCGAGATCCGCGACGACGGCGGCGCCGCCGACGCGGTCACCCTGGACCTCGCGGACAGCGCGAGCATCCGCGCCGCCGTCGACCGCGTCGAGGAGCTGCACGGACGGCTCGACGGCGCCTTCAACAACGGCGCGGTCCCGCAGCGGCGGCCCGGCCCGGCCGAGACCACCAGCGACGAGGACATCGACGAGCAGTTCGCCGTGAACTTCCGCGCGCACTGGACCGCCATGAACGCCGAGGCCGCCGTCATGCGGCGAGGCGGCGGCGGGGCGATCGTCAACACCTCCAGCATCGGCAGCCGCCGCGCCAACCCGGCCCTGCCCGCCTACGGCGCCATGAAGCGCGCGCTCAACAGCCTCACCGAGACCGCCGCGGTGAACTGGGCCGGCGACCGCATCCGGGTCAACGGCATCACCCCCGGCGGCACCTCCACCGAGATGATCGACGCCTGGGAGGCGGCGACCCCCGGCATCATCGAGCGGATGACCAAGGCGATCCCGCTGGGCGCGATGGCCGAGCCCCGGCAGATCGCCGAGGCGGCCGCATGGCTGCTCAGCGACCGGGCCTCCTACGTGACCGGCGCGATCCTGCCGGTCGACGGCGGCGCCGGCGCCTGACCGGGAGCGGCGTGGCGCCACCGCCCGACCCGGCGCGGGGCCGGCGCCACCGCCCGACCGGACGCGGGCCGGCGCCATGACCCGCGCCCGTCGCCGGGTCAGGCCCGGCCGAGCCCAGCGACCAGCAGGGCGACCAGGCGCCGGGCGTCGTAGCGGTCGTCGGTCTCGGCGCCGATGCACAGGTTGCCGACGCCGCGCATCAGCTCGTAGGGCGAAACGTCGGCGTGGATCTGGCCGGCGGCGACGGCTGCCCCGACCAGATCGGTGCACACCGGCAGCAGCCGTTCCAGGAAGGAGGCGTGCAGCGCCTCGAAGCCCTCCTGGTCGTGCAGCGCGGCGGCGAGCCCGTGCTTGGTGACGAGGAAGTCCACGAAGAGGTCGAACCACCGGGCGAGCGCCTCGTGCGGGGTGGGGCTGCGGGCCAGCAGCACTGGCCCGGCCTCGGCGCAGGACTCGATCTGGTGCCGGTAGACCGCGACGATCAGATCGGCCCTGGTCGGGAAGTGGCGGTAGATCGTGCCCATCCCGACGCCCGCCCTCGCGGCGATGTCGCGCACCGGCGCCTCGACGCCCGACGCGACGAAGGCCGCCGCGGCCGCGTCGAGCAGGTTCCGCTCGTTGCGCAGGGCGTCCGCCCGCTTCTGGCGCACCTTGGGGCGTGCCGCGCCCCCCGCGCCCTGACCGCCGTCGTCCGCGCTCTGACCGCCGTCGTCCGCGCTCTGACCGCCGTCGTCCGCGCTCTGACCGTCGTCCGCCACGCCGCTCCTTCTGCCGAGTCTCCCGCCGGGCCCGCGCCGCAGCCGGGCTTGCAAAGCGGAACATTGCTCCGTATCGTTATCGGAGCGGTGTTCCGCTTTTCATGATGCCAGAGCGGCGCCCCGGCGGCCACGCCGGACGGCGGCCTGCCCCTCTTCCCCTGCCGAAACGGATGTCCCATGACCACACAGCACACGACCACACCGGACGACCCGTCCGCGGACGCGGCCACAGGCGCCGCCACCCCGCTCGTCTCCGTCAAGCCCGTCGTCGTCCCGGCGCCGGACCGCGGCGAGGACCTGCGGGTGCGGGTGTCCGCCCCGACCACGGGCCGGGACCTGCCCGTCGTCGTCTTCTCCCACGGCTTCGGCTGGTCGCTGGACGGCTACGCGCCGCTGGCCGACTTCTGGGCCGCGCACGGCTTTGTGGTGGTCCAGCCCACCCACCTGGACTCCCGGTCGCTGGCCCTGCCGCCGGAGGACCCCCGCACACCGCTGATCTGGCGGATCCGCGTGGACGACCTGACCCGGGTCATCGACCGCCTCGACCTGCTCACGGACGCGGTCCCCGGCCTCGCCGGGCGGGTCGACCGCGGCCGTGTCGCGGTCGCCGGGCACTCCTGGGGCGGCCAGACGGCGAGCATGCTGCTGGGCGCCCGCGTCCTGGACGCCGACGGCGGCGCCGGCGAGGACCTGTCCGACCCGCGCGTGTCCGCGGGCGTGCTGCTCGCCACGCCCGGCACGGGCGGCGCCGACCTGACGCCGTTCGCCGCGGAGAACTTCGCCTTCATGAACCCCGACTTCAGCGCGCTGACCACGCCTGCCCTCGTCGTCGCGGGCGACCACGACCAGTCCGCGCTGTCGGTCCGCGGTCCGGACTGGTTCACCGACCCCTACCGGCTGAGCCCCGGGGCCACGAGTCTGCTCACGCTGTCCGGCGCCGAGCACGGGCTCGGCGGCATCGTCGGCGAGGGCAGCAGGGAGACGACCGACGAGAGCCCCGAACGCGTCGCCCTCGTCCAGCGGGCCACCACGGCCTACCTGCGCAGCGCGCTCGGCGTGGACCCGGCCGCGTGGAAGGCCGTGGCCGCGGAGCCGGCGACCGAGCCGCTCGGCCGGATCGAGGAGAAGTGACGCCCTTCGCCTGGCCGCCCGAGGCCCTCGCCGGCCTCGCCACCGGCGACGACTTCCACGTCGCGCCCTACCGCGAGGACGGCGTGACGCCCGGCACCCTGATCCGGGTCTGGTCGGTCGTCGTGGACGACGCGGTGTACGTCAGGTCCGCCAACCCCGGCTCCCGCTGGTTCGCCGCCGCCGTGCGCGAGCGCGCCGGGATCGTCAGGACCCCCGGCTACGAGGGCGCGGCCGTCTTCGCGCCGGTCGCCGACGAGCCGCTGAAGGACCGGGTCGACGCGGCCTACGCGGCGAAGTACGCGGGTGATCCGTACTACTCGGCTGGGCTGCTGGAGCGTTCCCGCCACCAGATCGCCGAGGTGCGGCCGGCCGCTTAGGGCTGCCGCTGCGCGTCGTCGCGCACGAGAGCGGACGCGTGCCCGTCCGCGGGTCCCCGCCGGCCCAGGCGGGGCCCGCGGGCGAGGGCCCGCGGGTGCCGCGGGAATCGTTGTGGACGGGCGTCGACAACGTTGCGTACGCTCGGCCGCGTCCACCGCGCGCGAGCCGGACGCGCCGGCCGAGGGCTCGTCCCGCACCGGGCGCCGTCCACCGACCCGCTGTCCGCCGCCCAGGTGCGGCACGCGCCGCGTCATCCGCCGGCGCCGCACCCGACCGGAACCGACGCACGCACCCGCCGTACTCGCCGGCCGAACTGGGCCTGGTGCTGCTCGCGATCGCCGCCGGCTCGCTGGTGGCGCTGCCGCTCGCCGGGCCCGTCGTGCACCGCGTCGGCTCGCGGCGCACGGTCGCCGGGATGTCGCTGCTGCTCGCCCTGGCGCTGTCCACGGTCGCGCTCGGCTACCTCGGCGGTCTGGTGCCGGTGGTGATCGGGCTGTTCTTCCTCGGCTTCGGCAACGGCGCCTGGGACGTGGCGATGAACGTCCACGGCGCGGTCGTCGAACGCCACCTCGGCCGCTCGATCATGTCCCGGTTCCACGCCGGCTACAGCCTCGGCACCGTGGTGGGCGCCCTGATCGGCGCGGCGATGGTCGCGCTGCACGTCCCGGTCACCGCCCACCTGCTCATCGTCGCGGCGGTCGTCGCGCTCGCCGTCCCCCGGGCCACCCGCGCCTTCGTGCCCGACGGGTCCGAGCCCGAGGAGGCGGCCGCGGACGGCGCGCCCGCGCGCGGCGCGCTTGCCGCCTGGCGGGAGCCGCGCACGCTGCTGATCGGCGTCTTCGTGCTCGCCTTCGCCTTCGCCGAGGGCACCGGCAACGACTGGATCAGCATCGCCGTCATCGACGGCTACGGCACGCCCGCCGTGGTCGGCACCCTCGCCTTCGCGGTGTTCCTGTCGGCGATGACCGTCGGCCGCTGGTTCGGCCCCGCGCTGCTCGACCGGTACGGCAGGGTGCCGGTGCTGCGGCTGCTGGCCGCGCTGGGCATCGCCGGGACGCTGCTGTTCGTGTTCGCCCCGGCGACACCCGTGGCCTTCGCGGGAGCGGTGCTCTGGGGTTTCGGCACCTCGCTGGGCTTCCCCGTCGGCATGAGCGCGGGGGCCGACGAACAGCGGTACGCCGCGGGCCGGGTCAGCGTCATCGCCTCGATCGGCTACTGCGCCTTCCTCGCCGGGCCGCCCTCGGTCGGCCTGTTCGCCGACCACGTCACCGTGCTGCGCTCGCTCACCTCCGTCGCGGTCCTCCTCGGCGTCGCCGCGCTCATCACCGCCGCGGTCGCCCCGCTTCCGGACACCGCGGACCGCGACCGCGAGGAGCCGGTCCCCGCCCGCGAGGGCTGAACGCGCGCCGGACACCGGCGCTCCGGCGCGCGGGCCGGACAGCTGCGGTCGGCGGCCTGTGGCGACGCGGGCGGCGCGGCGACCCACCGCGACGCGCGGGCTCGGGGCGGTGCGCATCCCTGGGCGGCGCGCAGCTCGGAGCGGTCCGGCGGCGTGCCCGGCTCACCGCGGCGCGCCGGCGGCGCGCACGGCCGCGCGACGGCGCGTCAGGTGCTCCGCCAGCAGGACGTTCGCCAGCGCGGCCGCCACGAGCGCGGCCACGTCGAGCGCCGCGCTGCCCGTGGCGAGCCAGCCGGCGTCGTCCCCGTCCGGCCGGGCCGGCGCCGCCCACAGCCCGCCGACGCCCTTCAGCACGGCGTACCCGCCGTACATGCACACGGCCGCCGGCACGCCGAACGGCAGGGTCAGCGCGATCGCGACGAGGAACGGCGCCGCGCTCCCGCGCACCGCTCCCGTCACCGCGAGCGCGGCCACGAGGCAGACGTACGCCGCCTCCGCCGCCCGCCGCAGCGGCGCCCGCACCGGAGCGGGGCGCACGCGGGCAGGCGCGCGTCGAAGGGTCCGCGCCCGAGGAAGCCGTACCCCCGGCCGTCCCGGCCGTGCACCTGCCATGACGTACCCCCCGACTCCGCCGTGTCGTCCGCGAGTCTACGGCGGCGGGGCGTGCTCAGCCCACCGCCGGAGCGGCGTCGCGCGCGTCCGGCCCGCCCGTGTCCGGCCCGCCTGTGTCCGTCCCGGCCTCCGGTCCCGCGTCCGCCCCGGCGTTCCGGCCGGCGTTCCGGCCGGCGTCCGCGGCGGACCGCGGCCCCGGCGCGGACTCGCGCAGCAGCGGCAGCAGCGCGTCGCCGACGCGGGCGGTCTCCTCCTTGTACGGGGTGTCGGAGAGCACGAAGTGGGTGACGCCGAGCGCCCGGTAGGCGTGCAGCGCGGCGGCCACCTCCGCGGCGGAGCCGACCAGCCAGGTGGCGCCCGCGCCCTCGCCGCCGAAGCGGCCGGGTGCGGTGTACAGGCAGGTGTCGAGGACGTCGCCGCGCGGCGCGAGGCCGGTCAGCCGCTGCTGTCCGACCGCGGCCGTACGGTCACCGGTCCAGAAGCTCTCCGCCGGGCCCGCCGCCATCCGCGCGACCTTCTGCTCCGCGGCGGCCCACGCCTGCTCGCTCGTCTCCCGGACCACGGTGGTGACGCGCAGGCCGAACTCCAGCGGCCGGTGGCGGCGTTCCAGCCGCGCGCTCAGCGACCTGAGCCGGTCCACGCGCTCGGCGATCCCGTCCAGCGGCTCGCCCCAGAACAGCTGGACGTCGGCCTCGGCCGCCGCGACCCGCTCCGCGGCCTCGGACGCGCCGCCGAAGAACAGCGTCGGATGCCGCCGTTCCCCGACCGGGTACGGTCGCGACGCGACGGTCGACCCCGCCACGTGGAAGTGCTCGCCGTCGAAGTCGACCGACTCCTCGGTCCACAGCCGCCGCACCAGGTGCAGGAACTCCCGGGTGCGGGCGTAGCGGCGCGCGGGGTCGACGGTCGTGTCCCCGTAGGCGGCGGGGTTGTCGACGCCGCTCACCACGTTGACCAGCACCCGGCCGCGGCTGAGCTGGTCGAGCGTGGCCGCGGCGCTGGCGAAGTGGGCGGGCTGCCAGTACCCGGGCCGCACCGCGATCAGCGGCTTGAACGTCGTGGTCCTGGCGGCCAGCGCGGTCGCGAGGGTGAACGTGTCAGGCCGCCCCCACCCTGCGCCGAGCAGCGCGCCGCCCCAACCGTGGCGTTCCGCCGTCCGCGCGAGGTCCGTCGAGAACTCCACCGAGCCCCAGCCGGCCGCGCCGCTGTCGTCGCCGCGGTGGCCCGGCTCGACGGTGTTGGGGAGGTACCACAGGAACTCCGGGCTCATTCAGGCATCCGATCGCTGCGTGGGCGCCACGGCGGGCGCGCTCATGGGCGGGGGCCGTGGCGGGTCACGCGCACGCGGACGGCCCGTCGGCCCCCTCGTGCGCCGCGTCCCCGTCGTGTGCCGCAGGTCCCGCCGGGCCGGCAGGTCCCGCCGGGTCCGCGGGGTCCAGCACGTACAGCCCCGGCAGGTTGACCACCACGGCCTCCTGCGTGCTGCGGGCGATCACCACGACCGCCTCCTCGTCCGGGTCCGGGTTCTCCTCGCGGTGCGGCACGTAGGGCGGTACGAAGATGTAGTCGCCGGGCGACGTGCGCAGCCGCACCTCGCGCGGTCCGTCGCCGTCGTCCTCCAGGAACACGAACTCGGGGTGCCCGCTGACGACGTGGATCGCGGTCTCCGACTCGCCGTGGTGGTGGTCGGCCGACGCGGTCGAGGGGGCCACGTGCGTCTGGCCCATCCACATCCGCTCCGAGCCGACCCGCGCGCCGCTGATCGCGGCGAACCGCCGCATCCCGCCGGTCTGCGCGGTGCCGCCGTCCAGGTCGCCGGCGCGCACGTGGTGCACCCGGGTGCGCGCGGGGCGGCCGGCGCCGTCCTCGTCGGGGGAGCGGTCGGGCAGGTCCGGGTGGAAGCCGTCGTGGGCGGGGGACCCGGCCGAGGGGGCGGGTGATGCGGTCATGGTGTCCTGTCCTGACGTCTCGACGGGAGCGCGCCGCAGCGCGGCGGGCGCGCCGGAACCCGCCCGAGATCCGGCCGCTGCCTGGACCGTAGAAGCCGCCCCGAAAGGATGTCAAGAGGTGTCCATTGCGCGCGGCGCGGTGATAATGGCGCGTATGCATATATCGGCGAAGGCGGACTACGGCGTCCGCGCGCTGCTCGAACTCGCCCGGGACGGCGACCGGCCGCTCACCTGCGAGAGCATCGCGGTCTCGCAGGAGATCCCGTTCCGGTTCCTGAAGTCGGTCGTCGGCGACCTGCGCAGGGCCGGCCTGGTGCGCAGCCAGCGCGGCTGCGAGGGCGGCTACTGGCTGGGCCGCGACCCCGCCGAGATCAGCCTGCTCGACGTGGCGCTCGCGGTCGACGGCGAGCTGATGACGCTGCGCGGCGACCCGCTGCCCGGCCTCGCCTACCCGGGCCCCGCCGCCGGACTGCCCGACGTCTGGCGCTCGGTGGAGGACGGCGCGCGGCGCATCCTGTCCCGCACCACGCTCGCCTCGCTGCTCCCCGAGCGGGCCCCGGTGTGACCGCGCGCCCGGACCCGCTGCTCGACGTGGTCGAGTACACCGACCCGCTGTGCCCGTGGGCGTGGGGCTCCGAGCCGGAGTTCCGGCTGCTGCGCGCCCGGCTGCGGGCCCGGCCGGAGGTGCGGGTCCGCTGGCGCCGCGCGTACGCGATCCTGTTCGACGAGGGCGACGACCCGGCCCCCGACCCCGCTGCGGAGGCCGCCTGGTACTCCCGTTACGTCGCCGAGGTGTGCGCCCACACCGGCGCGCCGCGGCCGCACGCCCTGGACCGCGTCGCGCTGAGCAGCTGGCCCGCCTCGCTGGCCGCCCGCGCCGCGCAGGCGCAGGGGCCGCTGGTCGCCGAGCGCGTCCTGCGCCGGCTGCGGGAGTCGGAGTTCGTGCTCGGCGCGCCCGCCGACACCCCCGGGCGGGTGCTGGCCTGCCTGCACGCCGTGCCCGGCCTGGACGCCGCGCGGCTGAGCGCCGACGCCGCCTCGCCCGCCGTCGCGGACTCGGTGCGCGCCGACCGCGCCGAGGCCCGCCGGCCGCTGCCCGAGGTGCTGGACCTCGACGGCCCCCCGCCGCACCCCGGCGCCGCCAAGGAACTCGACGGCGGCGGCCACCGCTACGCCCTGCCGACGCTGCTGCTGCGCGGCCCCGGCGGCACCCGTGTGGTCCCCGGCCGGCGGCCTCACGACGCGTACGCCCAGGCGCTCGCCGAGGTTCTCCCGGGCCCCTGGCCGCAGCCGCGGCCGCTGCCCGCCGACGACGCGCTGGAGCTCCACCGCACGCTCACCGCCCCGGAGTTGGAGCTGCTCACCGAGGAACGCAGCGCCCCCGCGCGGGCGTTGCGGATCGACACCCCCGGCGGCCCGCTGTGGCTGCACCCGGACGAGGCCGCGGGGCATCCCGCCCTGCTCAACGGCCGTCCAGGCAATGAGACACCTTTTGGTGTCCATTGACAGTGCGTGCGGTTCACCCCCAGGATGGGCGCATGCTGAAGACGCACCCCGACGTGGTGTGCCGCTACGTGGACTTCCGGCGCACCTGCAGCGCTCTGTGTCGCTGACCCGCCCGTACCGGCCCTGAGCCGGCTCCGGTGAGCCCCGGACACCACGCCGCCGACGGTCCCTGACCGCTTCCCCGACCGGCCCCGCGCCGTCGTGCGAAGGGTCGCCGCCGCGACACGGACCCGCCCGCTCCCGCCGCCGCACGCCTCTCCCGCGCCGGACCCGCCCGTCCCGCATCCCTCCCGTGCTCCGCCGCGCCCGCCCGCGCGGCCCGTGCCGTCCCGTACCCCGCACCGCGCCCCCGGCATGCCCCGGCGCGCTGTCCCGCGCCGCCCGCACTCCCGGACCCCGCCCGGCCGGAAGTGTTCCCGGCGCGCTCCACAGAAGGTGACACGCCATCATGAACTCCGCAGCCATGCCCGCGCTCGGCAGACGCTCCTTCCTCGGACTCGGCCTCGGCGCAGGCGCCGCCCTGGCCCTCAGCGCATGCGGCGGGTCCGCCGCCCCGGCGACCGCCTCCGGGTCAGGCGGCACCCTCAAATGGGGCTGGGCGCTGCCCACCTCCTGGGACCCGGTCTTCTCCTCCGCCGGCTGGGACGTCCACGAACTGTCCCTCGTCTACTCCGGCCTGACCCGGCTCGACTCCACGGGCGCCGCCGTCCCGGCCCTGGCCCGCGGCTGGAAGTACGACGCCGACGGCACGGCCGTCACCTTCACCCTCCGCCCCGGACTCACCTTCAGCGACGGCACCCCGCTCGACGCCACCGCGGTGAAGAAGAGCCTGGACCGCGGCAGGACCGACCCCAAGTCCCTGGTCGCGCCGCAGCTCGCCCACGTCAGGGAGATCACCGCCACCGGCACGGACACGGTGACCCTCACCCTCACCCAGGCCGACTACCAGATCCCCAACCTGCTCGCCGGCAAGACCGGCATGATCGTCAGCCCCAAGGCGTTCGAGACGGACGCCGCGTCCCTGGCGAGCAAGCCGGTCGGCTCCGGCCCCTTCGTGCTCACCTCCTACACCCAGAACGCCAAGGCCGTGCTGCGCCGCAACCCCGCCTACTGGGACGCCGCGAGCATCAAGCTCCAGGGCTTCGAGATCTACCCGCTGCCCGACGCCTCCACGGTCGTCGCCGCGCTCCAGTCCGGCCAGTACAACGTCGCCCAGATACCCGGCAGCCAGGTCGCCGCGGCCAAGGCGGCCGGCCTGGAGGTCCAGGTCATCCCCTCCATGGTCGTCTCGGTGCTGGACGTCAACACCGCCAAGGCGCCCTTCGACAACCCCGACGTCGCGCTCGCCCTGCAGTACGCCGTCGACCGCCGGGCACTGCTGAAGACCCAGCAGTTCGGCTACGGCACGGTCAGCAACCAGCCCTTCCCGCCCGGTTACGTCGGCCACGACGCCGCGTCCGACGGGCTGTACCCGCACGACCCCGCCAAGGCCCGGCAGCTGCTCGCCAAGGCAGGACACCCCGACGGCGTCGACCTCACGCTGACCACCTCGGCGGCCGAGGGCCTGCCCGAGCAGCTCCAGGCCCAGCTGAAGGAGGCCGGCTTCCGGGCGAAAATCAGCGTCATCCCGCAGGCCCAGACCACCCAGATCGTCTACGTCCAGCACTCCCAGGCGCTCTTCACCGACCAGTTCGCCGGCCGCGACTCCGCCGCCCAGGCGTTCCAGGTGCTCTTCGGCCCGCAGGGCCTGATGAACCCCGGCCGTAAAACGCCTCCCGACCTCCAGGCCGCGGTCGCCAAGGTGTCCGCGACCCCGCTGGACTCCCCGGACTACCCCAAGGTGCTCCAGGCCGCCACGGCGCTCGCGGTACGCACCATGCCCAACGTCTTCCTCTACACCGTGCCGCGCATCCTGGCCCGCAACCGCGCGGTCTCCGCGCTGCCCGCCGACGTCGTGGTGCAGCGGTTCGAAGGGGTGACCGTCCGATGAGTTCGATCAGCGCGGCGTCGCCCGCGGGGTCCGCGCTCCCCGCCGGGCCCGCACCGGCCGGAAGCACGGCGCCGCCCGCGGGCCCCGCGCGGTCCGCCGGCCCCGAGGCGGCCAAGGACCCCTCGGGACCGGGCCCGGACGACCCGGCCCGCCCGCACCCGTGGCTGAGGCGGGCCGGGCGCGCCCCGGTGCCGCTGGCTCGCGGACTGCTCAGCGCCGCCACCGTCTTCCTGCTCTCCTCCGTGCTGACCTTCGGCCTCGGCGCGCTGTCCGACGCCAACCCCGGCGCCGCGGTGCTCGGCGAGACCGCCACCCCCGCCGACATCGCGCGGATGAACCACGCCTTCGGCCTGGACCGCCCGCTGGTGGTGCAGTACGCGGACTGGCTCACCGGAGCGCTGCACGGCGACCTCGGCCGCTCCTGGTTCACCACGCTGCCGGTGGCCAGGAGCATCGGCCAGGCGCTGCCGGTCGACTTGTCCGTCGCCGGCCTCGCGCTGCTGTTCGCGCTGGTCCTCGGCGGTGCGGCCGGCATCGCCGCCGCGCTCAGCAACGGCGGCCGCACCGACCGCGCGATCACCGCGGTGTGCGCGGTCCTCGGCACCGTCCCCGCCTTCGTGGTGGCGATCGCCCTGATCACCGTCGTCTCCGTCAAGCTCGGCGCCCTGCCCTCCGGCGGCTACGTGCCCTTCGGGCAGAACCCGGCACAGTGGTTGCGGTACGCGCTGCTGCCCGCGTTCGCCCTCAGCCTGGACGCCGCCGCGCACATCGCCCGGCAGCTGCGGACATCGCTGGTCGGCGCGCTGCGGGAGAACTACGTGACCGGCGCCGCCATGCGCGGACTGTCCGCGCGCCGGGTGCTCTTCGGCCATGTGCTGCGCAACGCCGCGGGCCCGGCGCTGACCGTGCTCGGCATGAGCGTGCCGATGCTGATCGGCGGCGCGGTCGTCACCGAGAAGATCTTCAACCTGCCCGGCATCGCCCAACTCGCCCTCCAGTCCGCCCAGTCGCACGACGTCCCGGTCATCCAGGGGACGCTGCTGGTCACGGTGGCCGTCGTGCTGGTGGCCAATCTCGCGGTCAACGCCGCGCTGGCCGCGCTCAACCCCGCCGCCCGCCGCCGCGGGACCCGGCCCGCCGAGGGGAGGGCCGCGGCATGACCCGGATGAGGACCCTGCGGCTGACCTGGCGGCTGCCGCTCGCGCGCGTCGCGCTGGCGGTCCTGGCCGTCGTCGCGGTGCTCGCGGTGTTCGGGCGGCAGATCGCGCCGCAGGACCCGCTGGCCCAGGACACCGCCCACATCCTTCAGGGCCCGAGCGGCGCGCACCTGCTCGGCACCGACTACCTCGGCCGCGACGTGCTCAGCCGGCTGCTGGCCGGCACCGCGCTCAGCGTCGCCGGGGCGCTGGAGGCGGTCGGCGCGGCCCTGGTGCTCGGCATCGTGCCGGGCCTGGCGTCGCTGTGGCTGGGCCGGGCCTTCGAGTGGACCGCGCTGCGGGCGGTCGACGCGCTGATGACGCTGCCGTTCACGCTCTTCGCCATCGCGGCGGTCGGCGTCCTCGGCAACGGCCTGCACCAGGCCATGCTGGCGCTCGGCGTGCTGCTGTCCCCGCTGTTCTTCCGGGTCACCCGGGCCGCCGCGCTGGGCCTGCGGCAGACGCCCTACGTGGAGGCCGCCGAGCTGATGGGCGCCTCCCGCAGCCGGGTGCTGCGCACCCACATCTGGAGCAAGGTCCTGCCGACCGTCGCGGTGACCACCGCGCAGGCGTTGGCCACCAGCCTGCTCACGGTCGCCTCGCTGACCTTCCTCGGCCTCGGCGTCCAGCCGCCCGCCGCCACCTGGGGCGGCATGCTCGCCACCGACCTCGGCTTCCTCGCCCAGCAGCCGTGGGCGCCGGTGCTGCCCGGCGCGCTGGTCATGGTGACGGTGGGCGCGCTGCACCTGCTCGCGGACGCGCTGCGGGACAGCGGCGGCCCCGGAGCGCTCGCCGCACTCGACGCCGAGGCCGCACCCGCCGACGCTGCGGCCGGCGCGAAGCCGGGGCGGCCGCGGACACGAGGCGCCGCGGACCCGGACGAGGCCCCCCTCACCGGTCCCGCGGCCGGCGTACCGGCCCCCGCGGGCGCGACCGGCGGCGGCCGCGAGAACTCCGACGCGCAGGACCGAGGAGGCAGGACCGATGCCCGTATCTCCGCCTGACGCCGCACCCGCGGCGCCCGCACCCGCGTCCGCGGCGCCCGCCGCCGCGGTCCCGCCGGAGCCCGCGCGGGACGACGTGCTCGCCGTGCACGGCCTGCACGTCACCGTGAACGGCGGCCGCACCGAGGCCGTGCGGGACGTCTCCTTCACCGTACGGGCCGGGGAGTCCGTCGGCCTGGTCGGCGAGTCGGGCAGCGGCAAGACGCTGACCTGCCGCTCCGTGCTCGGCGTGCTGCCGCCCGGCTGCGCGGTCTCCGCCGGCACTGCGACCCTCGCCGGCACCGAGCTGACCGCGCTGGACCGGCGCGGCTGGGAGCGGCTGCGCGGAGTGAGCCTCGGCGCGGTGTTCCAGGACCCGGCGTCGTACCTCAACCCCTCGCTCACCGTGGGCCGCCAGCTCACCGAGCCGCTGCGGGTGCGCCAGGGCCTGTCTCGCGCCGCCGCCCGCGCCCGGGCCGTCGAGCTGCTCGCCGCGGTCGGACTGCACCGGCCCGCGGAGGTCTACCACCAGTACCCCTTCGAACTGTCCGGCGGCATGCTGCAACGGGTCCTGATCGCCACCGCGATCTGCGGCGACCCCGCGCTGCTCGTCGCCGACGAGGCCACCACCGCGCTGGACACCGTCGTGCAGGCCGAGGTGCTCGACCTGCTGGCACGGCTGCGCGAGGACCGTGGCCTGGCCCTGCTGCTGGTCAGCCACGACCTCGCGGTGGTCGCCGAGGTGTGCGACCGCATCCTGGTCTTCTACGCGGGCGAGATCGTCGAGGACGGGCCCGCCGAGCAGGTGCTGACCGCGCCCGCGCACCCGTACACCGAGGCGCTGCTGAAGGTCGCCTCGATCGGCGACTGGCGGCGCCGCGAACTCGCCGTGATCCCCGGCCGCCCGCCGGAGGCCGGCGCCGCGCCGGCCGGCTGCCGGTTCGCCGACCGGTGCGCCCACGCGGCCCCCGCGTGCACCGCCGCCGACGCGCTGCCGCTCACCGTGGCCGGCGAGGACCGGCGCACCCGCTGCGTACGCCACGCCGAACTCCGCCTGACCGCCGCACCCGAGGAGGTGGACGCATGAGCACCGCGGACCCGACCACGGCGGTCCCGGCGACGGGACAGCCGGCCGCGCCGGCCCCGACCGTCGCAGACCCGGACCCGGCTGCTCCGACCCTGGCCGCGGCCGCCCCGGCGACCGGGAGTCCCGCCGCCGCGCCGCTGCTGCGCGTGGACTCCCTCGCGGTCGCCTTCGGGCGGCGCGGCGGGCGGTCCGGGCAGCGCGTGCTGGACGGCGTGTCGCTGCGGGCCGGCGCCGGGGAGATCCTCGGCGTGATCGGCGAGACCGGCTCCGGCAAGACCACGCTGGCCCGCGCCGTCGTCGGCCTGTCGCCGGTCGTCGCGGGCAGCATCGCCGTGGACGGCAGGGAGGTCACCGGCCTGCGCGGCCGCGCGCTGCGCGACTTCCGGCGCACCGGCGCGGCGCAGTACCTCTTCCAGGACCCGCTGCGCTCCCTCGACCCCGACATGGCCGTACGCGACCTGGTCGCCGAGCCGCTGGCGGTCACCGGGGCCGGCGGCCGCGAGGAGCGGTACGCGCGCGCCGCCGAGGCGCTGCGCCGGGTCGGCCTCGACGAGGCGCTCGCCGGCCGGCTGCCCGGACGGCTCTCCGGCGGCCAGCGCCAGCGGGTGGCCGTCGCGCGGGCGCTGGTCACCCGGCCCCGGCTGCTGCTCGCCGACGAACCGGTGAGCGCGCTCGACGCCTCCAACCGCAACCACGTGCTGCGGCTTTTCGACCGGCTGCGCACCGAACTCGACATGGCGGTCGTGGTCATCTCCCACGACCTCAGCTCGCTGGCCGGCATCGCCGACCGCATCGCCGTTCTCTACCGCGGACGGCTGGTGGAGCAGGGCCCGACGGCCGACGTGCTGGCCCGCCCCCTGCACCCGTACACCGCGCTGCTGACCGCCTCCGCGCCCAGCGTCCGCCGCGAACACGGCCTCGACCCGGCCCTGTTGCGCCGCGCCGACCCGCCGGCCTGGGCCGACCCCCGCCCCGGGGGGGGGCGGGGGGGGGCGGGGGGGCGCCGGGGCCGCCCGCCCGGTGGAGGGCAGCACCGCCCGCAAGATCGCCGAACTGGAGCGCCGCCGC
>JAJSZB010000540.1:0-3495 GCA_050613715.1 Streptomyces sp. IBSBF 3018
TGGTGGGGGAGGGGCGGGTGCGGGCCACGGCGATGGCGACGTAGAGGTAGGCGCAGCCGTGGAGCGGGCCGAGGAGGGCGGCCACGGTGGGCTGGTGGTAGGTCGCCAGGTTGGTGAACAGGGCGACCAGCGTGACGAGTTCGACCGCGGCGGCGGTACGCAGCAGGCGCATCGCGGTCACGCCCCGGTGGTCGAGCCGGGGCGGACCACCATGAGGACGGTGACCGTCGCCCACAGCAGGTTGAAGACGCCGGCCAGCATCGCCAGCCGCGGCGCCGCGGCCACGGAGAACGTCTCCAGCGCGGCCTCCTGGGCCGGGAGCAGCAGCAGCGCGAGCACGCCGGCCGCGACCGCGGTCAGCGCGATCGACGTGATCAGCCACGCGGAGTGGAGCACCCCCATCTCGCTCGCCGTCGCGAAGCCGAGCACCGGGACCGCCACCGCCACACCCGAGTACACCCGGCAGACCCGGTGCAGCGTGCGCAGCGCGCCGAGCCCCGCCGGGTCGGTCCGGTCCCCGCCCGGATCGTCCGCGCCCAGGCGCCGCAGCGCCGCGGGGAACATGCTGGCGGCCACCGCCACCGGACCGACCGCCAGGATCGCTACCAGGACGTGCAGGGACAGGAGGAGTTTCGTCACGGGAGCAGTGCTTTCGTTCGGAGTGCGGGTGCGGATGCGGATGCGGGCGCGGGTGCGGATGCGGGTCCTGCGCCGGCGCGGGGGGCCCGCGGGGGACCGGGGCCGCAGCCGGCCCAGGGCGCGTCCGGTTGCGACCGTAGCCAGACCGCGCGCCGCCTCCCAGTGGCAAGAACGCCAGGGAGCGCCAGAAAAGTGACAAGCCGGGCTCTGCGGCCCCTGAAGGGCCTCTGAACTGTGAGAATGCACACTCGGCGGTACGCGCACCCTTCGGCGACGGCCCGGCGTCCGGATAGATTCGTGCCATGCACACCGTCGTGATCCTGGCGCTCGACCGGGTCATCCCGTTCGACCTCGCCACTCCGATCGAGGTCTTCGGCCGCACCCGGCTGCCCGACGGCCGGCCCGGCTACCGCGTGCAGGTCGCCGCCCCCGGCGGGCCCGGCGCCGAGGTGGACGCCGGCGCGTTCACGGTGCGCGCCCGCCACGGCCTCGACGCGCTGGACGCGGCCGACACCGTGATCGTGCCGGGCGTCCACGAGCCGGACGCGCCGCCCGCGCCCGAGGTCCTCGACGCGCTCAGGGCCGCCGCCGCGCGCGGCACCCGCATCGCCTCGATCTGCGTGGGCACCTTCACCCTCGCCGCAGCGGGCCTGCTCGCCGGGTTGCGCGCCACCACGCACTGGGCCGGGGCGGCCGCGCTCGCCGCCGCGTACCCGGACGTCGCCGTCGACCCCGACGTCCTCTACGTCGACAACGGCCAGATCCTCACCTCGGCCGGAGCCGCCGCCGGGCTCGACCTGTGCCTGCACATGATCCGCCGCGACTACGGCTCCGCGGTCGCCGCCGACGCCGCGCGCCTGTCCGTGATGCCGCTCGAACGCGAGGGCGGCCAGGCGCAGTTCATCGTGCAGCCGTACCCGCACCGGCCGGCCCCGCGCGGCTCCGCGCTCGAACCGCTGCTGGCCTGGCTGGAGGACAACCTCGGCCGCGCGGACCTGGCACTGGCCGACATCGCCGCCCGATCGGGCACCAGCACCCGCACGTTGATCCGCCGCTTCCGCGAACAGACCGGCAGCACACCGCTGCAGTGGCTGCACCGCGCCCGCGTCCGCCGCGCCCAGCACCTGCTGGAGACCACCGACCACCCGGTCGAACGCATCGGCGCCCAGGTCGGGTTCGGCTCGCCCACCGCCTTCCGCGACCGCTTCAAGCGCACCACCGGCGTCAGCCCCAACGCCTACCGCCGCGCGTTCCGCTGACCCGGGACGCGCCTCGGCCCCCGGCCCCGCATCGCCGCTGCCCCGCGCCCGCGCCGCCTACAAGTGCTTGCCCCCGGAGCCGCGTTGCCCCCACGGCGACGTCTCCCACCCGTGGGCATACGGCGGTTGTCCGTACGGCGGTTGTCCGAGCGGCGGCTGCGCGTACCGCTGCTGCTGCGCGTACGGCGGTGGCGGAGGCGGCGGCCAGGCTCCCGGCCACACCGGCGCCGGCGGGTGCGCGGCCTGGAGCAGCGCCGGTTGCGCCCACGCCTTGCGCGACCACAGGTGGTGCAGCAACTCGCCCTCGCGGGCGGGGAAATCGGGTGTCGGCCGGCCGCGCGTGGCCGCCGAGCGGAGGAAGGCCAGGTGCGTGGCGAAGACCGCGTAGTCGCGGACCGCGCGCGCCGCGGCCTCGCCCTGGGTGCGCCGGGCCAGCCGCCGCGCCTCGGCGCGCACCGCCATCGAGCCGAGCGCCCCCGGCTCGGCCGGCGCGAGCCAGCCGGCGGCGGCGTACGAGGCCAAGTGCGTGCGGACCGTGCGCAGTTCGTTGGAGCGCGCCCAGAACGCCAGCACCACCACGAGGCCGAACGCCGGGATCATCACCGCGACGTACACCGTCAGGAAGGCGAGCGGGGACATCGTGCCGGTGCCGTTCCAGGTGCCGTGCAGGGTCATCGCCAGCATCCAGCCCAGCACCGGCGGCGCCCACCGCCACCGCCAGCGGCGGCCCGGCCTGGCGACCGCGGCGATCGCGAAGCCGATGCCGGTCATCGAGGTGAACAGCGGGTGCGCGAACGGCGTCATCAGCACCCGCACGAAGAACGTCGCGAACGTCGTCGCGCCGTGCGAGCCCAACTGCTGGTCCTCGCTGAAGGCGGTGCCGAGGTAGAGGATGTTCTCGGTGAACGCGAAGCCGGTCGCGGCGAGTCCGGCGATCACGATGCCGTCGAGCACGGACTCGAAGTACCGGCGGCGGAAGAGGAAGAGCAGCAGGATCGCGGTGCCCTTGGCGGTCTCCTCCACCAGCGGCGCGACGAACGTGGCACCCCACTGGTCGGTCTGCGTCGCGGTGCCGGAGAAGGTCGAGGAGAGCAGTTTGGCGCCGTACTCGTTGGCGAAGATCGCGACGAGCGTCGCGGCGCACGAGCCCCAGGAGAACGCGAAGACGACGTTCTGCCAGGGCGCGGGGGCGACGTGGTCGAGCCACAGGAACGCCCACAGCAGCAGCGGCACCGGCAGCACCGCCAGGGCCATGCCGACCAGGAACGGCTCGGTGCCTATGTGCTGGCGCACCACCGCGAGGATGATCACACCGCAGACGGCGAGGACGGTGAAGAGGGCGCCGGTGCGGACGGCCTTGCTCTCCCAGAACGCGCGCCGCGGCGCGTACAGCAGCGGTCCGCCGGGCGCGGGCGGCTCGGCGCCGGGGCCGCTGCCGGGGCCGGGGCCGGTGCCGGGGTCGTCGCCGGGCCCGACGCCGGGGCTGTTGCCGGCGCCGTCCGGTTCTCCGGTCGCGGTCCCGGCCGCCGGTACGTCCTCGGGCCGGGGCGCGGCGGCGGCCCGGGCGGGCGGCTGCGGCGGGGAGTCGGAGGGGGAC
>JAJSZB010000541.1:0-3487 GCA_050613715.1 Streptomyces sp. IBSBF 3018
CCCGCCCCCGAGACCCCCGCGCCCACCCCCGCCGCCCCCCCCCCCAACACCCCCCCCCCCCCCCCGGCCGGCCGGGCCGGACGCCCGCGTCATTCCTGACGCGGGCGTCCTGCCTGTCGTGCCGTCAGCAGTCCGTTGGTCCTCATCCACTCGACGGTGTCCGCCATCGTCTCGGACACCGGTCGCGGCAGCACCCCGTAGGTCGGCTCGTCGTCGGCGATCCGGGCGTCGACCGCGCAGGTGTACACCGCGCCGAACTCCGCCGGGATGTGCCACGGCCAGACCCGCTGGGCCAGGTCGGCGAGCCGGGCCACCGGCACCATGGCCGCGCCCGGCAGGAACACCGTCGGCAGCCGGCGGCCGGTGACCTCGCGCAGCGTCGCCATGTACTGCCGGGTGGAGAGGTTGTGGTACGGCCCGAACACCCGCCCCGACTCGCCGGCCGGGCCGGCGAGCAGCGCGGTGTGCAGGGCCGCGGTGTCGCGGACGTCGCCGACCGGGTAGCCGCCCAGCGGCCAGATCGGCATCAGCCCGCGCAGTACGTCGCGCACCCGGGCGACCTGGTCGCCCACGTGCGGGTCGTGCGGTCCGAAGAGCGCCGGCGGGTAGACGATGGTCAGCGGCGCGCCCTCGGCCTGGTGCCGGCGCGCCACCTCCTCCGCCTCCGCCTTGGTCGCCATGTAGACGTCCTTCGGCCGGCCGACCGGGGTGTTCACGGTCAGCAGTCCGTTGGACGGCGGGTACATCGACACGATGCTGGAGACGTACACGATCCGTCCGGCCCCCGCCGCGCGGGCGGCGTCCAGCACCACCTCGGTGCCCAGCCGGTTGACCTCGCGCATCTCCGCCGCGCGCCGTACGTCGAAGGAGTAGACGGAAGCGGAGTGCAGCACCGCGTCGGCGCCGCTGACCGCCGCGTCCACCGCGGCCCGGTCGCGCACGTCGCCGGTGGCGATCTCCACCGCGTCGGGGCCGTAGCCGTGCGGCGCGAGCGCCGGGGCGACCGCCGCCTTGTCCCGTACCAGAAGCCGTACCCGAAGGCCCGCGCGCAACAGCGCGGCAACCGTGTGCGAGCCGACGAAGCCGGTCCCGCCCGTCACACTCACCAGCATGCGATCCCCCAAGGTCGATCGTTGGTCTGGCCTGTCACGGGGGCGGTTGCGTCCCGTTGAATCGAGTGTCGTTCCGGCCGGTTTCCCGCGACTTCTCCCGGAGTGCCGGACGAACGGGCGCTTGTCGTGGATTGCGCAATGTAGGGATTCGTCGGTTCAGCGGCCCGCGGCCGGCCGGCCTGCGCCGTTCACCGGCCCGGGGTCCACAGCGAGGCCAGACCGTGCGGGGCGCGCACCGGCAGGTGCACCACGGCGACCGGGTCGCCGGTGAAGTCCGCGGTGTCGACGACCACCAGGTCGCTGCGATCGGTCGTGTGGTCGTACACCATCGTCAGCACCCAGCCGTCGCCCTCCGGCGCGCTCGGGCCGCGCGGCACGAACACCGGGGCGCCGCCCTCGCGGCCGGGGCCCAGGTCGTGCACGTCGGTGCGCATCGCGGTCAGGTCGTGGCGCAGCAGCTCCCGGCCGCCCAGCGCCCCGGCCAGGCCCGGCGCCATGCCGACCGACCAGGACCAGCGGTGCCGGGTGCCGGTCCAGCGCTCGTCGATGCAGGGGAACTCCTCGGCGCCCTCGAACAGCCGGCGCTCGCTGACCGTGCCGCCGACCCGGTCGATGGTCCAGCGCCACATCGCCGGCTCGGACTCCACCGGGTGCAGCGGGTCGCGGTCGAAGGCGCGCTCGTGCCGGATCACGTCGACCACGATCTCCCGGCCGCGCTCGTAGGCGTTGACCGGGTGGAAGACGTAGCAGGGGTCGATGTCCATCCACAGCACGTCCGCGTCGCCGCCGTCGCGCGGCAGCACACCCAGGCGCGCGCCGTGCGAGTCGTCCCAGCGGTAGGGCACCCGGGACCCGGCGGCGGCGTCGGCCGCGCTGTAGGTCACCGGCAGGTCGTACAGCACCGTGTGACGGTCCGTCAGGGACAGTGCGTGCATCATCGGCGTGCCCTTGACCGCGATCGGCTCGGCGCGGCGCACCTTTCCGAACGCGTCGACGGTCACGTAGGTGACGTGGTTCAGCTCGTGGTAGTACGCCACCGCGTGCAGCTCCCCGGTCAGCGGGTCCTGCACCGGGCGGGCGCCGAAGCCGTCCGGCAGCGTGCCGCCGAAGTCGGACCGGTCGACGGTCTGCAGCTGCGGACCGAGCCGGTGCGGCAGCACGCCGGCGTCGCCGAGCGCCAGCACCTGGCCGGCGTGCTGCACCAGACCGGCGTTCGCGTTGTCGCCGAGCCCGTAACGGGGGCCGGGGGTGGGCAGTTCGCCCAGCTCCGCGGTCACCCGGTCGGTGCGCAGCCAGCGGTTGCGGTACCAGTGCGCGCGCCCGCCGCCCAGCCGGACGCCGTGCACCATCGCGTCGCCCGCGAAGGTGTGCTCCACCGCGGCGTCGTGGGCGCCGCGCCGTGCGCTCAGGGAGTTGGGACCGATCCGCAGGAAGCTGCCGTCGAGCTCGCGCGGCAGCGTGCCGGTGACCGCCGGGGACGAGACCGTGACCTCATCGGCGACCGGCCGATAGGCCCTGGAAAGGAGGTGCGACGTGCTGTGCGTGTCGTAGTCAAGCATCGCTGCCCGCCTCGTATATCGCCGTTATATAACGCTGTTGTTGTACAGGTTCGCAGTGCCGTGGAATCATGTCAAGGGTGAGCCCACGTCAGGTCGACCCCGACCTCAGCAGCCATCTCGTCGAGGCCGCCGCCAAGCTGTTGGCGGAGGAAGGGCCCAAGGCGCTCTCGACGCGGCGGCTGGCCGCGGCGGTCGGGACGTCCACGATGGCCGTCTACACCCGCTTCGGCGGCAAGGACGACCTGGTCCGCGCGATGGTCCGCGAAGGCTTCCGGCTGCTCAACCAGCGGATGACCGACGTCGAGGAGACCGCCGACCCGGTCGAGGACGTGGTGGTGCTCGGCTGGGCGTACCGGCGCAACGCGCTGGAGCACCGGGCGCTGTACGGCGTGATGTTCGGCGGCTCCAACCTCGGCGGCTTCGCGCTCACCGACGAGGACCGCCAGCACGGCCGCTACACCCTGACCACGCTGGTCAAGGCCATCGAACGGTGCATGTCCGAGGGCCGGTTCAGGCCCGGCGACGCCCAACTGGTCGCCCACCAGATGTGGATCGCGCTGCACGGCCTGGTCGCCCTGGAGCTGGGCGGCTACCTGATCGAGCCCTACGACGCGGACGCCTGCTTCGAGGCGCAGGTCTGCGGCATGCTGGTCGGCGCGGGCGAGGACCCGGACGAGGCCGCGACGACGATGAAGCGGGCCCGCGAGCGCCCGTCCTGACCTGCACGGACGACGGCGGGGGGGGGGGGGGGGGGGGGGGGCCGCGCCGGGGGGGGGGGGGGGGGGGGGGGGGGGGGGGGGGGGGGGGGGGGGGGGG
>JAJSZB010000542.1:0-3483 GCA_050613715.1 Streptomyces sp. IBSBF 3018
TTTGGTGGGATGGGTCTGATGTGTATAACATACAGGGTTCGGTAGGTCGGGTCGGGCTCGCGGCCGGGGCTCGTGGTCCGGACCCGGGCCCGGTGCGCGGCCGCGGCGGCCGGCGCTTCCAGCCTGCGGCAGCGCCCGGCCCGCGCCCATCCGGCGTGCCGGTGGACCGTTCCTCGGGTATTCCCCCCGGCCGGGTGCACGCGGACCCCTGCGGGCAGACACGGCCCGCGGCTGCCGGTGACGCGGGCTGCCCGGCGTTCGGCGAGTCGGGGGGACTTCCAGGGCAGGGGGCATTCCGGCCGCCGATCGGGGGCACAAGCTGGTGCATGACGGAGATCGGCCTGCCCGGCGGCGTGCGCGCCTGCCTCTTCGACCTCGACGGCGTCCTCACCCCGACGGCCCTGGTGCACGCGGCCGCGTGGAAGGAGATGTTCGACTCGTTCCTGGAGCAGTTGCAGGGGCCGGACTTCCGGCCCTTCGACCCGGTGGGCGACTACGACGCGTACGTGGACGGCCGGCCGCGCGGCGACGGCGTCCGCACCTTCCTGGCCTCGCGCGGCATCGAACTGCCCGAGGGCGACGAGGACGACCCCCCGCGGGCGCAGACGATCCACGGGCTGGGCAACCGCAAGAACGAGCTGGTGCTGCGGAAGATCCGTGAGGAGGGCGTCCGGCCGTACCCCGGGTCGGTGCGCTACCTGGAGGCGGTGCGCGCCGCCGGGCTGCGCACCGCCGTGGTGTCCTCCAGCGCCAACTGCCGCGACGTGCTGGTCTCGGCCGGCATCGAGCACCTGCTGGAGGTGCGGGTGGACGGCGTGACGATCAGGGAGCTGGGGCTGCGCGGCAAGCCGAAGCCCGACACCTTCCTGCACGCGGCCGGCGAGCTGGGCATGACGGCCGCGCAGTGCGCGGTGTTCGAGGACGCGCTGGTCGGCATGGACGCCGGGCGCGAGGGCCGCTTCGGCCACGTGGTCGGCGTGGACCGGGTCGGGCAGGCCGAGGAACTGCGCAGGCACGGCGCGGACGTCGTGGTGAAGGACCTGGCGGAGCTGATCGGGGTGCCCGCATGATCACCGACCCGGCGTACGAGGTCGGGGCGTGGAGCCTGCGCGAGTGCGAGCTGAACCTCGACCTGCTGCCGCAGAGCGAGTCGGTGTTCGCGCTGTCCAACGGCCACATCGGCTGGCGCGGCAACCTCGACGAGGGCGAGCCGAACGGCCTGCCGGGCTCGTACCTCAACGGTCTGCACGAGCTGCACCCACTGCCGTACGCGGAGGCGGGCTACGGCTACCCGGAGTCCGGCCAGACGGTCATCAACGTCACCAACGGCAAGCTGATCAGGCTGCTGGTCGACGACGAGCCGTTCGACCTGCGCTACGGCACCGTCCGCCGGCACGAGCGGGAGCTGGACATGCGGGCGGGCGTGCTGCGCCGCAGGTGCGAGTGGGTGTCGCCGGCCGGGCGCGCGGTGCGGGTCACGTCGGTGCGGATGGTGTCCTTCAAGCAGCGGGCGGTCGCGGCGATCGCCTACGAGGTGGAGCCGCTGGACGAGCAGGTGCGGGTGGTGGTGCAGTCCGAGCTGGCGGCGAACGAGGAGCTGCCGCACCAGCCGGGCGACCCGCGGGTGGCCGCGGCCCTGGAGTCGCCGCTGCGGCCGGAGGAGCACTTCGCCGACGGCACCCGACTGCGGCTGATCCACTCCACCGCCCGCAGCGGGCTGCGGCTGGCCGCCGCCGCCGACCACCGGGTGAGCGGCCCCGACGGCACCCAGCTGTCCAGCGAGTCGGCCGCCGACGTGGCCCGGCTGACGGTGACCTCGGTGCTGGACGCCGGGCAGCGGCTGCGGATCGAGAAGTTCGTCGGCTACGGCTGGTCGGCGGCGCGGTCGCTGCCGGCGCTGCGCGACCAGGCCGACGCGGCGCTGGTCGGAGCGCGGGACACCGGCTGGCAGGGGCTGCTGGACCAGCAGCGCGCCTACCTGGACGACTTCTGGGAGCGGGCGGACGTCGAGGTCGACGGCGACACCGAGATCCAGCAGGCGGTACGGTTCGGGCTGTTCCACGTGCTGCAGAGCGGGGCGCGCGCCGAGGAGCGGGCGATCCCGGCGAAGGGGCTGACCGGCTCCGGCTACGACGGTCACACCTTCTGGGACGCCGAGACGGTGGTGCTGCCGCTGCTCACCTTCACCGCGCCGCGGGCCGCCGCCGAGGTGCTGCGCTGGCGGCAGAACACGCTGCCCACGGCGAAGGAGCGGGCGACCCAACTGGGCCTGCAGGGCGCGGCGTTCCCCTGGCGGACGGTCAACGGCGACGAGGCGTCGGGCTACTGGCCGGCCGGCACCGCCGCCTTCCACATCAACGCCGACATCGCGGACGCGGTGGTGCGGTACGTGGCGACCACCGGCGACGAGGTGTTCGAGGCCGAGACCGGGCTCGAACTGCTGGTGGAGACCGCCCGGTTGTGGCGTTCGCTGGGCCACCACGACCACGCGGGCGCCTTCCACATCGACGGCGTGACCGGCCCCGACGAGTACAGCGCGGTCGCCGACGACAACACGTACACCAACCTGATGGCGCAGGCCAACCTGCTGGCCGCGGCGGACGCCGCGGAGCGCCATCCGCGGCACGCGTCGGCGCTCGGCGTCACCGACGAGGAGACGGCGGCCTGGCGCGACGCTGCGGCGGCGATGACCGTGCCGTACGACGAGGAGCTGGGCGTCCACCAGCAGTCCGAGGGCTACACCCGGCACCAGCGCTGGGACTTCGCGGCGACCGACGGGGACCACTACCCGCTGATGCTGCACTACCCGTACTTCGACCTGTACCGCAAGCAGGTGGTCAAGCAGGCGGACCTGGTGCTGGCGCTGTACCTGCGCGGGGACGCGTTCACGCCGGAGCAGAAGGCCCGGGACTTCGCCTACTACGAGCCGCTGACGGTGCGGGACTCCTCGCTGAGCGCGTACTGCCAGTCGGTGGTCGCCGCCGAGGTGGGCCATCTGCAGCTCGCCTACGACTACCTGGGCGAGACGGCGCTGATGGACCTGGAGGACCTGGAGAACAACGCGCGCGACGGGCTGCACATCGCGGCGCTGGCCGGCACCTGGACGGCGCTGGTGGCCGGGTTCGGCGGGATGCGGCTGTTCGACGGGGACTCGCTGCGGTTCGCGCCGCGGCTGCCCGGGGCGCTGAGCCGGCTGGCGTTCCGGCTGCTGTTCCGCGGCCGCAGGCTGCGCGTGGAGGTCCGGCCGTCGTCGGCGACGTACACCCTGGCGGAGGGCGAGCCGCTGGAGATCCTGCACTACGAGAAGCCGTTCACGCTGACCTCGGCGGCGCCGGTGGTGCGGGACCTGCCGCAGCTGAAGCACCTGCCGCAGCCCGAGCAGCCGCCCGGGCGCGTGCCGCGCCGCCGCCCGCAGCGCGAGCGGTGACAGCGGCCGGGCGCGCCGACCGGCGGGGGCGGGAGCGGGGGCCGCGGGACCGGCCC
>JAJSZB010000543.1:0-3470 GCA_050613715.1 Streptomyces sp. IBSBF 3018
TTGATTACACGTAGATCCGGGCCGGGGGGGGCGGGGGGGGCCCCGGCCCCGGCGGGCCCCCCCCCAGGTCCCCGGCCGACGTGGTGCTCGGCGTCTTCTCCTCCGCCGCGCGCCGCCGGCTCACCCCGGGCCGGCGGCGCCGCGTGGAGCTGTTCAGCGCGATGCCGGCGTCGCCGCCGGCCGGGATGGCGCTGCGGGCCAACCGGTTCGCCTGGACCCGCAGCAGGTTCGGGCCGCCGCGCACCCTCCAGGGCACCGACCTGGTGGGCACGTCGCTGGTCGAGACCGGCGTGGTCGACCCCGAGCGCTACCTCACGGTGGTCCGCGGGCTGGCCGAACGGCACGGCGCCAAGCGGTACTTCGCGCACCGGCGGGAGGCGGCGGACAAGCTGCACCGGCTGGCCGCGGAGACCGGGCTCGAGATCGTCAGGCCCGACCTGCCGCTCGAACTCGTCGCGCGGCGCGGGCCGATCGGGCGGTCGGTGCTGTCGTTCCCCTCGACGGTCGTCCACACGTTGCCGCTCGCGCTGGCGGGGACCGGGGTGGACGTGGTCGTCGTCGACATCGACGCGGAGTGGCTCACGCCGGCGGCCTCCCCCCGCGCGCACACCTTCCTCACGACCATCACCCAGTCCGCGCCCAACGCCGGGCGCTGAGCCCCTCCGGGGTGGGGGTCCCGTTCGCGCTGGCCGTTGCCCCCAGGGGCGCGGGCCGCGCGTGCGTCGGGCTTCAACCCCCAGGGGCGCGGGCTTGCGTCGACGCTGGACGTCAGCACACCAGGGGCGCGGGGAACTGCGCGAGCAACCCATCTGCGGCCCGCAGGTCGTCACCGCCCCAAAGGGGCAGATCGGTCCGATCCGGACCACCGGCCGTGGTGGGTTGCTGGGGGTACCTCCCGGACGGAGTCTGGGGGAGCAGTTCCCCGCGCCCCTGGGGCGCAACGTCGAGCGCGAACGGAACCCGCGCCCCTTGGTGAGCTGACGTCCAGCGCACGCGCAGCCCGCGCGCCTGGTGTGCTGACGTCCAGCGCGGACGGAACCTGCGCGCCTGACTGGCGCAGCGCCCAGCGTCAAGACGGCGTTCGCCGGGGGGACGGGCGGACGTAACCTGTGGATCATGTTCGTCCGGTTGAGTGCCCGAATGGCGGGCACCTTACCCAACCCCACGCGCCCACCGCGCACCACGCACATCGCCGTGCTCTCGACCGCCGTCCTCGACGGCGACTCCCGTGCGCGCCGGGTCGCGACCGCCGCGCGCGACGCCGGCTACCGCGTCACCCTCATCGGCCGCGCCGGCACAAGCCCCAACGGCCCCGCGCCCAGCGGAACCGCGCCCAGCGGAACCGCGCCGGGCGGACCCGGAGCGCAACCCGACGCGGCCGCGCCACCGGGCGTGGCCGTCCGCCACATCCGCGTACGGGACGTACTCCGTACGCACCGCGAGCGCCGCCCGCACCCCCTCCCGCGCTGGCCGCTGGCCTACCGCAGCGCCGAGGCGTACGACCACCGGACCTCCCAACTGGCCGCCACCCGCGCCCTGCTGGCCACCCGTGGCGCGGAACTCGCCCTGGTGCACCGCCCGTTGCCGCTGCTCGCCGCGGCCAGGACCGCGTACACCCTGGCCTGGCTGCGGCACGGGCTGCGGGCCGGCTGGGTCAGGGTGCGGGCGGCCCAGCACCGCGCCGCCGTGCGCCGGCGCCGGCACCCCACGACGCGGCTGGACAACCTGCTGACCGGCGCCGCCCGGCTGCTGCTCGGCCGCAGGGCCTGGCGCCGGCTGGACCCCGGACTGCTGGACGAGGAGGTCGCGTTCGGGCCGGTCCTGGACACCGTGCGGCCGCACCTGATCCACGCGCTCGGCCACCGCGCGCTGGGCGTGGCGATCCGGGCGGCGCTGCGCGCGGAGGCGTCCGGGCACCGCATCGAGGTGGTGTGGGACGTGCCGCCGCGCACCCCCGAGGCGGACCGCAGGGCGCAGGCCGCCGCGGAGGCGCACGAGCGGACGTTCGCCCGCGAGGCGGACGGCGTGGTGACCGTCGGCGACCGGCTCGCGGCCGAACTGCGCGCCCGGCACGGCCTGTCGGCGACCCCCACGGTCGCCCGCAACACCCCGCCGCTGACCGAGCCGCCCGAGCACCCGGCCGGCGGGGTGCGGGCGCGCTGCCGGCTGGCCGCGGACGTGCCGCTGCTGGTGCACACCGGCCCGGTCACGCCGGACCGGGGAGCCGCCACCGTGGTCGAGGCGCTGCCCAAGCTGTACGACCTGCACGCCGCCTTCGTGGTGCCCGACCCGAACGACGCGGAGCTGGCCGCGCTGCGCGAGCGCGCCGCCCAACTCGGCGTCCACGCACGGCTGCACGTCCTGCCGTACGTCCCCGTCGAGGAGGTGCCGGCCTTCCTCGCCTCGGCCGACATCGGCGTCCTGCCGGTGCACCAACTCCCGTACCACCAGCCGGTGCTGGCCTCCCGCTACTTCGAATACGCCCACGCCCGGCTGCCGGTGGTGGTCAGCGACGTGCGGGCGATGGCCGCGGCCACCCTCGAACTCGGCAACGGCGAGGTGTTCCGCGCCCGCGACACCGCGGACTTCGTGCGCGCGGTCGGCGCGATCCTCACCAACCCCCGCCGCTACCGCAAGTCCTACGACCGCGCGGACGTGCTGCGCCAGTGGTCCTGGCAGACCGAGTCCGCCCCCCTCCTCGACCTCTACACCCGCCTCCTCGGCCCCCGCCGCTGACCAGCCGCCGGCGGTTTCGGGGCAACCCTCACGGAGTGATCCGGTCGAGGTCCAGCGTGATCTCGAACGGGACCGAGCGGTGCAGCGCGTGCCGGAAGATGCCGGCCGGGGCGTACGCGCCGGTGGGGCGGTCCAGCTCGTAGACGTGCACCGCGGGCACGCCGTCCTCGTCCTCGACGCACCAGTAGTGCGCGATCCCCGCCCCGGCGTACTTGCGCAGCTTCACCGTGCGGTCGCGGTGCGCGGACTCCGGCGAGACGACCTCGACGACGAGCTGGACCTCCTCGGGGGCGAACCAGGTGCGGTCGCGGTGCTCCGTCATGATTCGAGCTTATCGACCGCGCCGCCGCCGCTCCGCCACAGTGCCGTAACACCGGAGTCGTAAGGTGGAACCCGCGCACCGGTGCGCGGTCACTCCGTTGCCGCGGGCCGGGCCGCGCGGCCCCGCGTTGCCTCGCGGGGGCCTGCTCGTTGAGCGACTATGGGTGGCATCAGGCCCGTGACCCCAAAAGGGTGGGCATACCCCTGAGGATGATCCGGTATGCGCCGATCGGGCGACTTCTTCTCCTCCAGCCGCGATTCATTTATCCCGATCATGTAAGAGGAGCCGGTCGTGGGGCATACCCTGACTGAGGTGAACGACTCACCAGCAGCGTCGTCCGGCGCGTCGCCGTCCGGGGAGCCCGGCGCCGGCCCCGCGCCGTCGACGCCCCCCGCACCGCCCGCCTCCGCGC
>JAJSZB010000544.1:0-3442 GCA_050613715.1 Streptomyces sp. IBSBF 3018
CCCCCGGCTCGGATGACCGCCCGGCCCGGCTCCCCGGCCGCCCTCCGCAGGGTCCCCGGCCGCCCGTCCCGGCTGCCCTTTCGGCGCAGTAACCCGGATTTCGGAAAGTATTCTCACTCGTTCCGGCAATAGCCAGCACTCTCGGTAACCAGCAGAATCCTTCCCGTATCACCTCCAGACGGGAAGGACAGCCCATGTCGGTTGATGCGGGTCAGGATTCCGCACAGAGCGAGCCGCAGAACGCCGGACCGCATACCAGTCTCGACACGGCCGCCGCGCGGAATCTGGCGACCACCACCAAGTCCGCCCCGCAGATGCAGGGCATCTCGTCCCGGTGGCTGCTGAAGGTGCTGCCCTGGGTGCAGGTCAACGCCGGCACCTACCGGGTCAACCGCCGGCTGAGCTACGCGGTCGGGGACGGACGGGTGACCTTCGTGAAGACGGGGTCGGAGGTCCGCGTCATCCCGCAGGAGCTGGGTGAGATCGCCGCGCTGCGCTCGTTCGGCGACGAGAGCGCGCTGACCGCGCTGGCCGACCGCTTCGTGCAGCGCGAGTACGAGGTCGGCCAGGTCATCGCCCGGGCCGGCGACAGCGCCGACACCGTCTACCTGGTCGCGCACGGCAAGATCGAGAAGCTCGGCGAGGGGCTGTACGGCGAGCCGACCCGGCTCGGCGTGCTGGCCGACGGCGACCACTTCGGCGAGCAGGCGCTGCTGACCGACGACGACACCTGGCAGTACACCGCGAAGGCCGTCACCGCCACCACCGTGCTGGCCCTGCCGCGCTCGGCGCTCACCTCGCTGCTCGGGGTCTCCGACGGGCTGCGCGAGCATCTGGAGTCGGTGCGCTCGCTGCCCCGCCAGCGCGCCAACAAGCGCGGCGAGGCGGACATCGAGCTGGCGTCGGGCCACAGGGGCGAGGCGACGCTGCCGGCCACGTACGCCGACTACGAGGCCAAGCCGCGCGAGTACGAACTGAGCGTCGCGCAGACCGTGCTGCGGGTGCACAGCCGGGTCGCCGACCTCTACAACGAGCCGATGAACCAGACGGAGGAGCAGCTCAAGCTCACCGTCGAGGCGCTGCGCGAGCGCCAGGAGCACGAGCTGATCAACAACCCCGAGTTCGGCCTGCTGAACAACGCGGAGTACGAACAGCGCATCCAGCCGCACGCCGGCCCGCCGCTGCCGGACGACCTGGACGAGCTGATCAGCCGCCGCCGCGGCACCCGTTACCTGCTGGCGCACCCCAAGACGATCGCGGCGATCGGCCGCGAGTGGACCCGGGCGGGCATCTACCCCGACTCGGCGGAGGTGCTCGGTGCGAACGTCCCGGCCTGGCGCGGTGTGCCCATCCTGAGCTGCAACAAGATCCCGATCTCGGCCGAGCGCACGAGTTCGATCATCGCCATCCGTACCGGCGAGGACAACCAGGGCGTCATCGGCCTCAACCAGACCGGCCTGCCCGACGAGTACGAGCCGGGGCTGAACGTCCGCTTCATGGGCATCGACGACAAGGCGATCATCAGCTACCTGGTCACCACGTACTTCTCCGCGGCGGTGCTGGTGCCGGACGCGCTGGGCGTGCTGGAGAACGTCCACGTGTCGAACTGGCGCTGAGCGCGCGGCCCCGTTGTCGGCCTTGTGAAGCGGCCCCCCTGCCGTGCCGGGCAGGGGGGCCGCTCTTTGCGTGTCTCGGCGTCGTGCGTGTCTTCGCGTGGTGCGTGTCTTCGCGCAGTGCGTGCCGCCGCGTAATGCACGCCTCGGGGCTGTACGCGCCTCAGCGTCGCAGCATGTCCCGGAAGACGTCCGCGGAGACGGCGAGGCCGCCGCCGAAGGGGTCGTCCAGGTCCCAGATCAGGAACAGCAGGAACGCGATCAGCGCGCTGAACAGCCCGGCCAGCAGCAGTTCCTTGGGCGAGCGCCGGATCTGCAGGGTGAAGATCAGCCCGACCGTCACCAGCGCGCCGCTGATCAGCCCGAACCACACCACCCCCGGCATCGTCGAGCCCGCGCTCTGGCCGCGCGAGGTGCGTGCCTGGTCGGCGGCGGCGACCTCGTCCACCACCGGCTGGTACGCCTGCGCGGCGAGGTCCGTCTTCGGCGCGAACTGCGTCACGTCGGTGCGCACCTGGTCCAGCAGCGTGTCCCCCTGCGGGGCGAGCGAGCCGTGGTGCTTCATGTACGGCCACTCGTGGTCCGCGACGAAGCGCGCGTACGCGTCGACGTCCGCGCGCACCTGGTCCCGTACCGGCTCCGGGTACACCTGCACCCGCGCCTTGATCTCGTGCAGGGCCTGAGCCTCGGCCTGTGCGTCGGCCTGCGCCTGGCCGCTCGCCTCCCACACCCCGGCGATCGCCAGGCCCAGCACGATCGCGTAGACCACTCCGATCATCATGACCATGTACTCGATGACGTCCGGCGTCTGCGACGGGTCGTCGTCCTCGGTGATCCGGCGCTGCCTGAGCACCACCACGGCGATCACCACGGCGCACACCGAGGCCATCGCGATCACCAGTGCCAGCCACTGCGACATGTCTGAAGTCCCCCTGCCCTGCTAGGTGTTCCGGCGATACGTGCCCGAGCCGGGCCGCAGCACCGCGACGGCGAGGAGGGCGGGCACGGTGGTCAGCAGCATCGTGATGGTCAGCGCGCGGTGGTGCGCGGTGGGCGGTGCCGCCGGTCTGGGTTTGCGCACCGGCCACCGCACGGCGGCGGGCGCGGTGGACGGGGCCGGCGGCGGGGTCGTCACGCTGGGCGTGGGAGTCGGCGTCGGCGTGGGTTTCGGCTGTGGCCGCGCGGGCGGCGCCGGGCGCGGCGCGGGCGGCGCGGGTGCGGGCCGTACGGTGTGCGTCGGCCGGGGTGTCGGGCGCGGCGTGGGCCGCGCGCTCGGGCTGTGCGTCGGGGACGGGGTCGGGGTTGCGGTACGGGTCGGCGTAGGAGTGGGCGTCGGCGTGGGCGTGGGGCACGGCCAGTGGTGCGGCCGGTGCCAGGGCCACCCGCCGTGGCACCAACGCCCGTGCCCCGGCGGCCACGTCGGCCACGCCGGCGGCCGATCCCGATGCCCGGGTTCGTGGCCGGGCCCATGGCCGGGCCCGTGCCCAGGGTGATGCCCGCGCCCGGGCTGGTGTCCTGGCCGGTGCCCGGGCGGAACCGACCCGTGCCCGGGCGCCGGTGCGGCCGTCGGCGACAGTGCCGGGGCCGGGACCGAGGCGGTCGGCGCGGACGCGTCCGGGACCGTCTGCGGAGGGCCGGCAGGCCCGCAGCGGACCCCCGGCGACGAATGGCGCGGCGGACAGGGCGCCCGGCCGGCGGCCGAAGCCGCCGCACCCAACCCCCATAAGCCCGCCGCGAGGACGATGACGATCAGCACGGCCCACACGGGCCCGTGCCTCCCCCACGAAATGCTCACCCGATCATCGTCAGTACCCCAGAGCCCCCCGACC
>JAJSZB010000545.1:0-3402 GCA_050613715.1 Streptomyces sp. IBSBF 3018
GCGCGGCGCGCATCTCCTCCGGGGGCTCCGGGGGCTCCTCGTCCGACCACAGCATCACCCCAGGGTGCTGCCCGGCCGCCCGCCGCGCCTGAGTACGCGTACTCAGAATCCGCCTCGAACCTCAGCCGTCACACGCGACGCGGGCGTTCGCCGGCGTCACGCGTGACGGGGGAGTGCGGCGTGCGGCGGGGCGCACCCGGGCGGCAGCCGCCGCGGTTGCACCCGGGCGGGCCGGCGTCCCCGGGCGTCAGCGCGGCCAGGCGGAGGTGCGCCAGGCGCCGGGGCCGGGCGTGGGGACGCTGCCGGGGACGTTGCGGGCCGGGGCGGCCCACGTGTCCAGCGCGGACGGCCCCTCCGGCTCGGACTGGGCCGCCGCGGCCCGCGCCTGGACCAGCGCGACGACGGCCGCCAGTTCCTCCGGGGTCGGCCGGCCGCGCTCCACCTTGATCATCACGGGACCACCTCTCTCGTCTGTCGCCCTGTCTACGGCTTCCACAGCTTCACCGCGTCACGCGGCTTCTCACGGCACCGCGGCACCGCGGCTGCACGGCACCGCGCTACAGCGGGATGTTGCCGTGCTTCTTCGGCGGCAGCGTCTCGCGCTTGTTCCGCAGCGTCCGCAGCGCCTTCACCAGTTGCGCGCGGGTCTGCGAGGGCGCGATGACCGCGTCCACGTACCCGTGCTCGGCGGCGATGTAAGGATTCAGCAGGGTGTCCTCGTACTCGGCGATCAGCCGGGCCCGCAGCTCCTCGGCCTCCTCCGGCGTCGCGGCCTCCGCGAGCGCGCGGCGGTGCACGATGTTCACCGCGCCCTGCGCGCCCATCACCGCGATCTGCGCGGTCGGCCAGGCCAGGTTCAGGTCCGCGCCCAGGTGCTTGGAGCCCATCACGTCGTACGCGCCGCCGTACGCCTTCCGGGTGATGATCGTGATCAGGGGAACCGTGGCCTCGGCGTACGCGTAGATCAGTTTGGCACCGCGCCGGATGATCCCGTCCCACTCCTGGCTGGTGCCCGGCAGGAAGCCCGGCACGTCCACGAAGGTCACCACGGGGAGGTTGAAGCTGTCACAGGTACGCACGAAGCGCGCTGCCTTCTCCGAGGCGTTGATGTCCAGCGTCCCGGCGAACTGCAGCGGCTGATTGGCCACCACGCCCACCGGGCGGCCCTCGATCCGCCCGAAACCGGTCAGGATGTTCGGCGCGAACAGCGCCTGCGTCTCCAGGAACTCCCCGTCGTCCAGGACGTGCTCGACCACGCGGTGCATGTCGTAGGGCTGGTTCGCCGAGTCCGGGATCAGCGTGTCGAGTTCGCGGTCCTCGTCGGTGACCGCCAGGTCCGCCTCGGCCGGGAAGGCGGGCGGCTCCTGGAGGTTGTTGTCCGGCAGATAGGAGAGCAGTGCCTTGACGTACTCGAAGGCGTCCTTCTCGTCCCCCGCGAGATGGTGCGCGTTGCCCGAGGTGGTGTTGTGGGTGCGCGCGCCGCCCAGCTCCTCCATCCCGACGTCCTCGCCGGTGACGGTCTTGATGACGTCGGGCCCGGTGATGAACATGTGCGAGGTCTGGTCGACCATCACCACGAAGTCGGTGATCGCGGGGGAGTAGACCGCGCCGCCCGCGCACGGGCCCATCACCAGGCTGATCTGCGGGATCACGCCCGACGCGTGGGTGTTGCGGCGGAAGATCTCGCCGTACAGGCCGAGCGAGGCCACGCCCTCCTGGATGCGTGCGCCGCCGGAGTCGTTGATGCCGATCACCGGGCAGCCGGTCTTCAGCGCGAAGTCCATCACCTTGACGATCTTCTGGCCGAAGACCTCGCCGAGGGCTCCGCCGAAGACCGTGAAGTCCTGCGAGAAGACGGCGACCGGGCGGCCGTCGACGGTGCCGTAGCCGGTCACCACGCCGTCGCCGTACGGCCGGGTCTCGGCCATCCCGAAGTTCGTGGACCGGTGCCGGGCGAACTCGTCCAGCTCGGTGAACGACCCCTGGTCCAGCAGCAGTTCGATCCGCTCCCGGGCGGTGAGCTTGCCCTTCGCGTGCTGCTTGTCGACCGCGCGCGACGAACCCGCGTGCGTCGCCGCCTCGATGCGGTGGCGCAGATCCGCGAGCTTGCCCGCAGTCGTGTGGATGTCGTACTCCGGCTCGGCCATGGAGGCGGTTCTCCTGCTCTCGGCGGCTCTTGCGCGAGCGGTCCGCGGGACCCCTCGGCTCTTGCAGGCGGTCCGCGGACCGCTGGTTGACTGGCGGGTAACGCTGGTTCCGTAGCGTAGTGGCGACGCTCGGATACCGGCACTGCGGCGTTCACCACACTGGCGGCTCCGGCCTGGGGGCGGAGGCGTCCCGCCGGGGGGTGATGGACGCGCCCCGCGGGTTGACGCCCGGGGGACGTCCGCGGCGGGCGGGGTGCACGGGCCGCGGGCCGCGGGCGGGCGCGGGGAGATCCGCACGGCGCGGCCCGGGGCACGGCCTGGGGCTCCGGGGCACGCCCTAGGGTTGGGGCATGACGCCCAGCCGTTGGTCCGACCTCGACCGTCCGCCGCTGAACGCCGCGGCGCTGCGCAGGGCGGTGGTGACGCCCGGCGGCCTGTGGACCGCGCTCGACGTGGTGGACTCCACCGGCTCCACCAACGCCGACCTGGCCGCGCGGGCCGCGCAGGGCGTGCCGGAGGGCGCGGTGCTGGTCGCCGAGGAGCAGACCGCGGGCCGCGGCCGGCTCGACCGGCGCTGGACGGCGCCGGCCCGCTCGGGCCTGTTCTTCTCGGTGCTGCTGCGTCCCGGCGCCGCCGCCGCGGACGGCGCGGCGCCGGTGCCGGCCGAGCGCTGGGGGTGGCTGCCGCTGCTCGCCGGGGTCGCGGTCGCCACGGCGCTCTCCCGGGTGGGCGGTGTGGACACGGCCCTCAAATGGCCCAACGACCTGCTGGTGACCGTCGACGGCGGGGAGCGCAAGGCCGGCGGCATCCTCGCGGAGCGCTCGGGCGCGGACGCGGTGGTCGTCGGGATCGGCGTCAACGTGTCGCTGCGCGCGGAGGAGCTGCCCGTGCCCACGGCGGCGTCGCTCGTGCTCGCGGGGGCGGCGGGCACGGATCGCGATCCGCTGCTGCGCGCGGTGCTGCGGTCGTTCGCGGACTGGTACGGGGCGTGGCGGGCGGCGGGCGGCGACCCGGCGGCGTCGCGGCTCCAGCAGACGTACGCGGCAGGGTGCGCGACGCTCGGCCGCGAGGTCCGGGCGGAGCTGCCGGGGGGCGCGGAGCTGGTCGGCAGGGCCGTCGCGGTCGACGGGGACGGCCGCATCGTGGTCGCGCCGTCCGACGGCGCGGCGGAGCGGGCTCTCGCGTCGGGCGACATCATCCACCTCACCGCCTCCGGCTGAGGTCCCCCCGGCCCCCTGCGCGCCGGACGCCGCCC
>JAJSZB010000546.1:0-3394 GCA_050613715.1 Streptomyces sp. IBSBF 3018
CCCCGGGAGGCCCCGAGGCGCCCCCGCCCAGCCGCTACACTGTGCCGTGGCCCGGCCAGACCGGCGCCCCAGTAGCTCAGGGGATAGAGCACGGCTCTCCTAAAGCCGGTGTCGCAGGTTCGAATCCTGCCTGGGGCACACAGATCGTCGAGACGCCGGGCGGCGTCGGTGCCGGCGGTGAGACGCCGGGCGGCGCTGCGGCGGGCGCGGCCGGGGCCGCGGCGGCTCGGGGCTGATCGAGAGGCGGCGGACGCGGTGGCGCGCAGGCCCGGGCGCAGGCCCACTCCCTCGCCGCTGGCGCAGCGCGAGGGCATCGATCCGGTACGGCTGCGGCTGCCGGGCGACGGGCGCTGGAGCACCGTGGCGCAGTTCCTGCACGAGCGCTACGACGCGGGCGTGGGTGCGGCGCGGGTCGACGCGATGCTGGCCGGGGGGCGGTTCGTCGGCGTGGACGGCCCGGTGTCGGCCGCGACGCCGTACGAGGGCGGCGGCTGGGTGTGGTACCACCGGGACCTGGCGGCCGAGCAGCCCGTGCCGTTCCCGATCACGGTGGTGCACCGCGACGAGCGGATCGTCGTCGCCGACAAGCCGCACTTCCTGGCCACCGTCCCGCGCGGGGGCCACGTCACCGAGACCGCGCTGGCACGGCTGCGCCGCGATCTGGGGCTGCCGGAGCTGTCGGCGGCGCACCGGCTGGACCGGCTGACCGCGGGCCTCGTGCTGTTCGTAATGCGGCCGCCGGACCGCGGGGCGTACCAGACGCTGTTCCGGGACCGCAGGGTGCACAAGGAGTACGAGGCGGTCGCCGCGTACGACCCGCGGGTGGAGCTGCCGCGCACGGTGCGCAGCCGGATCGTCAAGGAGCGCGGTGTCGTCCCGGCCCGCGAGGAGGCCGGGCCGCCGAACGCCGAGAGCCGCGTCGAACTGCTGGAGCACCGCGGCGGCCTCGGCCGCTACCGGCTGCTGCCCGCGACCGGCCGCACCCACCAGCTGCGCGTCCACATGAACGCGCTCGGACTGCCGCTGCTGGGCGACCCGGTCTATCCGGAGCTGCTGCCGCAGGCCGCCGCGGACGACTGGACGCACCCGCTGCAACTGCTCGCACGGGTGCTGGAGTTCACCGACCCGCCGACCGGGCGGGCGATGCGGTGGGAGAGCGCGCGGCGGCTGGCCGCGTGGCCCGACGCGGAACGGCCCGGCACGGAACGGGAGTGAGCGGGCGGGCCCGGCGTGAGCAGGCGGTCCGGGCCGGACGGTCCGGCGCGGGTCGCGTGGGTACGGGGCGCGCGGGTACGGGTCGCGCGGGCGCGCGCGGGTCGGCGCGTCGGTCGCCACGCGGGCCGAGTCCGTGGCGCGGCCGCACGGGCGCAGGGGTCAGCGGGCAGGGGTCAGGCCATGGACTCCTCCGGGCGCAGCAGTGCGAAAAAGGCGCCCTCGGGGTCGCGGAGCAGCGCGATGCGGCCGACGCCGGACATGTCGGTGGGCGGCATGAGGGTGCTGCCGCCGCGCTCCTCGCAGGCGGCGGCCACCGCGTCGCAGTCGGCGACCGCGAAGTACGGCTGCCAGTAGGAGGCGCCGTCCGGGAGCCGGTCGGCGGCCAGTTGCATGATGCCGCCGTGCGAACCCTCCTGGCCGCCGCCGGCACGGGAGACGACGGTGTAGGCGCCGCCGTCGGGCAGCGGCATGTCCTCGTAGTCCCACTCGAAGACCGTGCGGTAGAACTCCTTCGCCCGGGCGGCGTCGGTCGTGTAGAGCTCGGTCCAGCACAGGGCGCCGGGGCCGACCCGGTCCAGACCCTTGTTGGAACCGGGCTGCCAGACCGCGAACTCGGCGCCCGCCGGGTCGGTGAAGCCGGCCAGGCGGCCCTGGTCGAAGACGTCCATCGCCGGGAAGCGGACGCTGCCGCCGGCCTGCTCGACGGTCCGGCCGGTCGCCTCGGCGTCCGCGGTGTGGAAGTAGACGGTCCAGCCCGGCCTGGCGCCGTCGTCCTGGAGCGGGCCGAGGGCGGCGACCGTCTGGCCGGCGAGCTGGAAGAGGCCGTACCCGCCGGCGTCCGGGCCCGCGGAGACCCACTCCCAGCCGAAGAGCTCCTTGTAGAACGCCGCCGCGGCGGCGGTGTCCCGACTGCCCAGGTCGATCCAGTCGGGCGCGCCGGGTACGTAGTCGGTGGTGAGCATGGTGCCGTCCTCCGTACGTGGGGTTGTGTATGGGGTCGCACATGGGGTGCGGATTGCGAGGACTGCCGGATTTATACGCTGTGTCCTCCCTCACACTCAGCATGGCAGCCGGGTCGGACAATCGCCGTTCGGATGCGATCGGCGCAGGCAGCGGGCGGTACCCGGCGGTGGCCGGGCGGGCACACGCCGTGCGAAACGGATTCGGGATTGTCAGTGCCGCCGATTAGGGTGGTTCACATGTTTGGGGGAGAACTCGATCAGGCGAACGCCGCTCTGCGCGCTTACGTGCAGGAGCACGGCGACCGGCAGTGGACGGCCGAGGAGCTGTCCGAGCTGGCACGGCTGCGTGCGCAGTGGACCGCTGCCGCACGTGGCGTCCGCGTGGAGATACGCCCTGTCACCGGGTCGGGGTCCGGCCCGGTGACGGGCGCGGCGGTGGTGCGGGCTGCCTGAAAGGGCATATGACGTGAAGGCCGCGCCCCCGTCGGGCGCGGCCTTCGTCGTTCTCCGGGGCGGTTCTCCGGGGCGGCGTCAGGCGTGGGCCACGGCGTGCGGGGGGCGGACGGTGTCCGTGCCCGGGGCCGGCTCGGCGGTGTCGTCGCCGAGCGCGGTGATGCGGTTGGCGGCGTCGACGTGGACGACCGCCGGGCGCAGGCTGCGGGCCTCCGCGTCGTCGACCTGCGCGTAGCTGATCAGGATGACCAGGTCGCCGGGGTGCACGAGGTGGGCGGCGGCGCCGTTGATGCCGATGACGCCGGAGCCGCGCTCGCCCTCGATGACGTACGTCTCCAGGCGCGCGCCGTTGGTGATGTCCACGATATGCACGAGTTCGCCCGGCAGCAGGTCGGCGGCGTCCATGAGGTCGGCGTCGACGGTCACGGAACCCACGTAGTGCAGATCGGCCTGGGTCACGGTGGCCCGGTGGATCTTGGACTTGAACATGGTGCGCAGCACGGTGCGGCCCTCCCGCTGATCACTTGGTCGCGTCCCGGTACGGGTACGCGCCGACGGCTCCCAGGGTAGGTCCACGCGCGCGGGGTGCGGCCGTGGGGGCGGCAGGAGTGCGGAAGATCTCAGCGGGTGCGCGCGGCGGCTCCGGCGCCGGGTCCTCCGAGGCCGGGGCCGGCCGGAGCCCGCCGGGGTCCGCCGGGGTCCTCCGGTCGGGCCTGTTTCGGGACTCGGGTCAGCCGGTGGCGGGTTCGGGGGCGGGCGTGGGT
>JAJSZB010000547.1:0-3393 GCA_050613715.1 Streptomyces sp. IBSBF 3018
GACTGGGGGCGCGGGACGCTGGCCGGAGCCGCGGGGACGTCGACCGGGGCGCGGGGACGTTGACACGCAGGGCCGGGCTGACCATGCTGCTGAGCAAGCGCTTGGTCAAATCAACCGGAGGCCCCTCCCATGCCGCAGCAGCCCCGCGTCTTCGCCTCGCTCGACGAACTGCGCTCCGCCGTGGGCGAGCAGCTCGGCTGGACCGACTGGGTGGAGATCGACCAGAAGCGCGTCGACCTGTTCGCCGAGGCCACCGGCGACCACCAGTGGATCCACGTCGACCCGGAGCGCGCGGCGCAGGGACCGTTCGGCACGACGATCGCGCACGGCTTCCTCACCCTGTCGCTGATCCCGTCGCTGACGCCGCTGCTCTTCCGCGTCGAGGGCGTCACGATGGGCGTCAACTACGGCGTCAACAAGGTGCGCTTCCCGGCCACCGTCCCGGTGGGCTCGCGGCTGCGCGCGACCGCGGTGATCGCTGAGGTGGGCGAGGCGGGCGGCGGCGTGCAGCTGGTCACCCGGGTGACGATCGAGCGCGAGGGCGGCGAGAAGCCGGTGTGCGTGGCGGAGACGGTGGCCCGCTTCTACCTGTGAGCCCGCGCCGGTCCCTGGTCGGCCTCCTGCGCCGGCCCCGGACCGGCTCCCGCACTGGCCCTGGACCGGTGCTAGTTCTGCACCGGCTCCTGCTGGGTGCGGACCATGCGCAGGACGAGGTCGGCGTAGAGCGCGCCGACCTCGTCGGGCGTCCTGCGCCCCTCGGGGTTGAACCAGCGCGCCACGTCGATGCAGAGCGACAGCACCGCCAGCGTCGTACCGGAGACGTCGGGCACGTCGAAGTCGCCCGCGGTGACGCCTTCCTTGATGATCGTGCGGATCGCGTCCTCGGACTGGCGGCGCAGCGCGACGATCTCGGCGTAGTGCTCGGGCGCGAGCGCGCCGAGCTCGTACTGCACGACCCGGCCGGTGGTGTGGTGCTCCGCGTGCCAGCGGACGAAGGCGCGCACCGCGACGGCCAGCCGCTCGGTGGGACCGCCCTCGGCGTCCCGCGCCTCGGCCAGCATCTCCAGGGAGAGCCGGTGCCCGACCTTGCTGATCTGGTAGAGCAGCTCTTCCTTGGTCTTGTAGTGGATGTAGAGCGCGGCCGGGCTCATCCCGGCCCGGCTGGCGATGTCGCGGGTGGTGGTGGCGTGGTAGCCGCGCTCGGCGAACGCCTGGACCGCGGCGATCACCAGCCGCCTGGCGGCGTCGGGGGTGATGTCGCCCCACGCCTCGCCGGTAGCCGCCTCCGCAGTCATCGCTCGCTCCTTCCAGGGGTCCGTTGACAGGGTCACACCCTACCTGGAAGGTGAGCAAGCGCTTAGATACCGAGCGGTAGCTTACGTCACGTCGCGCGGCGCCGGACGGCTGAGCCGCGGCGAGGCGGGCGGTCAGAACGCCGACACGCCCGTGAGCGCCCGCCCGATGAGCAGCTTGTGTATCTGGCTGGTGCCTTCGTACAGCGTCATCACCCGGGCGTCGCGCAGCAGCTTGCCGGCCGGGAACTCGTCGATGTAGCCGTAGCCGCCGAAGACCTGGAGCGCGTTGTTGGCGCAGCGCACCGCCGCCTCGCTGGCGTAGAGCTTGGCGACGGAGGACTCGGTGGCGAACGGCAGCCCCCGGTCGACCAGGTCCGCGACCCGCCAGGTGAGCATGCGCGCGGCGTCGACGTCGACCGCGATGTCGGCGAGCAGCTCCTGCACCAGCTGGCGTCCCGCGATCGGCGCGCCGAACTGCTCGCGCTCCCCCGCGTACGACACGGCCGCGTCCAGGCACGCCTGGGCGATGCCGACGCAGCCGGCCGCTACCGACATCCGTCCCTTGGCCAGTGCCGACATCGCCACCGAGAAGCCCTTGCCCTCGGGGCCGAGCATCGCGGAGGCGGGCACCCTGACACCGCCGAGCACGATCTCGGCGGTGGCCTGGCCGCGCAGCCCGAGCTTGCCGTGGACCTCGCGGCGGATGAGGCCGGGCGCGTCGGTCGGCACGAGGAACGCGCTGACGCCGCGGTGCCCCTCGCCGCCGGTGCGGGCGAAGACCAGCATCACGTCGGCCCAGGTGCCGTTGGTGATGAACATCTTGCTGCCGGAGATCACATAGCCGTCGCCCTCGCGGACGGCGCGGGTGGTGAGGTTCGCGGCGTCGGAGCCGGTGCCCGGCTCGGTCAGGCCGAAGCAGCCGAGGGCCTCGCCGGCGGTGAGCTGGGGCAGCCACTGCCGCTTCTGCGCCTCGTCGCCCCAGTGCGCGATCGATTTGGCGACCAGGCCGAGCGAGACGGAGACGATGCCGCGGACCGAGGAGTCGCCGCGTCCCAGCTCCTCGGTCACCAGGCAGTACGCCAGGTGGTCGCCGCCGGAGCCGCCGTACTCCTCGGGGATGGTCAGGCCGAGGAAGCCGACGTCGCCGAGCTTCTTGACGATGCCGCGGTCGACGCTCTCCGCGCGGTCCCAGGCCACCGTGTGCGGCGCCACCTCGCGCGCGACGAATTCCCTGGCCAGCGCCTTGACCGCGGTCTGCTCCTCGGACAGTTCGAGGTTCACTGAGCCACCCGGACCCTTCCTCTTGTGCTATCTCGGCCGGCGTCCGCCGCCCCCGGCCGGCACGGGCCGCCGCCCTCTCAAACTACCAGCGCTAGTTTTCTGCGCGCAGCCCCTACTATGTGCCGCATGGCCCGTCCCCGCAAGCCCCTGCTCAGCCGCGACCGCATCGTGTCCGCGGCGCTCGGCCTGATCGACGACGACGGGCTCGCGGCCCTGTCCACCCGGCGGCTCGCCGCGGTCCTGGGCGTCAGCGGACCCTCGCTCTACAACCACTTCGCCACCAAGGAGGCGATCCTCGACGCCGCGGCCGACACGGTGATCGAGAAAGTCGACCTGTCGATGTTCGGCGACGGCACCGACTGGCGCGCCGCGCTGCTGCGCTGGGGCCGCTCCTATCGCGCCGCCCTGGCCGACCATCCGCACTTCGTGCCGTTCCTGGCCACCGGACCAGGACTGCGCCCGGCCGGCCTGCGGATGGCCGACGCGGTCTTCGGCGGCATGGTCGACGCGGGCTGGCCGCCGGCCCAGGCGACCAGGATCGGTGCGCTGATGCGGTACTTCGTCGCCGGTTCCGCGCTGGGGTCCTTCGCGCGCGGCTTCGTCGGCGACGCGCAGGCGTACGACCCCGCGGACTATCCGCACCTCGGCCAGGCGCACCTGCTGGTCCGCCACCAGGAGCGGGTGGACAGCACGGCCTTCGAGACGGGGCTGCGCGCGCTGGTGGACGGCCTGGACCTGCAGTTCCGCGCGCTGGCGGAGGCGGGGGGCGGCGCGGGGCGGCGGCGGGGCGGGGGGGGCGGGGGGGGGGGGGGGGGGG
>JAJSZB010000548.1:0-3393 GCA_050613715.1 Streptomyces sp. IBSBF 3018
GTGCGGGTGCGGGTGCGGGCAGGGGTCCGGGTGCGGGCGGGGTCGTGCCGTGCGTGCTCATGTCCGGCACGCTAGGCGCGCACGGGAGAGGCAGGCAGGGGGCCGCGGCGATGGGTCGGCCGGTTCCATGAGCGGCGCCGATGGAACGCAGCCGCCGTTACCCTGTGCGGCATGACCGATCTCGCCGTGCGGGAGCTGCGCGTCCTGGTCGCCGTGGCGGATGCGGGCAGCTTCACCGGAGCGGCCGAGCGCCTGGACACGACCCAGTCGGCGGTCTCGCACACGGTGCGCGCCTGCGAACGCAAGCTCGGCGCGGTGCTGTTCGACCGCGGCCGGCACGGCGCCCGGCTCACCGCGGCGGGCCTGGCGGCGGCCGCGCAGGCGCGGCGCGTCCTGCGGCTGCTCGACGGCATCGCCGACGAGGTGCGCGGCGCGACGACCGGCGAGCCCTCGGGCACGGTACGCGTGGCCGCGTTCCGCAGCGTGGCCGCGCACCTGCTCCCCGGCGCGCTGGCGGCGCTCGGCGTACGGCATCCGGGCGTGGTGCCGCAGGTGCGGATCGTGCCCGACGTCGGACACGGCACGCCCGGCGAGGTCGCGGCCGGCCGGGCGGACCTGGCGATCGCGACGCTCGACGGTTCGGCGCCGCTGCCGCCCGGGCTGGTCCGCGGCGCGTTGCTGGCCGAGCCGTACGCGCTGGCGCATCCGGCGGGCGCGGCCGACCCGCGGAGGCTCCCCCTGGTCGACTGGGCCGAGAACTGTTCGTCGTACACGCGCGCGTGGTGGTCGGAGCAGGACTGGATACCGCGGGCCACGCTGGACGCGGGTGACGACAGCGTGGTGCTGTCCATGGTGGCCGGCGGCCTCGGAATGGCGATCATGCCCGCGCTGGCGCTGCTGGACGCGCCGGCCACGGTCGCGGTCGCCGATCTGGGCCCGGGCCGCCCGACCCGCACCGTCGGCTACGTCACCACGCCGGAGCTGGCCGGGACGCGGGCGGTACGCGCGGTGATCCGCGAACTGCGCGCCGCCGCGAGAACGCTGCTGCCCCAGGTACGGAGCGCGTCCGCCCCGGTCGCCGCGCCTGACCTTTCGCGCGGCGACCCGTCACGCGGCGACCCGTCGCGCGGCGAACCGCCTACGCCCGGTGCGCGAGCAGCCTGCGGTACGCCTCCAGGCCGTCCGGCACCCAGGGCCACTCCGGCAGCCGGGCGGCCAGCTCGTCCTCGGTGAGGAAGGCGTGCCAGGCGACCTCCTCCGGCTGCGGGTCGACCGGGAGCGTGCAGCGCACCTGGTAGACCGCGGACCACCAGCTGTGCGCGCCGTCCTCGTACAGGAAGGTGAACAGCGGTTCGGGCTGCGGGAGTCCGCTGACGCCCAGTTCCTCCTCGGCCTCGCGCAGCGCCGCCTCGTCGTACGTCTCGCCGGTGCCGAGGACGCCGCCGACGAACATGTCGTAGTGGGAGGGGAAGACGAGCTTGCGGGCGGTGCGGCGGTGCACGAAGACCCGGTCGTGCTCGTCGCGGACGAGCACGAAGGCGGCGCGGTGCCGCAGTCCCCGCGCGTACGCCTCGCCGCGCGGCGCCCGGCCGATGACGCGGTCCTGCTCGTCGACGATGTCGAGGACCTCGTCGGCGGAGAGCGGCGCCGGATCCTCGGCGGCGGAGCCGGGGTCGGCGCTCTGGCCGGCACTCATGTCCACGCCCGCACTCCCTCCGCGCCCGCGGCCCCCTCCGCATCCGCGGCTCCCTCCGCGTCCGGCGCCAGGATGTCCAGTTCGCGCAGCGCCCCCACGCAGATCTCGCGCATCAGCGCCTCCGCGTCCGCCGCGTCGCGGGCGCGGACCGCCTCGGCGACGCGGACGTGGAGGGTGACCGCCTCCGGATCGGGCGCGGTGAACATCACATGGTGCTCGGTGCGCCCGGTCAGCACCTCGGCCACCACGTCGCCGAGCCGCGCGAACATCTCGTTGCCCGACGCGTCGAGGACCACCCGGTGGAAGGCGATGTCGTGCACGAGGTACGCGGCCAGGTCGGCGGCCCGCCCGGCGGCGGCCATCTCCGCGGCCAGCACGGTGAGTTCGCGGCACTGCTCGGGCGTCGCGGCGTGCGCGGCGAGCCCCGCCGCGACCGGCTCGACCGCGGTGCGCAGCATGGTCAGCGAGCGCAGCTGGCGCGGCCGCCCGGCGCCGGCCAGCCGCCAGCGGATGACCGCGGGGTCGAAGACGTTCCACTCCTCGGTGCGGCGGACCGTGATGCCGACCCGGCGGCGCGACTCCACCAGGTGCATCGCCTCCAGCACCCGTACGGCCTCGCGGACCACCGTACGGGAGACGCCGTAGCGGGTCTCCAGCTCGTCGATGCGCAGGACGGTGCCCGGGGGGTGCCCGCCCGAGGCGATCGCCGGGCCCAACTCGTCCAGCACGCGCGAGTGCAGGCCGTTGCCGCCCGCCTCCCGCTCACTCGGGGTGTCCTGCTGAGGCATACCCCCAGCCTAGGCGGACAGGGACGCCCATAGCCGCACGACACGCACACTCATATGACGTTTACGTCACGACCTCTTGAATAAGTAGCACCTATGGGTGTTCAGTGGTCGCCAGCCGACCCGCTGGGACCACCCTTCGCATCCGTCACCATCCCCCAGCCCCAGTCAGTCACCCAGTCCTAGTCGCCCGTCACCCGCCACCCGTCTCCCCCGTCCACCCACCACTCGCCGCGAGGAAGCAGTTGTCCGGAGCAGTTGTCCTGAGAGAGCAGAAGCGATGACGGCCGCGCCCGGCGCCCTCCCGGTGATCGTCGTCATGGGGGTGTCCGGCTCGGGCAAGTCGACCGTCGGCGGCCTGCTGGCCGAGCGGCTCGACGTGCCCTACGCCGAGGCGGACGACTTCCACCCGCCGGCGAACATCGCCAAGATGTCGGCCGGCCACCCGCTGGACGACGCCGACCGCGCGCCCTGGCTGGACGCGATCGCCGGCTGGATCGCCGAGCGCGGCGACCGCGGCGGCGTGGTCAGCTGCTCGGCGCTGCGCCGCCGCTACCGCGACCGGCTGCGGCGCGCCGACCCCGGTCTGTTCTTCCTGCACCTGGACGGCCCGCCGGAGCTGATCGCCTCGCGGCTGGCGGCGCGGATGGAGCACTTCATGCCGTCCGGGCTGCTCACCTCGCAGTTCGAGGCGCTGGAAGCGCTCGGGGCGGACGAGGCCGGCGCGGTCGTCGGCATCGAGGGCACCCCGCAGGAGATCGCCGCCCGGGCGCTCGCCGCACTGCCCGGCGCGAAGCCGTGACCGGCGATCCGCGACCCCTCGTCCGCAACCGCCGGCCCGCGGCCCTCGTCCGCGGCCGCCGGCCCGTAACGCCTGATCCGTAACTCCGACGCCCCTCCCTGACCCCGATC
>JAJSZB010000549.1:0-3377 GCA_050613715.1 Streptomyces sp. IBSBF 3018
GGTCCACCGGGGGGCCACGGGGAGGGGCGGGATGGCCGAGCGGGACGGGGACGCCGGACAGGCTGGGAGCGGAGCCGGGAGCGGGGGTGCGGCCGGCGACGGAGTCGGCAGCGCGGCCGGGGTCGGTAGCGCATCCGGGAGCGCGATCGGCGGCGGGAGCGCGGCCGGGGACGCCGGGCGTACGGCGGCGCGCGGGGCGGACCCGCACGCGCCGCCGGACGACTGGACCGCGACCGAGCGGCGGATGTGGTGGCTGTTCCGGGCCGGCCGCACCTGCGACCTGCGCCCCGGCGGCCGGCCGCGCGGCGGCGCGTCCGCGGTGCGGGCGCCGGAGGACGACGCGCTGGAGGGCCCGCCGTGGCCGCCGGAGCGCACGGTGCGCGCCCAGGCGATCGCCGAGCTGCTGCTGAACCCGCCGCCGCCGCAGCCGGGCCGGGTGGCCGCGCTGAAGCTGGCCGGGGTGCGGATCAGCGGCCGGCTGATGCTCTCCGGCGGCGTCATCGCGCCGTACCTGCAGCTGGACGACTGCCGGTTCGACGAGCAGCTGATGCTCCAGGAGTGCCACGCCGGCAGCATGCGGCTGGTGCGCTGCCTGATACCCCGGCTGGAGGCGGCCCGCCTCCAGATCACCGGCGACCTGCACCTGCCGCAGTGCCTGATACCCGGCGGCATCCGGATGACCGACGCGCAGATCGGCACCGACCTGCTGCTCAACCAGCTGACGGTGCGGCGCGACCGGGCGGGCCGCGCGGTGGCCGCGGACGGCCTCCAGGTCGGCCAGGACGTGGAGGCCGAGCTGATGGACGTCACCGGCGAGCTGAGCCTGCGCAGCGCCCGGATCGGCGGCCGGCTCAGTCTGCGCGGCAGCACCCTGCGCAACCCCTACGGCCACTACGCGCTGAACGCGGCCCGGGTGCAGGTCGAGCACACCCTCTACCTGACCGCGGGCTGGGACGTGATGTCCGTGACCGGCACGGCCGGCGCGGCCGGCGACACCCGGCCGCCGCCCGGCACGCCGACCCGGGACTTCGTCTGCGAGGGCGGCCTGCGGCTGGACGACGCGCGGATCGGCAACGCGGTGATCGTCAACCGCGCGGACTTCCGCCTCGACGGCGACCAGCAGGTGTCGCTGCGCCGGCTCGTCACCCCGAAGCTGCGCTTCAAGCCCGGTGCGCCGGCCGACGGCATGGTCTCGCTGTCCGGCGCGCGGGTCGGCCAGCTCGTGGACGCGCCGGAGAGCTGGCCGGGTCCCGGACTGCTGTCGCTGCGGGACTTCGTGTACGAGGCGGTGACGCCGCTCGCGGAGTTCCCGCTGCGGGACCGGATCGCCTGGCTGAGCGCGGCGACGCCGGAGTTCCGCCCCGAGCCGTACGAGCAGCTGGCGAACGCGCTGCGGGCCGCCGGCGAGGACGCGGAGGCCCGCGAGGTCCAGCTGGCCCGGCAGCGCCGCAGGCGCGAGACGCTGCCGCCGGCCGGGCGGATCTGGGGGTGGCTGCAGGACGTGACCGTCGGCTACGGCTACCGGCCGGGGCGCGCCGCGGTGTGGATGGCGGTGCTGTGGGCCTTCGGCGCGGCGTACTTCGCGGCGAACCCGACGCCGCCGCCGGCCGACAGCGGCTACCTGCCGCACTGGAATCCGGTCCTGTACGCGCTGGACCTGCTGCTGCCGGTCATCGACCTGGGCCAGGACAACGCGTGGCGCGAGTCGGGCGTCGGGCAGTGGGTGGCCTCGGGGCTGATCGTGCTGGGGTGGACGCTGGCGACGACCGCGGCGGCGGGCGCGTCCCGGCTGCTGCGGCGCGGGGTGTGAGGAGGCGGCCGGGCGGACACGTGTGCCCCGTCACCCCCGAAGTGCGCACAGTGGGTGACGAAGAGGGGCACCCTGCCCGTACCCTGGCTCACTGTGACCGATCGCCTTCCGCTCTTCCCGCTCAGTTCGGCGCTGTTCCCCGGCCTGGTCCTCCCGCTGAACGTCTTCGAGGAGCGGTACCGCGCGCTCGTCGGCGATCTGCTGGCGCTGCCCGAGGACGCGCCGCGGCGGTTCGCCGTGGTGGCCATCAGGAACGGCCAGGAGGTCGCGCCGACCGGCCGCGAGGGCGACGGCGACCCCGGGCCGCTGGCGGGCCTGGGCGACGACCCGATGGCCGCGCTGTACGGCTACGGCTGCATCGCGGACGCGGCGGGCATCGCCGAGCGTGACGGCGGCGGCTACGAGCTGGTGGCGACCGGCATCATCCGCGTCAGGCTGCTGTCGGTGGACGCGAGCGGCCCGTACCTGACCGCGGAGGTCGAGGAGGTGCCGGAGGAGACCGGCGCCGGGGCGGGCGCGCTGGCCCCCGAGGTGATCCGGCAGTTCGCGACGTACCAGAAGCGGCTGGCGGGGGCGAGCGAGCGCTCGCTGACCGGGCAGGAGTTCCCGGACGACCCGACGGTGCTGTCCTATCTGGTGGCGGCGGCGATGATCGCCGAGACGGCGCGCAAGCAGGTGCTGCTGGAGGCGCCGGACACCGCGGCCCGGCTGGCCGCCGAGCTGAAGCTGCTGCGCCACGAGACGTCGATCATCGACAAGCTGCCGTCGCTGCCCGCGGTGGAGCTGACCCATCAGGCGGTCTGCGCCAACTGACGGCGCCGACAGCGCCGACTGCGCCGACGGCGGGCGGGCGTTTGCGCCCGCGGCGCGGCACGCATCCCCGATCCCCCGAGAGCGGAACCACCCGATGGCCAAGAAGTCCCGCAGCGGCGGCGGGGGCACCCCCGCGACCGTCGCGCTGGAGAAGGCGGGCGCCGCCTTCACCGTGCACGCCTACGACCACGACCCGGCGTCCGAGCTGTCCTACGGCGAGGAGGCCGCGCAGGCGATGGGCGTGCCGCCGGAGCGCGTCTTCAAGACGCTGGTGGCCGAGGTCGACGGCGCGCTGACCGTCGCGGTGGTGCCGGTCTCGGCGAGCCTGGACCTCAAGGCGCTGGCCGCGGCGGCGGGCGGCAAGCGCGCGGCGATGGCCGATCCCGCGGCGGCCGAGCGCACCACGGGCTACGTGCGCGGCGGCATCTCGCCGCTCGGCCAGCGCAAGGCGCTGCCGACCGTGGTGGACGCGTCGGCGCGGGACTTCGACACGGTGTTCGTCTCGGCGGGCAAGCGCGGCCTGGAGGTCGAGCTGGCCCCCGCGGACCTGGTGGCCCTCACCCGGGCGGCGGTCGCGGAGATCGCGCGGCGGTAGCGCCCCGGCGCACGGGTGGCTGGCGTGCGTCCGCGGGCGGCCCGCGGACCGGGGGCGGGCCGAGGGGCGTACGAGGGCGTCTCGGTCGGCGTGCGGCGGGCTCGTCGGCGTACGGGCCCGGAGCCCGTACGGGCCGCGCGGCTAGTCGGTGTGCGGGGG
>JAJSZB010000054.1:0-24575 GCA_050613715.1 Streptomyces sp. IBSBF 3018
CCCCCCCCCCCCCCCCCCCCCCCCCCCCCCCCCCCGCCGCGGGGGCCCCCGCCGCCCCCCCCCGCCCCCCCCCCCCCGCGTGGTGGTCAGCGGCGTGGACGAGCGCGCCATCACCGCCGACACGCCGGCGGAGCTGGCCAGGAAGCTCGCCGAGGCGAAGGCCGCCGCGGTGGCCGGCACCGGCGCGGGCGACGGGGTGGTGGACGAAGGGGACCTGGTCCTCGGCTGCGACTCGGTGCTCGAACTCGACGGCCAGGCGCTCGGCAAGCCCGCCGACGCCACCGAGGCCGTCGCCCGCTGGCAGGCGATGCGCGGCCGCAGCGGCGTCCTGCAGACCGGGCACTGCCTGATCGACACCGCGACCGGCCGCCGGGTCTCCGCGACCGCGTCCACCACCGTGCACTTCGGCACGCCGGACGACGCGGAGGTGGCGGCCTACGTGGCCAGCGGCGAACCGCTGTACGTGGCGGGCGCGTTCACCCTCGACGGCCGCTCGGCGCCGTTCGTGGACGGCATCGAGGGCGACCCGGGCAACGTGATCGGCCTGTCCCTGCCGCTCCTGCGCCGGCTGCTCGCCGACCTCGGCGTCCGCATCACCGACCTGTGGGCCTGATGACCACCGGCCCAAGGACGTAGACCGCTCTGTGGACGCGAACCGGCCCGTGGACGTAGAACCCCTGACGCTCCCTCAGGCCGTCGCGGGCGGCGCGGCCGGCGAGGAGGAGGGGGAGGAGGACGACGACGCGGAAGAGGGGGACGAAGAGGACGACGCGTCGGCGTCGCCTGACTTCGGCTGCGGCACCCGCGCGGAGTGCTCGACCGGTTCGGGCAGCATCCCGGGCTCGTCGGTCGTCGGCTCGCCCTCGGCGGGCCCCGCGGGCGCGTCGCCGCGGTCCTCGGGGGCGTAGGCCAACAGGGTGGCGACCAGCAGGCCGAGGACGGCCATCATGACGACGAAGCCGCCCCAGCCGAGCAGGCCGACCGCCAGCGCGCCGATCACGCCGTGCACCACGGCGCAGACGATGAGCACGATCCGCGCGACACGCCCGGTCATCCGGTCCTGGACCGCGATCCGGGCCACGAGCACCGCGCAGACCAGCAGGAAGAGGCCGAACAGCCCGCCGGCCACCCACGATCCGGTGGCCATCGCGTGGTACGACAGGCCGCCGAGGGACATCTTCTGGTGCTGCACGGCCAGGCCGAGTATCCAGTTGACGGCCGCGATCGCCACGGCTTCGAGCACCAGCACGACGGCGGTGCCGACGGCCATGCCTCTGCGTCCTGCGCGCACGACGTCCCCCTTCGTCCCGAGCGGCGCCGGGGCCGGCGCGGGCCGCGACGTTACCCCGGGTACTCCGCCCTGGCAGGCTACTCACCGGTACCGAAGGCGGCAAGTGCTCGCTCACTACCACTCGTTCGGGCACCCGCCCGGCAAACTTTCCATGACTCGTTCGTGGGGTTCCCACAAAAATTCATCGGGTCCGATGGCGGACGGCAAGCGAGATGACAGCCACACCGGGGAGTCCGAGACATCCGCCCGAGCAGCGCCGTACCGTGGATTGAGCAGGCATTCACGGGTCGGCCCGACCCCTGGATCACCCTCCGTGTGGGGAAGCTCACGTGCAGGGGTGCCTCGGCATCAAGTGTGGCCAGTACCTAAACTCGGCTTGTTTCAAGGAGGGAGCCACCGTGCGCAAGGTCCTCATCGCCAACCGCGGTGAAATCGCTGTCCGCGTCGCCCGTGCCTGCCGGGACGCCGGGATCGCCAGCGTAGCCGTCTACGCCGACCCCGACCGGGACGCGCTGCATGTCCGCGCGGCCGACGAGGCGTACGCGCTGGGCGGTGACACGCCCGCCACCAGCTATCTGGACTTCGCCAAGGTGCTCGGCGCGGCCGCCGAGTCCGGCGCCGACGCCGTCCACCCCGGCTACGGGTTCCTGTCGGAGAACGCGGAGTTCGCGCAGGCCGTGATCGACGCCGGGCTGAACTGGATCGGCCCGCCGCCGCAGGCGATCCGCGACCTGGGCGACAAGGTGGCGGCCCGTCACATCGCCCAGCGCGCGGGCGCGCCGCTGGTGGCCGGCACCCCCGACCCGGTCTCCGGCGCGGAGGAGGTCGTGGCCTTCGCCCAGGAGCACGGCCTGCCGATCGCCATCAAGGCGGCCTTCGGCGGCGGCGGGCGCGGCCTGAAGGTCGCCCGCACCCTGGAGGAGGTCCCGGAGCTGTACGACTCCGCGGTGCGCGAGGCGGTCGCCGCCTTCGGCCGCGGCGAGTGCTTCGTGGAGCGCTACCTGGACCGGCCGCGGCACGTGGAGACGCAGTGCCTGGCCGACAAGCACGGCAACGTGGTGGTCGTGTCCACCCGTGACTGCTCGCTCCAGCGCCGCCACCAGAAGCTGGTCGAGGAGGCCCCGGCCCCGTATCTGACGCCCGAGCAGAACGAGCAGCTCTACGCGGCGTCCAAGGCCATCCTCAAGGAGGCCGGCTACGTCGGCGCGGGCACCTGCGAGTTCCTGGTCGGCCAGGACGGCACGATCTCGTTCCTGGAGGTCAACACCCGCCTCCAGGTGGAGCACCCGGTGACCGAGGAGGTCTCGGGCCTGGACCTGGTGCGCGAGATGTTCCGGATCGCCGACGGCGAGGAGCTGGGCTACGACGACCCGCCGCTGCGCGGTCACTCGTTCGAGTTCCGCATCAACGGCGAGGACCCGGGCCGCAACTTCCTGCCCGCGCCCGGCACGGTGACGCGGTTCGACGCGCCGTCCGGTCCCGGCGTGCGGCTGGACGCCGGTGTCGAGGCGGGCAGCGTGATCGGCCCGGCGTGGGACTCGCTGCTGGCCAAGCTGGTGATCACCGGCGCGACGCGGGAGCAGGCGCTGCAGCGCGCGGCGCGGGCGCTGGCGGAGTTCGAGGTCGAGGGCATGGCGACGGCCATCCCGTTCCACCGCGCGGTGGTCGTCGACCCGGCGTTCGCGCCGAAGGAGGGGCCGTTCACGGTCCACACCCGGTGGATCGAGACGGAGTTCGAGAACACCATCCCGCCGTTCACCGGTCCCGCGGTGGACGACGAGGAGGGCCCGGGCCGCGAGACGGTGGTCGTGGAGGTGGGCGGCAAGCGCCTGGAGGTGTCGCTGCCGGCCTCGCTCGGCATGACGCTGGCCCGTACCGGCCTGGCCGCGGGCGCCAAGCCCAAGCGGCGGCAGGCGGCCAAGGCGAGCACGGCGGTCTCCGGCGACTCGCTGGCCTCGCCGATGCAGGGCACCATCGTCAAGGTCGCCGTCGAGGAGAACCAGCAGGTCGCCGAGGGCGATCTGATCGTGGTCCTGGAGGCGATGAAGATGGAGCAGCCGCTGAACGCGCACCGCGCCGGTACGGTCATCGGCCTGAAGGCCGAGGTCGGCTCCTCGGTCTCCTCGGGCGCGGTGATCTGCGAGATCAAGGACTGACGCACCGTCGGGCGCGAGCCCGCGCACGTCCTCCGCGGGGGGGGGGGGGGGGGGGGGGGGGGGGGGGGGGGGGGGGGGGGGGGGGGGGGGGGGGGGNCCCCCCCCCCCCCCCCCCCCCCCCCCCCCCCCCCCCCCCCCCCCCCCCCCCCCCCCCCCCCCCCCCCCCCCCCCCCCCCCCCCCCCCCCCCCCCCCCCCCCGCCGCGTCCCCGGTAGGGGTGCGGCACCCCGCCCGTAGGCGCCTACTTGCGCAGGGCCGGGCGGGCCGGGGACTTCAGGCACAGCACCAGCGCCACCGCGAGGCCCGTGAAGACCGCGGCCATGGTGAACGCGGCCGTCGCGCCGTGGATGAACGGGTTGTCGTGGTGGTGGCGGGAGACCGTGCCGAAGACGGTGACCAGCACCGACAGTCCGAGGCTGCCGCCGACCTGCTGCATGGTCTGGAGCAGACCCGAGGCCGAGCCCGCGTCCTTGGGCGCGACGCCGGACAGGATGAAGGTGTTCAGCGGCATCATCGTGAAGCCGACGCCGACACCGATCAGCATCAGCGAGGGCAGGATGCCCCGCGCGTAGCCGTCGGACGCGGACAGCTGGGTGATCCAGGCCATGCCGGCCAGGTTGAGCAGGCCGCCGGTGGCCGCGACGGCCTTGGCGCCGTAACGGGCCAGCAGCCGCGGCGCGAGCCTGGCCCCGGCGAACAGCGGCCCGGACAGCGGCAGGAACGCGAAGCCGGCCTTCAGCGGGCTGTAGTGCAGATACGTCTGGAGGTACTGCGTGCTGAAGTAGAAGACGCCGAACATCCCGGCCGGGACCAGCAGCATCACCGCGTACGCCAGCGCCCGGTTGCGGTCGGCGAACAGCCGCAGGACCACCAGCGGGCGTTCCACCCGGGTCTCGTTGATCAGGAACGCGGCGAGCAGCGCGACCGCGACGACGAAGGACGTGACCGCGCGGCCGTCGCCCCAGCTGCTCTCGCCGACCCGGATGAACGCGTAGACCAGGGTGGCCATGCCGAGGGTGCCGGTGAGGGCGCCGGCGATGTCGAAGCGCCCGCCGCGGTGCTTCTCGGTCTCGCTGATGAAGCGCGGGGCGAGCAGCACGATCGCCACGCCCACCGGGATGTTGACGAAGAACACCCAGCGCCAGGAGCCCCAGTCGGTGAGCATGCCGCCGGCGGTCAGGCCGACCGCGGAGCCGGCGCCGGAGACCGCGGAGAAGACGCTGAGCGCGCGGTTGCGCTCGGCGCCCTCGGAGAAGGAGGTCGCGATCAGCGCGAGGGTGCTGGGCGCGGCGAGCGCGCCGGCCGCGCCCTGCACGCCGCGGGCGATGAGCAGCGTGGTGGCGTCGTTGGCCAGGCCGCCGGCGACCGAGGCGAGGGTGAAGGCGGCGACGCCCCACACCAGCGCGGTGCGCCGGCCTATCAGGTCGCCGATCCGGCTGCCGAGCAGCAGCAGACCGCCGAAGGCGAGGGTGTAGACGTTGAGCACCCACGACATGCCGGTGGGCGAGAAGCCGAGGTGGTCGCCGATGCCGGGCAGCGCGACGTTCACCACCGTCGCGTCGAGCAGCAGCATCAGCTGGGTGCCGACGATCGCGGCGAGCGCGATGAACGGGTGCCGGCGCGCCGGGGACAGCTCGGCCGGACCGGCCGCCCCGGAGGAGCGGATCGGGCCCGCTGTGTCGGGAGCGGTGTCGCGCACGTGGGGCGAGGACATGAGGGTGGGCCTCCAGCGGAGAGAAGGCGGTGGGACGGAAGGTGCCGTGAAGCCAAGCGGAGGCTTCCTCCGGTAAGGATACGGAGGCATCCTCCGGTTGTACAATCCGTTCAGGGACGAGGGCATTCCCCGGAGGGCGGAACAGGGCATGCGGGCTGACGCACAGCGCAACTACGACCGGCTGGTCCACGAGGCCAGGCAGGCGTTCCTGGTGCACGGCACGGACGTGGCCCTGGAGGACATCGCCCGGCACGCCGGCGTCGGCATCGGCACCCTCTACCGGCACTTCCCCGACCGCTACGCCCTGCTCAGCGCGGTCTACGAACTCGAACTCGACACACTGAGCGCCCGGGCGCAGGAGCTGATGACGGCCGACGACCCGGCGGACGCGCTGACCCGCTGGCTGCGGTCGGTCGCGGTGCACTCGACCGCGTACCGCGGACTGGCCGCGGCGGTGATGGAGGGCGCGGAGAGCCGCATGGTCGCGTGCAAGACCCGGCTGCGGGCCTCCGGCGGCGAGCTGCTGCTGCGCGCCCAGCAGGCCGGCGCGGTCCGCGCGGACGCGACGATCTCCGACCTGCTCAAGCTCACCTACGCGCTGGTGAGCACCGCGGAGAAGAACCCGGACGAACGCGGGCTGTTCGACCGGCTGATGTCGCTGGCGCTGCTTGGCGTGCTGACCCGCGACGAGCCGGCCCCGGCGCGGTCCGGCGCGCCGGGAGGCGCCGAGGGCCCGGGGAACCCGGGGTGATCCGGGAGTCCGGACCGGTCGGGGAGCCCGGAGCGGTCGGGAAGTCCTGACCGGTCGGGGAGTCCGCGGAGCCCGGGGCACCTTCGGCGCCTCGGGAGTCCGGAGCGGTCGGGGTCAGCGGCGGCGGATGTCCGCCAGCCGCGGGGTGAGCGGGGCGGGGTCGCCGGCCGGCAGCCCGGGGCGGTCCGCGCGCGGCGGCTGACCGGGCGCGTGGCGGCGCGGGGAGGGCAGCGGCGCGGCGTCGCGCCGGGCGCGGCCGGTGGCCGTGAGGTCGGCGCCGGTCGCGGCGACCGCGACCTGCACCCCGCGGTCGGCCAGCGCCTGGAGCTCGGCGCCGGCCCGCTCGTCCTCCACCGGCGGGTCGTCGGTGACCAGGTGGGTGATCAGGTCGGTCGGCACGGTCTGGAACATCGTGTCCGAGCCGAGCTTGGTGTGGTCGGCCAGCACCACCACCTCGGCCGCCGCCTGCACCAGCGCCCGGTCGACGCTCGCGGCCAGCATGTTGGACGTGGACAGGCCGCGCTCGGCGGTCAGCCCCGCGCCGGACAGGAACGCGCGGGAGACCCGCAGCCCCTGCAGCGACTGCTCGGCGCCGCTGCCGACCAGGCCGTAGTTGGACCCGCGCAGCGTCCCGCCCGTCATCACCACCTCGACGCGGTTGGCGTGCGCGAGGGCCTGCGCGACCAGCAGCGAGTTGGTCACCACGGTCAGCCCCGGCACCCGGGCCAACCGCCGGGCCAGCTCCTGCGTGGTGGTGCCCGCGCCCACCACGACCGCGTCGCCCTCGCCGACGAGCCCGGCGGCGAGGTCGGCGATCGCCGTCTTCTCGGCGGTCGCCAGGTGCGACTTCTGCGGGAAGCCGGACTCCCTCGTGAAACCGCCGGGCAGCACGGCGCCGCCGTGCCGGCGGTCCAGCAGTCCTTCGGCCTCCAGCGCCCGCACGTCACGGCGCACGGTCACCTCGGAGGTCTGGACGACACGTGCCAGCTCACGGAGCGAGACCGCTCCGTTGGCCCGCACCATTTCCAGGATCAATTGGCGACGTTCTGCAGCGAACACGGAACCGACAGTAACCCCAGTCGCCCAGGGAGTTCAGCGTTTCGCACCAGATCACGCAACTCCCGCCCAAATCAGACCGTCACGTGCTATGTACCGACCGCACGTTCGTACCGCGGCGGTGTGTGGAACGGTCACGTCCGGTACGGCCGACGACCGTATGCGGCCCGCGCTCGTACGCGGCCCAGGCTCGTACGCGGCCCGTGCCCGTACCGGCCGGGCTCGCGTACGGCTCAGCTCCCGGCGGCGGTCTTGCGGGTGTGCAGCTGCCGGGCGACCTCCGCGACCGAGCCGGACAGCGACGGGTACACGGTGAACGCGTTGGCGATCTGCTCGACGGTCAGGCTGTTGTCGACCGCGATCGAGATCGGGTGGATCAGCTCGCTCGCCCTGGGCGCGACCACCACGCCGCCCACCACGATCCCGGTGCCGGGCCGGCAGAACAGCTTCACGAAGCCGTCCCTGATGCCCTGCATCTTCGCCCGCGGGTTGCGCAGCAACGGCAGCTTGACGACGTTGGCGGCCATCCGGCCGGCGTCCACGTCCGCCTGGGTGTAGCCGACGGTGGCGATCTCCGGGTCGGTGAAGACGTTGGAGGAGACCGTCTTCAGGTTCAGCGGGGCCACCGCGTCGCCGAGGAAGTGGTACATCGCGATCCGGCCCTGCATCGCGGCGACCGAGGCCAGCGCGAACACGCCGGTCACGTCGCCGGCCGCGTAGACGCCGGGGGCGCTGGTGCGCGAGACCTTGTCGGTCCTGATGTGGCCGGACTCGGTGAGCTTCACGCCCGCCTCCTCCAGGCCCATGTCCGCGGTGTTGGGGATCGCGCCGACCGCCATCAGGCAGTGCGTGCCGGTGATCACCCGGCCGTCGGCGAGGGTGACCTCGACGCCGTCGCCCACCCTCCTGACGCTCGCCGCGCGCGAGCGGGCCATCACGTTCATGCCGCGGCGGCGGAAGACGTCCTCCAGCACGGCGGCCGCGTCCGGGTCCTCGCCGGGCAGCACCCGGTCGCGCGAGGAGACCAGCGTGACGTGCGAGCCGAGCGCCTGGTACGCACCGGCGAACTCCGCGCCGGTGACGCCCGAGCCGACCACGATGAGCTCGCGCGGCAGTTCGTCCAGGTCGTAGACCTGCGTCCAGTTCAGGATGCGCTCGCCGTCGGGCAGCGCGTCCTCCAGCTCGCGCGGCCGGCCGCCGGTGGCGACCAGCACGGCGTCGGCGGTGAGCCGCTCGACGCTGCCGTCCGGCGCCTCGACCGCGACGCAGCGGGTGCCCTCGGCGGTCTGGCAGCCCTCCAGACGGCCCCGGCCGCGCAGCACGCGCACCCCGGCGCGCGTCACCGACGCGGTGATGTCGTGGGACTGCGCCAGCGCCAGGCGCTTGACCCGGCGGTTGACCTTGCCCAGGTCGACGCCGACCACCCGGGGGGCCTTCTCCGGGGGCGTGGGCCCCTCCTGCCCGATAACGGGCAAGGTGGGAGCGTCGGCGACGATGATGCCCAGCTCCTCGTACGAGGAGTCGAAGGTGGTCATCACCTCCGCCGTGGCGATGAGGGTCTTGGACGGCACGCAGTCGGTCAGCACCGACGCGCCGCCCAGGCCGTCGCGGTCCACGACGGTCACCTCCGCGCCGAGCTGCGCCGCCACGAGCGCCGCTTCGTAGCCGCCGGGTCCACCACCGATGATCACGATCCGAGTCACGTACCCCATTGTCCCGCACGCGCCAAGCGCTCGCGTCCAGGGGGCGTCCGGGGGCGTCCGGGGGGCGCTGCGCCGCCGCACCGGCGCCGGGCGGCTGCCTTACGCTCGTGTCCATGTCGCTCTACGCCGCCTACGGAACCAATCTCGACGCGCGGCTGATGACCCGCCGCGCCCCGCACTCACCGCTGCGCGGCACCGGGTGGCTCCAGGGCTGGCGGCTCACCTTCGGCGGCGAGCAGATGGGCTGGGAGGGCGCGCTCGCGACGGTGGTGGAGGACCCGGCCGGGCAGGTCTTCGTGGGGCTCTACGAGATCGCGCCGGTGGACGAGGAGTCGATGGACCGCTGGGAGGGCGTGCCGCTGGGCGTGTACCGGCGGGCCACGGTCCGCGTGCACAGCCTGGAGGGCGATCTGGCGGCGTGGCTCTACGTGCTCAACGACTACGAGGGCGGGTTGCCCTCGGCGCGGTATCTGGGCGAGGTCGCGGACGCGGCGGAGTCGGCGGGGGCGCCGCACGATTACGTCATGGAGCTCCGCAAGCGCCCTTGCTGATCCTCACGCCGGGCGTGGAGCCGTGCCCAGCGGCGCGCCGCTCCCCCGCTCCCCCGGGCTGCGCCCGGCCCCCGGCCAGCTCGGCGCTGGACGTGTTCCCCCTGGGCTGCGCCCGGCCCCCGGCCAGCTCGACGCTGGGCGTGCTCCCCGGGGCTGCGCCCGGCCCCGGGCCAGCTCGGCGCTGGGCGCTGAGATCAGGGGCGCTGGGAACTGCTCCCCCAGACTCCGTCCGGGAGGCACCCCCACCAGCCTCCCCCAGAGCTTCGCCTGGGAGGTGCCCCCAGCGGCCCGCAGGTCGTCACCGGCCCGGAGGGGCTGTTCAGTTCGATCCGGACCACCGGCCCGGTGGTGGGTTGCTCGCGCCGTTCCCCGCGCCCCTGGGGGTTGAGGCCCAGCGCCCAGCTGACCGGGGTCACGGGGACGGCCACCCGGGTGGGTGCGGCCCGACGGGTGACGTCAATCGTACGAAGACCCGATTTCACGACGCCGCAGCGTAGACCCGTCTACGCGCGTAGGCCACGACAAGCTACCCTCATCGCGTGAACGCTTCCGCAAACCCCGATCCCTACGCCGCGGCCGACGCCGCCGCCGCCCGCCTGCGCGAGCTGACCGGCGCCGGGACCCACGACGTCGCCCTGGTGCTGGGCTCGGGCTGGGTGCCCGCCGCCGACGGGCTGGGCACCCCCGACCACGAGTTCCCGGTCACCGATCTGCCCGGCTTCCCGCCCCCCGGCGTCGCCGGTCACGCCGGCCGGGTGCGGTCGGTCACCGTCGGAGGCGTCCGCGCGCTGGTCTACCTCGGCCGTACCCACCTGTACGAGAACCGCGGCGTGGCCGCCGTCGTGCACGGCGTGCGCACCGCGGTGGCCGCGGGGTGCAAGACGGTGGTGCTCACCAACGGCTGCGGCGGACTGCGCCCCGGCTTCCGCCCCGGCCAGCCGGTGCTGATCAGCGACCACATCAACATGACCGCGACCTCGCCGATCGCCGGCGCCCGCTTCGTCGACCTCACCGACCTGTACTCGCCGCGGCTGCGCGCGCTGTGCAAGGAGGTCGACCCCTCCCTGGAGGAGGGCGTCTACGTCCAGCTGCCCGGCCCGCACTACGAGACGCCGGCCGAGATCGGGATGGTCCGCGCGATAGGCGGCGACCTGGTCGGCATGTCCACCGCGCTGGAGGCGATCGCCGCGCGCGAGGCCGGCGCGGAGGTCCTCGGCGTCTCACTGGTCACCAACCTCGCCGCCGGCATGACCGGTGCGCCGCTCAACCACGAGGAAGTCCTCGAAGCCGGCCGCGAGTCGGCGACGCGGATGGGCGCGCTGCTCGGCCAGGTGCTCGACCGCCTCTGAGCGCCCGCGGCCGCCCGCGGGACGCCGGGCCGCCGGGACGCCGGTCGCGGACCGCGCGCCGCGCCTCCGCGTACGGCCACGGGCCCCCGCCCGTACGATCGCGGGCCGGAGGCCTGGGCGCACCGGACGGACGCCACTACCACCACCGGAGGTTGAGGGATGGACGACGAGCTGCTGCGCAGGGTGACCGCCTGGATCGCGGAGGACCCCGACCCGCGGACCCGCGCGGAGCTGGAGGCCCTCGTCGCGGCAGGCGCGGACGCCGAGCTGGCCGAACGCTTCGCCAGCACGCTCCAGTTCGGCACCGCCGGCTTGCGCGGCGCGCTCGGCGGCGGCCCGATGCGGATGAACCGCGCCGTGGTGATCCGCGCCGCGGCGGGCCTGGCCGGATACCTCAAGGCCCGCGGCGGCGGCCTGGTGGTGATCGGCTACGACGCCCGGCACCAGTCCGACGAGTTCGCGCGCGACACCGCCGCGGTGGTCACCGGCGCGGGCCTGACCGCGGCGCTGCTGCCGCGCCCGCTGCCGACGCCGGTGCTCGCGTACGCGATCCGGCACCTGGGCGCGGCGGCCGGTGTGATGGTCACCGCGAGCCACAACCCGCCGCAGGACAACGGCTACAAGGTCTACCTCGGCGACGGCTCGCAGATCGTGCCGCCCGCCGACGCGGAGATCGCCGAGCAGATCGCGGCCGTCGGACCGTTGGACGCGGTGCCGCGCGCCCGGGACGGCGCATGGCGGGTGCTCGGCGACGACGTCCTCGACGCGTACCTCGACCGGGCCGCGGCCGTGGTCCGGCCGGGCGGCCCCCGGGAGCTGTCCGTCGTCTACACGCCGATGCACGGCGTGGGCATGGAGACGCTGGACGCGGCGTTCGCGCGGGCCGGTTTCGCCGCGCCGCTGCGGGTGGAGCGGCAGGCCGCGCCGGACCCGGACTTCCCGACGGTGGCGTTCCCCAACCCCGAGGAGCCGGGCGCGATGGACCTGGCGTTCGCCACCGCGCGGGAGGCGGCGGCCCGCGCGGCCGCGGACGGCTCCCCCGCGCCGGACGTGGTGATCGCCAACGACCCGGACGCCGACCGCTGCGCCGCCGCCGTGCCCGACCCGGCCGCGGAGGCCGGCTGGCGGATGCTGCGCGGCGACGAGCTGGGCGCGCTGCTCGCCGCGCACCTGGTGCGCACCGGGGCGGCCGCGCCGGGCCGGGACGTGTTCGCCGCGAGCATCGTGTCGTCGTCGCTGCTGTCACGCGTCGCCGCGGCGGCCGGGCTCGCCTACGAGGACACGCTGACCGGCTTCAAGTGGATCGCCCGGGTGCCGGGCCTGCGCTACGGCTACGAGGAGGCGCTCGGCTACTGCGTGGACCCGGACGGCGTACGGGACAAGGACGGCGTGACGGCGGCGCTGCTGGTCGCGGAGCTGGCGGCGGCGCTCAAGGCGGAGGGCCGCGGGCTCGCCGACCTGCTGGACGACCTGGCGCTCGCGCACGGCCTGCACGCCACCGACCAGCTCTCGGCGCGGGTCGCGGACCTGGAGCTGATCGGCGCGGCGATGGCCCGGCTGCGGTCGCGGCCCCCGGTCCGGCTGGCCGGTCTCGACGTCGTCTCGGCGGAGGACCTGCGCGAGGGCGCGGGCGGTCTGCCCCCCACCGACGGCCTGCGCTACCGCCTCACCGGCGAGGGCATCGAGTCGGCCCGCATCGTGGTCCGCCCCTCCGGGACCGAGCCCAAGCTCAAGTGCTATCTGGAGGTCGTCGTCCCGCCCGCCGCCGGCCTCCCGGCGGCCCGCGAGACGGCGGCCGGCGTCCTGTCCGCCCTGAAGGCCGACCTCGCCGAGGCCGCCGGCCTCTGAGCCCCGGGGCACGCCCGGCCGCCGGAGCACGCCCGCCCCCGGAGACGCCGGGCCGCCGGGCCGCAGCGCTCAGCCGAAGCGGCCGTTGACGTAGTCCGCGGTCCGCGGGTCCTGCGGGTGCTCGAACATCGTCGCGGTGGGACCGTGCTCGACGATCACGCCCGGCGTCCCCTGCTCGGCGAGGAAGAACGCGCACTGGTCGGAGACGCGGGCCGCCTGCTGCATGTTGTGGGTGACGATCACGATCGTCACGTCCTGGCTCAGCTCGCCGATCGTCTGCTCGATCCGCCGTGTCGACGTCGGGTCGAGCGCCGAGCAGGGCTCGTCCATCAGCAGCACCCGCGGCCGCACGGCCAGGGACCGGGCGATGCACAGCCGCTGCTGCTGACCGCCGGAGAGCGCGCCGCCCGGCTGCCGCAGCCGGTCCCGCACCTCCTTCCACAGCCCCGCCTTGGCCAGGCACTCCTCCACCAGGTCGTCGCGCTCCTCGCGGCTCGCCTTGACGCCGTTCATCTTCAGGCCGGCCAGCACGTTGTCGTAGATGGACATCGCGGGGAACGGGTTGGGCTTCTGGAAGACCATGCCGATCTCGCGGCGGGCGTGGGTGATGCGGCGGCCGCGGTCGTAGATGTCGTCGCCGTCCAGCAGCACCTCGCCGGCCAGCGACGCGGAGCCGACCAGCTCGTGCATCCGGTTCAGGATGCGCAGGAAGGTCGACTTGCCGCAGCCGGAGGGGCCGATGAGCGCGGTGACGACCTTCGCCGGCATGGTCAGCGACACCCGGTCGAGGACCTTGTGATCGCCGAACCAGGCGGACACCTCGCGGGCGTCCAGGGTGGCGGGGCGTGACGCCGGTCGGTCCGGGCTCCCGGCGGGCGCGGGCGGGAGCTGTACGGTCTCGTCGGTTGCTGACATCGCAGTCCTTGTCGTCGGGCGGGGAGACGTCGGTCGGTCACCGGGCCGGGCGGTGCGCGGGGCGTTGCGGCCGATGCGGCCGATGCGGCCGATGCGGCCGATGCGGCCGATGCGGCCGATGCGGGCAGTGTCCGGCGGCGACGGCGGTCAGAGCAGGTTGGGCAGCAGGCGGGCGGCGGAGCCGGACAGCGCGACGACCACCGCGGTCAGCACCGGCAGGCCGCAGATCCAGGTCTGCCAGCGGCCCCAGCGGCGGAACGACCAGGTGATCGCCACGGTGACCAGCAGCAGCCCCTGGAGCCAGAGCATGACCGGCAGCCACGCCGACTCGTCGCCGGCCAGCGGCTGTTCCGCCGGGGTGAGCCCGCCGCCAGCGGCGGGTCCCGGCTGGGCCGGGCCGACGAGCTGGGCGTCGACCCGCAGCACCGCGCGCGGGCTGTAGAGGTCGCCGGTGGCGGTCATGAGCACGAGCCGGCCCTGTCCGCTGCCGGGCGCCGCGGGGGCCGGGTCGCCGGCCCGGCGGATGCCGGTCACCTGGTACCGCTGCTGCCCCTGGCCGGTGGTGACCGTGATGGGGTCGCCGGCGCGCAGCCGGTCGAGGTGGTTGAAGGGGCTGCCGTAGCCCCACTGGCGGCCCATGATGATGCTGGTGCCGGCTTGGCCGGGCATCGGCGTGTCCCTGCGGTGGCCGGGTCCCGACATGAGCACGCCGGACGTGGTGCCCTGGAAGACCACCTCACGCAGGCCGATCGCCTTGATGTGCAGGACGGCCACCGGGGCGCCGCCGGCCACCGGCTTGCCCCGGTCGTCGTAGCGGCCCACCGGGGCGGTGCCGAGCGCGAGTTCGGCGCGCAGCCTGCCGTAGCCGTTCTGCTGGGCGCGGGCGTGCTCGATGTGGCCGAGCACGGTGAGGTTCACCACGAAGCCGAGCAGCAGCGCGGCCAGCACGGTCAGCGCGGCGCCGGGGACGACCAACCGCAGGTCGGGGCCGGACCGCGCGGGCGCCGGTTCCTGCGGCTCGCGCGGGCTCTCCGGCGGCGGCTCGGCTGTCTCGGGGGTCGGTGACAGGACGGCCACGGGTGCGCTCCTTCGGTGCGGGCTCGGTGCGGGCTCGGTGCGGCGGGCAGTGCGGCGGGCGGGGCGGGCCGCCGGGTGCGGCACGCCACCGCCCGCCGTGGTGCGGACGGGTGCGCGGGGTCAGTCGCGCGGGGTCGGGCCGAAGCTCAGCAACTTGCCGTCCCTGCGCACCCGGTGGACGGCGTAGCCGCCGCCGGCCAGCAGCAGGAGGGCGAGGACGCTGAGCGAGGCGATGCCCTCGGCGCCGGTCGCCGCGAGCGGGCCCGAGCCGCCGCCGGAGGTGCCGCCGGACGTGCCGCCCGACGACAGGTCCCCGGTGCCGCCGGAGGCGTCGCCCCCGGTTGACCCGGACGCGCCGCCCGAGGTGCTCGAACCGTCCCCGGCGGTGGAGCCGGACGTGCCGGAGCTGTCCCCTGCGGTGCTGCCCGCGCTGGAGCCGGAGCTGTCGCCCGCGGTGGAGCCGGAGCTGTCGCCCGCCGTCGAGCCCGAACTGTCGCCGGCCGTGGAGCCGTTGCCGCCCGAGCCCACGCTGAAGGCGAAGGTCTGGTCGACGGCGCTGGTGTCGCCGTGCAGCTTCAGCGAGTGGGCGCCGTCGGTCACCGAGGAGGGCACGGTGAACGCGTAGTTGCTCACGGTGCCCTGGGCGTCGGGCGCGCCCTTGGGCAGGCTGCCGGCGTCACCGTCGAGCGTGACGGTGACCGGCTCGCCCGCGGCGGACGTGGCCGACGGCAGGAAGCCCTGCGCCGTCAGCTCGACCTTCTGCCCGGCGGTGAGCGTCGGGGACTGGTCCAGCGTGTTGCCGGTGTCGTCCAGCGCGGTCAGCTGCGGCTCGTTGAGGATCGCGTAGGCCGTCGTCGAGGAGGAGCTGGCGGTGAACGCGGCGGGGTCGTTGGGGGTGAAGACCGCCTTGTAGTTCTGGATCGAGGCGGTGCTGATCCCCGGGACGGTCGTGCTGGCGGAGCCGCCCGTCAACGGCTGGGCGTCGATGGGAGTGTCGCCGTTGCGCAGGAACTGGACGCTGCCCACCGCGCTGCTCGGTTCCACCGTGGCCGTCAGGGTGAAGCTCTGGCTGACGGTGGTGTGGCCGGCCGGGCTGGCCGCCACGCTGATCGAGGTGTTCGTCGCCGGGGCGGTGTTCTTGACCGCCCAGGAGTTGCCGGTGACCTCGATCAGGGTGCTGAAGGTCGGGGTGTCGGTGTAGGCCGGGTCGGCCGACGCGCACTCCACCTTGATCGCGTAGACGCCGTCGGCGGGGGTCGCGCCGTAGTTGCTGAAGGCGTCCGCGATGGTGTTCACGTACGGAGGGCCGTCCGGACCGGCCGGCGGCACCTGCGCGGTGATCGTCGACCCGTCGAAGGGCGCCCCGTCGGTCAGTCCGAACGCGATGAGGGAGTCCCCGAAGTCCGGGATGGCCACCAGTACGTTCAGCGAGTCCTGGTAGTGCTCGGGGCACGGGGCCGACACCGACACCTGGGACAGGGGCTGGGAGTCGGTGAGCGTGCCGCTGCCGGGCGTCAGCGTCACCGTGCCGGGAAGGTCGGCGCTCGCGGTCCCCGCGGTGGTGAGGATCAGGGCGCCGCTGCCCAGGATCAGTGCCAGCACGCTCAGCAGCGTCGCGTGCGTTCGTCGTGTCATGTCTCCTCGTCCCCTCGGGGATGTGGTCGGTCGTGCCGGTACCGCGGTGTGACGCGTGCGGCCCTGCCACCTGGCGGGTGGCAGGGCGTACGGGTGTCCGTGCCGGCCGGCGCGGGCCTGCGGTGCGTCCGCGCGACCGTCGCGGTCACGTGGTGGTGAAGGCGAACACCAGCCGGGTCCTGCTGTCCTGGCCGGTCAGGACGAGCTGGTGGGAGCCGGCGGTGAGGCAGGACGGGAGGGTGACCGTGTAGCCGGTCACCGAGCCGACCGCGTCCGCGGTGGCCGACGGCAGGCCGGCGGGCAGCGGCCCGTACACGCGGGTGATCGACGCGGTGACCTTCTCGCCCGTGGTGGGCTGGAAGCCGGTCGCGGAGACGGTGATCCGCCGGCCGCCGGCGAGCTGCGGGTCGGCGCCCAGGACCGTGCCCGAGGCGTCCGTGACGGTGATCGTCGGCGCCGCCAGGAAGGCGTAGTCGAACACGCCGTAGGCCTGGGCGTGGGCGAGCTGGTCCGCCGGCACGAAGACCGCGGCGTAACTGCGAACTGTCGGGTTCGCGCTGGTCGGCACGGTCACCGAGGCGACGCCGTTCACGACGGTGACCGGGCCGCCGATCGGGTTCGCGCCGCCGTCCGCGGAGAACTGCACGGTGCCCGGGACGGCCGGGGTGACGGCCGCGCCGAGGGTGAAGGTCTGTCCGACCTGGACGTGCCCGGCCGGGCTCGCGGTCAGCTTGATCCTGGTGGCGGCGGGCGCCGGACGGCTGTCGACCTTCCAGGTGTCACCGGTCACGTCGATGAAGCCGGTGAAGGTGGGGCGCTCGGGGAAGTTCGCCGGGTCGGCGCTCCCGCAGACCACGTGGATCGGGTAAGTGCCGTCCACGACGGGCGCGTTGACGTTGGCGAACGCGTCGGCGATCGAGTTGACGTAGGTGGTGTCGGTCGACTCGGCCGGCTCCAGCGCGGTGATCGGGGCGGACGCGAACGGGCCGCCGTCCGTCAGGTCGAAGGCGATGCCGGACTCGGCGCCGTCGGGCGTGACGAGGAAGACGTTCAGGTCGTCCTGGTAGCCGGTCGGGCACGCCTTGTTCACCGAGACCTTGGTGAACGGCGAGCCGTCGGTGAGGGCGGCGCTCCTGGCCGTGAGCGTGACGGTGCCGGCGGTCGTGGCGGCCGACGTACCGGCCGTCGTGGCGACCGTGGTGCCGACCGTGGTGCCGACCGTGGTGCCGACCGTGGTGCCGACCGTGGTGGCGGCCGCGTTCGCGGTGCCGGTACCGGCGAGCACCGCGCCCGCGCCCATGAGCAGTCCCAGCGAGCCGACGAGCACGCCGTGAAGTCTTCGGTTCATGGTGTCCCTACTCCCTGACAGGTTCAACGGTGGGTGTGACAGCGGGTGGTGCGGCGGCCGGGCGCCCCGCGGGGGGACGCCCGGCCCGGCGGACGAAGCGGTCCGCCGTCGTGGGTCAGCGAGGAGGACCGGAACCGGCAGGCCCCTCGCCGGGGCGGGTCAGGAGTTGCCGGTCAGCGTGGTGGTGCCGCAGCTGCCGGCGGGGAGCTGCGCGAAGCCGAACTTGGTGATCGTCGCGCCGTTCTGGCAGATCTTGGAGGTGTTGGGGTCCGTCAGCGGGTTGGCCGCGGTGTTGACGAACGCCAGCTTGATGTCGGCCTCGGTCAGCCGGCTGGTCTTGACGACGTTGTAGACCGGGCGGTTGATCGGGAACGCCGGGTTCAGCGTCGCCGGGGAGCCGGTGGTCGGCGCGGTGCTGTTGACCGACTCCAGCACGGCGCCGTTGATGCGGTTGCGGACGCCGGTGGTGGCGGAGTTGGACTGCGCGATGTACTGGGCGATCGAGAACGGCGTGATGTCCTCGGAGCCGTCCGCGGCGACCGTCCGCTGCAGGCCGCTGCCGTCGTGCTCCTCGACCTGGGTGCCGTCCTTGGCGTGGTCGCTCACGCACGACGGCAGGGTGGTGGCGTCGAAGCCGAGCTTCTGCGCCCAGAACTTGCGGGTGCCGGAGCCGGACTGCGGGACCAGGGGGTGCACGGTGACGCCGTTGATGGTCGGGAAGACGCCGGCCGCCAGCGGGTTGCCGCTGGTGTCGAGGCAGTTGTAGACCCGGTTCAGGTCGTACAGGCTCTTCTGGGCGTTGGTGGTCGCGGTGGCGGAGTAGGTGAGGTTGGCGGGCAGCGTGCTGCCGGTCTTCACCGCGGCGGTCACCGCGTCCTCGGCGAACGGGATCCAGGTCAGGTTCGAGCCGGTCGTGGTCACGCCGCTGGAGGAGCGGGCGAAGTCCAGGTTGCCCGCGTTGGCGGCGATGTCCGCGTTGAGGGCGGCGATGCCCTCGCCGGAACCGTTCGGCCGGGTGATGCAGGTGTGGCCCGAGCGGACGACGATGCACTCGTGCGCGGCGCCGGTCGACGGGTTGACCGCGTCGTAGGAGGCGATCAGCAGGTGGTTCGGCGAACCGTTCGGGTCCACGATCACGTTCCCGAGGCCGTTCAGGACGTCCTGGGTGGTGTCGGAACCCACGCCGACCAGCTCGCGGAACTGGCCCGACGGCGGGTCGGCCTGGGCGGTGCCGGTGATCAGGACGGTGCCCATGGCCGCGGCGCCGACCGCGATCGAGAGCCGCCTGGCGAATTTCACGTTCACTGTTATTTCCTCCGTGCTCATGCGGATGGAATTTCCAGATGTACCGCGCCGAGGAGCATCAGGGAATTTCTCCCCGGAATGGCTCGGTTCGTCGACCGGCCGTGAGACATCCTGCCACGCCCGCAAGGTGTAGCAGCCAAATAAGACGATCCTGGAAAGTGAACGATCGGCATTGCACAATCCCCTCGAATTTCCTTCCAAGGGGCGCGTTAGTCCGCGTCGCGGCAGACGGGGGCGACGGCCGGTCACCGCGGTCTCCGGCGCGGTCGGTGCAGTCGGCGCAGTCGGCGCAGCGGCGACGGCACTCCGCCGCCGGGTCCCGCCGTGCCCGCGCGCACCAGCAGCGGACCCGCGAGACCGCCGGCGACGCCCGCGACGAGGACGGCGAGCAGCACCCACCGGACGGCGCCGAGCACGCGGCGGGGCGTGGCGCCGCCGGTCGCCGCGACGTTGTGCGCCGGGGGCGAGGCGCCGGGGCCTCCGGTACGGCCGGCCGCGACCGCGGTGGCGGAGGACGACGGCGTCGCGCCGCCCGCCGCGGCGCCGGAGCCGCCGCCTGCCGTGCCGCCCGACGTGCCGCTCGCGCCGCCGCCGGTCGCGCCGGCGAGCGAGCCGGAGCCGCCGGAGCCGCCTGCGGTGAGGGCGCCGCCCGCGCCGTCCGTCCCGCCGTCGGAGCCGGCCGTGGCGCCCGCGGCGGTGGGCGGCACTCCGGTGACGAGCTGGGTCGCGGCGGCCAGCGCCTGGTCGCGCAGGGTCTTCGGCAGTGGCGCGTAGCCCGGCGGCAGCAGGCCGTTGCCGATGCCGGACTGCTGGCCGACGCCGGCCGCGTACCGGATCATCGTGGCGAAGTCGGTGCGGGTGGTGCTGGGCAGCGCGGTGGAGGCGGCGGCGTAGGTGACCGTGGTGAGCGGATAGGCGTCCGCGACCTTCCGGCCCGGGTCCTGGTCGAGCACCCCGGGCACCGACCCGTCCTTCATCGCGCCCACCGCCTTGCTCAGCGACGCGGCGGTCGGCGCGACGTACTGGCCGTCGGCGTTGAGCAGTTCGGCGGTGCCGAGCCGGTAGCGGGCCGCGGTGGCCGCGTCGGTCAGCCCGAAGTTGAAGTACTGGCCGGGCAGTTGCGGGCTCTGGGCGAGCTTGGGCGGCAGCACGTTGGTGTCCACCGTGGTCGCACCGGTGTTGTTCGCCTTGCGGACCCGGGTCGCGTCGTCGTGCAGGTCCTGGCCGTAGGGATTGATCGTGACCGGGGTGATCGTGAGGTCCTGGGCCTGCTCGGCCGGGGTCCACGACGTGGGGTCGGGCTTCGGGAATTCATTGAGCGCGTCGGTGGCGGGGTGCAGCGCGAGGAAATTGGGGTTGATCCTCATTCCCCATTCGTCGGGCTCGCCCTTGAGAAAAGCCTCGGCCTTCGGGTCGGAACGCAGCCACCGCCACAGTTGTGCGGCGTAGTCGGACTGCCCCTGCGGAACCTGCAGGTCGTATCGGCAGGTGTTGTTCTCGAAATAGCCGAGATCCGGGTTCAGCTTGATGAATTCCGGGTCGCGCGGGACGTCCTGAGCGTTCTCCTTCGGCAGCCGGCCGCGGACGACCTGGGTGTTGGGGCCGGGCAGGTCGCACTGGTAGGACTCGGTGAGCATCTTCGCCACCAGCCGGGCGTCGAGCCGCACCCGCGGCACCTGCCGCGAGGACCCCGCCTGCTGGATGTTGTAGCCGATCACCAGCCCGGACACCGCCACCGGCGCGTGGACCACCGGTGGGCTGCCGTCGGGCGGCACGATCGGGTCCTCGACGAAGCCCAGCGGGGAGTTCTGTCCGCCGGTGAGGACCTGGTCGCGCGCGTAGTCCTCGTTCTGCAGGACGTACCCGAAGGTGATCTTGTCCTCGGTGCAGAGCGTCGGCTGCCAGGAGCTCATCGCCTCGTTGGCCATCTCGGAGCCGATGGTCGCCTGCTCCTTCTGGCCGATCGGGCAGTAGACCCCGATGGGCTCGAAGTTCAGCCGGAAGACGATCCGCTGGGCCCAGTTGCTCGCCGACAGCGGCGAGGTGCGCAGCCCGCCGTCCGGCGCGGAGCCGTTGGGCTCGTGCTCGCCGCGCGGGACGACGACCAGCCAGCACGGCTCGGGCGTCCCGCCGGCCCGCGCGACGTCGCCGCAGCCCATGAAGTCGGCCTCGACCGCGGACTCCAGCTGGAAGACGGTCTCGCCGGTGCCGTCCGCGCCGGTGGCGGTGACGGGCTGCTCGTTGCTGGTGAGCGGGGTGAAGTAGGTCTGCACATCGGTCGTGCTCTGCCCGGTGACCGCGCGGAAGGGCAGCACCTGGCCGTTCGGGGAGGCGGGCAGCGTCTCCCGCGGGTCCTCCAGGCCGCTGCCGTCGGCGTAGGCCACCGACCGCCGGACCGCCTCCGAGCCGATGGACGCCGGCGGCTCGCCGAAGACGCACTGGTCCCGGTCCGGGCCGTCCGGCGAATTCCCCCAGCACTGCATGATCTGCAGGAAGTCCGAGCCGTAGATGCCGGCCTCGCCCGGCCTGGTCGGCGTGCCGCCGGACCAGGTCACCTTGACGCCCTGCCCGCGCAGGTTCTTGGTCTGCTCGACGGTGACCCTCAGCTTCGAGAAGTCGTCGTACGCGCCCTTCGTTCCGGACTCGGTCACCGAGGAGTCGGAGGACCCCGGGCCCGCGTCCGCCCGCGCCCGGTCGCCGGCCGGGACCGGCAGCACGACCAGGCCGACGGCGGCGAGCACGGCGGCGAGCAGACCGCCGGCACGCAGCAGTCGCGCCCGGTCGCGTCCCGTGGTGTCACGCACGCTCATCACGTCCCCCGGTCCTGGCGAAGCGGCGGGCCAGCGTGGGCGGGGCGACGATGACGGCCAGCAGCAGCAGGCCGCACAGTCCCATCAGCCAGGTGCGCATGCCCCAGAAGGAGTCGTTGCCGACCGCGACACTGGAGGCGACGATGTCCTGGTCGCCCGCCGAGCCTCCCGCGTCGCCGGCCGGCAACCCGGTGTCGGGGTCGACCGTGCCGCCGCTGGCGCCCGCGGTCCCGCCCGCGCCCGCGGTCCCGGTGGCGCCGGCGGCCGAGGCGCCGCCCGTGGTGGCGCCGCCGGTGGTGGTCGCGGCTCCGGGCGTCCCGCCGCCGGACGCGGCGCCGCCGGAGGTCCCGCCGGCCGCCGTGGCGCCGCCGGAGCTGCCCGCGCCGCCCGAGCCACCCGTGGAGGAGGACCCGGCGGTGCCGGACGCGGCGGGCTTGACGGGGGTGGGATCGTTCTTGGCGCCCGCGGTGCCGGTGGTGCACTGCTTCGGGCCCTGCTTGTCGCAGGCCGGCGGGAAGGGCGCGTTCTTCACCAGGGTGTTGGTGCCGTCGGTGGAGAACGTCGGGTTGTGGCAGCCCTGGATGTTGATGTTCTGGGTCTGCACGCCCGGGATCCTGCGGATCTGCTCGAAGCCGGCCTGCACCAGGTTGATCGGCAGGGGTGAGAAGCCCAGCGGCTGGGCCTGGGCCTGTCCCTCGCACAGGAAGTAGTAGCCGAAGGCGCCGAGCGTCCTGCCCTTGCTCGCGGTGAGCGGCGACTCCAGCTTGGTCGGGATGATCATGTAGCTGTAGCTGGACAGCGGGTAGGTGCGGCTGTCGGGGTTGGTGTAGACGCCGTCGAGGATCTGCGTCAGGTACTGCGAGGAGCTCTTGTTCTGGTTGATCTGCGCCTTGAGGAGGCCGACCGCGACGCTGGAGGCGGTGGGCTCGGTGTAGTAGCCGGCGGAGTTGAGCACCTTGGCGACCGGGAAGCCGGTGGTGACCGCGTAGGAGTACTCGACGTAGGTGATGGCGCCCTCGGCGTAGTCCTGCCGGGTGTAGCCGGACACGCCGAGCGACCCGGACTGCGCGATGAAGCCGGAGCCGGGGATCACCGGGTAGTACGACGTGAGGCCGCACGGGGTGGGCTTGCCCGCCCGGCGGCAGTAGTCGTTCCACAGCGAGCCCTGCTGCTTGGACATCCACAGGGTGAACTGCGCGGTGGTGCCCGAGCCGTCGGAGCGCACCACCGGGATGATCTTGCGGCTGGGCAGCGCGAGACCGGGGTTGTCGCCGGCGATCTGCGGGTCGTTCCAGCGGGTGATCTTCCCGGTGAAGATCTTGGCCAGGCTGCTGCCGCTCAGCCGCAGGTTGGTCACCCGCCGGTTGCCGATCTTCAGGTTGTACATGAACGAGGTGCCGCCCGCCACGATCGGCATGTACGCGTAGCCGCGCTTCGGCGGGGGTTCACGCACCCCGAACTCGGTCATTCCGTAGGGGATCTCGGACACGCCGAAGTCCACCGTGCCGTCGGCGAACTGCTGGCGGCCGTCGGAGGAGCCGGTGCCGGCGTAGTCGACGGTCATCCCGTACTGGGTGACGTTGCGCCGCCACTGGTCGATGGCGTTCTGGCTCCACGTCGAGCCCGCGCCGCTGATCCTGGTGTACGAGTCGGCCTGCGCGGGTCCCGGCAGGAGCACCGCCAGGGCTCCCATCAGCACGGCGAAGGCCGCCGCCAGCGCTCGTATCCTTCTCACGATCCGTCAACTCCCTGTGCGGGCTGGGCTGGTGTCGTACGAGGTGCGGGGGCGGCCGGGTGCGGGCCGCCGGCCGGGTCCGGGCCGCCGGCCGGGTCCGGGACGCCGGCCGGGGCGCCGCGGGCGGCCGCCCGCTCGGCGAACCTGCGCTGGTCGCGGCGGGAGGCGAGCACCCGGCGGTGGGTTCCGCGCCGGGACAGCTCGCCGGCGCCGCGGCCGCCGATCACGCGGGCGATTAGGAACAGCACGAGCACCAGGAGCAGCAGCACGGCCGCCGCCCCGAAGCCGCGGGAGATCATGGCCGGCTGCGGCGACTTCACGAACTCGAACGTGGCCAGCGGCAGCGACACCATCGGGTTGTGCGTCGGGCTGTAGTTGGTGCCCGCGCCGTAGCCCGCGGTCAGCAGCACCGGGGAGGTCTCGCCGACGCCGCGGGCGGTGCCGAGGATCACCGCGGTGGTCAGGCCGGAGCGGGCGGTGGGCAGCACCACGTGCCACACGGTGCGCCAGCGCGGCGACCCGAGCGCGTACGACGCCTCGCGCAGGGTGCCGGGCACCAGGCGGATGACGACGTCCGAGGCGCGGATGATGATCGGCAGCATCATCACCGAGAGGGCCAGCCCGGCGGCGAAGCCGGACTTCTGCACGCCGAGCGCCAGGATGGCGGTGGCGTAGACGAACAGGCCGGCCACGATGGACGGCAGCGCGGTCATCGCCTCCACGACGGTGCGCACGAAACGCGCGTAGCGTCCGGGCACTTCGTTGAGGAACACCGCGCACAGCAGCCCCGCCGGCACGGTCAGCACCAGGGCGATGGCGATCTCGATCAGCGTGCCGATCACCGCGTGCCGGATGCCGCCGACGGACAGCGGGTCCAGCGGGCCGGCGTGCCGCATGTCCTGGGTGAAGAAGTTGCCGTGCGGCAGCGCCTTGCGGCCCGACCACAGGGTGTACACGACGACGAACCCCAGGGCGGTGATCAGCACCGCCGCCAGCGAGTGCACCACCACCGAGGCGATCCGGTCGCGCACCGTGGGGCCGTCCTCGTCGTACGAGACCAGGAGCGCGTAGAGCCCGAGGAACAGCGCGTACGCGAAGACCACGAAGCCCAGCAGGCCGCTGAACGGCGCGAGCCGGGCGAAGAACAGCCAGGTCAGGGAGAGTGAGGCGGCAGCGGCGCCGAACACCGCGTAGACGTCGGTGGGCCGGCGGGTGCCGGTGCTCCTGCGCCGCTCCGGCTTCCGCGCGGCGGGCGCGCGGGAGGGCAGCACGGTGGCCCCGGCGCCGGGGCCGGGGCCCCGGCCCGCCCCCCCGCCCCCGCCAACCCGGTCG
>JAJSZB010000054.1:24585-30434 GCA_050613715.1 Streptomyces sp. IBSBF 3018
TGGGGGGGGGGGGGGGGTGCGGGGGGGGGGGCGCGCGGGCGGCCCCCCGGGGCGCCCCCGCCCCGGGGCCGGGGCCGGGGCCGGCCGCCGCGCCGGGGCCTCCGGGGTCGCCTGGGTCACCCGGGCCGCCTGGGCCGCCTGGGCCGCCGGGCGGGCGATCGGCCGGTCCGTCGCCCGGCGCCGTCGTCGCGGTCCCGGTGTTCGCATCGGTGGTCATCCTGACGTGGTCTCCTTCGTGCCCCACCGGGACTCGGTCATTCGGCGGTGGCGCCGGAACGGCTGCGGGCGACGATCGACGAGGCGGCGAAGTTGACCACCAGCGTCATCAGGAACAGCGCCAGGCCCGCGGCCATCAGCGCGGACATGCCGATCTTGCTGGCTTCGCCGTAGCGCAGCGCGATCAGCGAGGAGACCGAGCTGGTGCCGCTCTGGAAGATGTGCGGCTGCACCACGAAGATCGGCGAGATGACCATGTACACGCCGATGGTCTCGCCCAGCGCCCGGCCCAGGCCCAGCATCGTGCCGCCGATCATGCCGCCCTTGCCGAACGGCAGCACGACCGAGCGGACCACCCCCCAGCGGGTGGCGCCGAGCGCGTACGCCCCCTCCTTCTCGCCGACCGGGGCCTGCGAGAAGACCTCCCGGATCACCGAGCAGATGATCGGGGTGACCATCATCGCCACCACCAGTCCGGCCACGAAGGTGGACGCGGTGTACACGGTGGCCGTGGCCAGCGGGTCGTGCGGGTCGGTCCCGTCCACGGTGAACAGCGGGATCCAGCCGAAGTACGTGGACATCCAGCGGGCCAGGCCGATGACCTTGCCCTGCAGGAAGAACAGCCCCCACAGGCCGTACACCACCGAAGGAACCGCTGCCATCAGGTCGACCGTGCTGATGAGCGTGCGGCGCAGCCGGGGCGGCGCGTACTCGGAGATGTACAGCGCCGTGCCGATGGCCAGCGGCACCGCCACGACCACCGCGACCGCGGCGATCAGCACGGTGCCGGTGAGCACGGCCGCGATGCCGAAGTGGCCGGCGTCCGGCTCCCACGCCGACGTGGTCAGGAAGGACCACCCGGCCCGGCGCAGCGCCTGCCACGCCCGGTACAGCAGGAAGCCGCCGACCAGCAGCATCACCACCAGCACCAGTCCGCCGCCGCCGCGCGCGACCGACCGGAACACCCGGTCGGGCGTCCCCGAGTCGGCGTGCAGCCGGCGCGGGCGGTCCGCGGTCGCGGCCCCGCCGGGCCCGGCGCCGTCGCCCGCCGTTCGCGTCCGTGTTCGCATCGTCACGGGAGGAACGCTCACGGCGGGCCATGGCCGGGTCGGCACGCGTATGTGAACGAGGGCACCCGTAGGGGCAACTTCCGTTCACCTGGCGGCTGTTCACGGTGCGCGCGGGACGCGTGGGACGCGTGCGCGGCGCGTACGGCTCCGCGCGGCATGCACGGCTCCGCGGGTACGGCTCCGCGCGGCGCCGGCCCGCGCCGACCCGCGCCGGCCGCGGTCCGGTCCGGCCCGGCCTACGGCGACAACGGTGTCCGGCCGAGCGCGCCCAGCAGCACCCGGAACCGTTCGTACGACGCCTGGCAGGTCGAGTGCCGCTCGTAGGAGCGCGCGGAGACGGCCCGCACCGCGCCGGCGGCGTCACGCAGCCGCCACACCCACCCGTTGGCCTCGGCCGCGTGCTGGACTCCGCCGGTCAGGTCGCCGGGTCTCGCGCACAGCTCCTCGAACGCCTCCCGGCACGTCGCCTCGTCGGGATAAGCGTTCGCACCGAGCGCGATCACGCGTCCGTTGCTGGCGATCAGCCGCCAGGAGAACCGGCCGCCCTCCCCCATGTCGACCTGACACCGCGTACCGACCGCAGCGCCCCCCGCCGTCTCCCCGGCCATGCCGCATCCCCACCCTGTCCGCCCCTGAAATCGCGCGTGCTCCGCCCCTGAGGAGTGCCCGGTCGCCGACCGGGCACCCGGCACCGGCAATGTAGGCGGGCCGCAGTTGTCAGGGCTTCCCTCACAGGTTGCCCGCGGCATCCTTCACGCCGAAGTTGCCCCTCGTTCACCCGGAGCCGCTACGCGTCACGCAAGCGGTCCCGCTTCGCCACGCAATGGCCAGCTTTTGGGGGCAGCTTTGCCCAACGCGCACGACGCCGGGCGCCGGGCCGAAGCCGGGGGGTGCGTCAGCACGACGCCGGGCGCCGAGCGGGCCGGCGCCCGGGGAAACGGGCCGGCGCCCGGCGTCATGAGCGGGGCGTCAGACGCCGAGCGGGTGCCAGACCGTCTTCGTCTCCAGCCACGCCGTCAGGCGGGACGTGCCCGGATCGGCGGTCCAGTCCTCCGGGGAAGCCGAGGCGGCCGGGGGCCGCAGGACCCGCTTGAGGTTCGAGGCCGCCTCGACCTCCAGCTCAGCGGCCAGAGCCGGGTCCGCCCCGGTGAGGTCGATCCCGTTGACGTCCTGGTGCGCGGCCAGCGGCGCCGCGATCTCCGCCGTCCGCCCGGACAGCACATTGACCACGCCGCCGGGCACGTCGGACGTGGCCAGCACCTCACCGAGGGACAGCGCGGGCAGCGGCGCCCGCTCCGAGGCGACCACCACCGCGGAGTTCCCCGTCGCGATCACCGGCGCCAGCACCGAGACCAGCCCGAGGAACGACGAGTCCTGCGGCGCGAGCACCGCCACGACCCCCGTCGGCTCCGGCGTGGACAGGTTGAAGTAGGGCCCGGCGACCGGGTTCGCCCCGCCCACGACCTGCGCGATCTTGTCGGTCCAGCCCGCGTACCAGACCCAGCGGTCCACCGCCGCGTCCACCGCGGCCGCCGCCCGGGACTTCGACAGGCCCTCGGCCTCGGCGACCTCGCGGGCGAACTGCTCGCGCCGCCCCTCCAGCATCTCCGCGACGCGGTACAGCACCTGCCCGCGGTTGTACGCGGTCGCGCCGGACCAGCCGGCCACCGCCTTGCGCGCGGCGACCACCGCGTCCCGCGCGTCCTTGCGGGAGGCCAGCGGGGCGTTGGCCAGCCACGCGCCGTGCTTGGAGTCCGTCACCTCGTACACCCGGCCGCTCTCGGAACGGGGGAACTTCCCCCCGACGTACAGCTTGTAGGTCTTGAACACGCTCAGCCGAGCGTCGCGAACGTCAGACATCGAGGTACGCCTCCAGGCCGTGCCGGCCGCCCTCCCGGCCGTGGCCGGACTCCTTGTAACCGCCGAACGGCGACGTCGGGTCGAACTTGTTGAACGTGTTGGCCCACACCACGCCGGCCCGCAGCCTGCTCGCCACCGCCAGGATGCGCGAGCCCTTCTCGGTCCAGATGCCCGCGGACAGTCCGTACGGAGTGTTGTTGGCCTTCTCCACCGCCTCCGCGGGGGTGCGGAAGGTCAGCACCGACAGCACCGGACCGAAGATCTCCTCGCGCGCGATGCGGTGCGCCTGCGTGACGCCCGTGAACAGCGTCGGCGCGAACCAGTAGCCGGATTCGGGCAGTTCGCACGCCGGCGACCAGCGCTCCGCGCCCTCCGCCTCGCCGGCCGCCGCCAACTCGGTGATACGGGCGAGCTGTTCGGCGGAGTTGACCGCGCCGATGTCGGTGTTCTTGTCCAGCGGGTCGCCGACCCGCAGCGTGGCCATCCGCCGCTTCAGCGCGTCCAGCACCTCGTCCTGCACCGACTCCTGCACCAGCAACCGCGAGCCCGCGCAGCACACATGGCCCTGGTTGAAGAAGATGCCGTTGACGATGCCCTCGACGGCCTGGTCGATCGGCGCGTCGTCGAAGACGATGTTCGCGGCTTTGCCGCCCAGTTCGAGCGTCACCTTCTTGCGGGTGCCGGCGACCGTACGGGCGATCGCCTTGCCGACCTCGGTGCTGCCGGTGAACGCGACCTTGTCCACGCCCTCGTGGGCGACCAGCGCCGCGCCCGCGTCCCCGTAGCCGGGCAGGATGTTGACCACGCCGCGCGGCAGTCCGGCCTGGCGGCACACGTCGGCGAAGAACAGTGCGGACAGCGGGGTGGTCTCGGCCGGCTTGAGCACCACCGTGTTGCCCGCGGCGAGCGCCGGCGCGACCTTCCACGCGAGCATCAGCAGCGGGAAGTTCCACGGGATGACCTGCCCGGCCACGCCCAGCGGCTTCGGATCGGGCCCGCTCGTGCCCGGCTTCGGGCTCCACCCGGTGACCGCGTACGCGAGCTTGTCCGCCCAGCCGGCGTAGTAGAAGAAGTGCGCGGCCACCAGCGGCAGATCGACGTCACGCGTCTCGCGGATCGGCTTGCCGTTGTCCAGCGACTCCAGCACCGCGAACTCGCGCGAGCGCTCCTGGAGGATGCGCGCGATGCGGAAGAGGTACTTGCCGCGCTCCGCGCCGGGCAGCGCCGACCAGGGGCCGAACGCCCTGCGGGCCGCGCCGACCGCGCGGTCCACGTCCTGTTCGCCGGCCCGCGCGACCTCGGCGAGCACCTCCTCGCTGGACGGCGACACCGTCTTGAACACCCGGCCGTCCGCGGCCTCGGTGAACTCGCCGTCGACGAACAGCCCGTAGGACGGCTTGAGGTCGACGATCGCGCGGGACTCGGGCGCGGGCGCGTACGCGAACATCTCGTGGGGGGTCTTCGGGGAGGCCATGGGTCAGTCCACCGTCACGTAGTCGGGACCGGAGTACCGTCCGGTGCTGAGCTTCTGACGCTGCATCAGCAGGTCGTTGAGGAGGCTGGAGGCGCCGAAGCGGAACCACTCGGGGGACAGCCAGTCCGCGCCGACCGTCTCGTTGACCAGCACCAGATACTTCACCGCGTCCTTGGCGGTGCGGATGCCGCCGGCCGGCTTCACGCCCACCTGCACGCCGACCGCCTCGCGGAAGTCCCGTACCGCCTCCAGCATCAGCAGGGTGTTCGACGGGGTCGCGTTGACCGCGACCTTGCCGGTGGAGGTCTTGATGAAGTCCGCGCCGGCCAGCATCGCCAGCCACGAGCAGCGGCGGATGTTGTCGTACGTGGACAGCTCGCCGTTCTCGAAGATCACCTTCAGGTGGGCGGAGCCGGCGCTCCCGGCGGCGGCGTCCCCGGAGCCGGCGCCGGGCCGGGCGCAGGCGGCCTTGACCGCGCGGATCTCCTCGAAGACCTCCATGTAGCGGCCGGACAGGAAGGCGCCGCGGTCGATGACCATGTCGATCTCGTCGGCGCCGGCCGCGACCGCCTCGGCGGTGTCCGCGAGCTTCACGCTCAGCGCGGCGCGGCCGGACGGGAAGGCGGTGGCGACCGACGCGACGCGGATCGCCGAGCCGGCCAGCGCCTCCTTGGCCACCGGGGCCATGTCCGGGTAGACGCAGATCGCCGCGACCTGCGGGGCGGTGCGGTCGGTGGGATCGGGCCGCAGCCCCTTGGCGCACAGCGCGCGCACCTTGCCGGGGGTGTCGGCGCCTTCCAGCGTCGTCAGGTCGATCATCGAGATCGCGAGGTCGATGGCGTACGCCTTGGCGGTCGTCTTGATCGAGCGGGTGCCGAGCGCGGCGGCGCGGGCTTCGAGGCCCACGGCGTCGACGCCGGGCAGCCCGTGCAGGAAGCGGCGCAGCGTGCTGTCGCTCGCGGTGACGTCCGCGAGCGACGCGAGGCGGCCCGCGGCGTCGGGGGCGTGGGCGGGAACAACGGAGGACATGGTCACCACATCACCATATCTACGCGCGTAGCGATCCGTCCAGACGGGACGGCGGCTGCGCCGGGCTGTGCGCGGGACCCCTCGCGGGGCCCCTCGCGGGCGCGCGGGCGGGGTTCGCGCGGGCGCGCCGGGCGGCGGGCGCGGCGGGGGGGGGGGCCCCGCCCGGCCCCCCCCCCGCCCCCCCCCCCCCCCCGCGCCGC
>JAJSZB010000550.1:0-3305 GCA_050613715.1 Streptomyces sp. IBSBF 3018
TGCGCGGCGCGGTGAGCAGCTCGCCGAGGGTGGGCGCCGACGCGACCCCCACCCCCACCCGGGTGAACACCCCGCGCCACCCGGCGCGGGGAAGCGGGTACTGTCGGCGGGGATGGACAAGACGCTGATCGTCACCAACGACTTCCCGCCCAGGCCGGGGGGCATCCAGTCCTTCGTGCACAGCATGGCGCTGCGGCTCGACCCGGGCCGGGTGGTGGTGTACTGCTCGACGTGGAAGGACCGCGAGGAGGTCGCGCGGTTCGACGCGGAGCAGCCGTTCCCCGTGGTCAGGGACCGTACGCAGATGCTGCTGCCGGTGCCGCGGGTGAACCGGCGGGCCGCGGCCCTGCTGCGCGAGCACGGCTGCACCTCGGTGTGGTTCGGCGCCGCCGCGCCGCTCGGGCTGATGGCCCCCGCGCTGCGCGCGGCCGGCGCGCGGCGGCTGGTGGCCACCACCCACGGGCACGAGGCCGGCTGGGCGCAACTGCCCGGCAGCAGGCGGCTGTTGCGCCGGATCGGCGACGGCGTCGACACCGTGACCTATCTGGGGGAGTACACCCGCTCCCGGATCGCTCCCGCGCTCAGCCCGCAGGCGGCCGAGCGGATGGTCCAACTGCCGCCGGGCGTCGACGAGAAGACCTTCCACCCCGGCTCTGGCGGCGCGGTGGTACGGGCCGCACTGGGCCTGGCCGACCGGCCGGTGGTGGTGTGCGTGTCGCGGCTGGTGCCGCGCAAGGGCCAGGACACGCTGATCCTCGCGCTGCCGCGCATCCTGCGGGAGTTCCCCGACGCCGTGCTGCTGGTCATCGGCGGCGGCCCGTACCGGCGCGACCTGGAGCGCCTGGCCGAACGCACCGGCGTGGCCGCCTCGGTCCGCTTCACCGGCCCGGTGCCGTGGAAGGACCTGCCCGCGCACTTCGGCGCGGGCGACGTCTTCGCGATGCCCTGCCGCACCCGCCGCGGCGGCCTCGACGTCGAGGGCCTCGGCATCGTCTACCTGGAGGCGTCCGCGACCGGGCTGCCGGTGGTGGCCGGCGACTCGGGAGGCGCGCCCGACGCGGTGCTGGACGGCGAGACCGGCTGGGTGGTCCGCGGCGGCTCCCGCGAGCAGACCGCCGAGCGCGTGCTGACGCTGCTGCGCGACCCCGAACTGCGCGCCCGCATGGGCGAGCGCGGCCGCGGCTGGGTCGAGGAGTCCTGGCGCTGGGACCTGCTCGCGACCCGGCTGACCTCCCTGCTGTAGGGCTGCCGGTCCGCGTGGCCCGGAGGCGGCCGGGCGGCACCGGCCCCCTGACCTCGCCCGCCCCGGGGACTACCCGCGCGGCGCCGCGTACAGCGCCTCGATCTCGTCCGCGAAGTCGCTCGCCACCACGTTCCGCTTGAGCTTCAGCGACGGCGTGAGGTGACCGGACTCCTCGGTGAACTGGCCGGGCAGGATGCGGAACCTGCGGACCGACTCCGCCTTGGAGACCGCCGCGTTGCCCACGTCCACCGCCTGCTGCACCGCGGCCAGCAGGTCCGGGTCCGCGGCCAGTTCCGCGACCGTGCGGCCGCTCTTGCCGTGCTGCTCGGCCCACTGCGGCAGGAACTCCTCGTCCAGGGTGACCAGCGCGGCCACGAACGGCCGCCCGTCGCCGACCACCATGCACTCGGCGACCAGCGCGTCCGCCCTGATCCGGTCCTCGATCACCGCGGGCGCGACGTTCTTGCCGCCGGCCGTCACGATGATCTCCTTCTTGCGGCCGGTGATCGACAGATAGCCGTCCTCGTCCAGCGCGCCGAGGTCACCGGTGTGGAACCAGCCGTCGGCCATCGCCTCCGCGGTCGCCGCCTCGTTGTTCCAGTAACCGGTGAACAGGTGCTCGCCGTACAGCAGCACCTCGCCGTCGTCGGCGATGCGGACGGTGGAGCCGGGCAGCGGCTGGCCGACCGTGCCGATCTTCGTACGGTCCCAGGGGTTGAACGCGGTCGCCGCGCAGGACTCGGTCAGCCCGTAGCCCTCCAGCACGGTGAAGCCGATGCCGCGGTAGAAGTGGCCGAGGCGCTCGCCCAGCGGCGCGCCGCCGGAGATCGCGTGGGTGGCCCGGCCGCCCAGCACCGCGCGCAGCTTGGAGTACACCAGCCGGTCGAAGACGCGGTGGGCCAGCCGCAGCTTCAGCGAGGGGCCGGCGGGGGTGTCCAGCGCCGTGCTGTAGTCGATCGCCGTCGCCGCGGCCCGGTCGAAGATCCGGCCCTTGCCGCCGGCCTGGGCGGTGGCCCGCGCGGTGTTGTAGACCTTCTCGAAGACCCGCGGCACGCCCAGGATCAGCGTCGGCCGGAAGCCCTGGAGGTCGTCGGTGAGCGTCTTGACGTCCGGCACCAGGCCGAGCCGGATCGGTGCCATCACGCTCGCCACCTCCACCAGCCGGCCGAAGACGTGCGCGAGCGGCAGGAACAGCAGCACCGAGGAGTCGCCGGTGCGGAACAGCGGCGCCAGCCGCTCCACGACGTTGCCGCACTCGGCGAAGAAGCTGCGGTGGCTGAGCACGCAGCCCTTGGGCCGGCCGGTGGTGCCCGAGGTGTAGACGATGGTGGCCGGCGAGTCCGCGCCGGCCGCGCCGGCCCGTTCCTCGGCCGCCGCGTCGGAGACGTCGGTGCCGGCCGCGGCCAGCGCCTCGACCGCGTTCGCACCGTCCCCGCCCGCGTCGATCCGCCACACGTGTTTCAGCCGCGGCAGCCGCACCCGCACCGACTCCACCGCGTCCTCGTGCGCGGCCGACTCCACCACCACCGCGACGGCGCCGGAGTCGGCGAGGATCCACTCGATCTGGGCCGGCGAGGAGGTCTCGTAGACCGGCACGGTCACCGCGCCCGCGCTCCACACCGCGAAGTCCAGCAGCGTCCACTCGTAGCGGGTGCGCGACATCAGCGCGACGCGGTCGCCCGGCTCCACCCCGGAGGCGATCAGCCCCTTGGCCGCGGCGCGCACCTCGGCGAGGAACGCGCTCGCGGTCACGTCCTGCCAGCCCCCCGCCGGGTCCTTGCGGGCGATCACGGGGGTGTCCGGATGCTGCGCGGCGTTGCGGCGGACGAGATCCGTCAGATTGCCGTCCGCGGGGACCTCGTACAGAGCCGGAAGGCTGAACTCACGCAAGGCGACTGCTCCTCATCGGTGCCACGGCGCACCCGGAGGGAAGATGGACGGCCTGGACGTTACCCATCGGTAAAGCTCCGGGGATAGGGGGGCTGTACAGATGTTTTCAGCATCACACACCGTACGCCGCCCTACGCCGCGGGTCCGTCCCCCCGCCCCCGGGGTGCGTCCC
>JAJSZB010000551.1:0-3301 GCA_050613715.1 Streptomyces sp. IBSBF 3018
CCGCACAAGGTGCTCGGGCGGATCACCGACCTGGTGGCGTACGCGTCGGACGCGACGTCCTCAGCGGTCGCCGCGCGTCAGCGCACCCAGCCCTTGAGCGGCTCGGTGTCCAGCACCACCCCGACCGGCGCAGGCAGCTCCACCCGCTTGCCGAACAAGTGACGCTCCATGTGGCTGTACACGCCGCGGCTGTCCGGTGAGCTGTGCACCACGACCTCGCCGAGGGTGCGGTCGATCAGCAGGTAGACCGGGATACCCGTCTCGGCGTACGCCCGCGGCTTGTCCTCACGGTCCCGCTTGTCGGTGTCGCTGTCGTAGGACGTCACCTCGACCACCATCAGCACGTGGCACGTACGTTACCGGCTGCCGCCTACGCCCCGCGGGCTCCGGTGAGGGGGGCGGTGATGACGAGGTTCGCGGTGTAGGCGCGGGTCGCGGGGTCGAAGGCGCCGCCGCAGGTGATGAGGCGCAGCTGCGGGGGGCCGGTCGGGGAGCCGTAGGCGCGGGCGGGGTCGAAGTGGGCCTTGGGCACGGTGTCCACGGTGCGGGCGGTGAACTCGGCGACCGTGCCGTCCGCGCGGGTCACGTCGATGGCCGCGCCCGGCTTGACGGTGCGCAGCGGGAAGAAGACCGCGGGTCCGGTGTCGGTGTCGACGTGGCCGACGATCAGCGCCGCGCCCGCCGCGCCCGGGGCCGGGCCGCCGCGGTACCAGCCGGTGGCCCCCGGGGTGGAGTACGGCGGCGGGTCCACCGTGCCGTCGGTCAGGCCGCGCGGGACGACGGGCGCGTGGATGCCGAGCGAGGCGATGTCCAGGCGCACCGGGTCGGCGGCGGCCAGCGGCGCGTGCGTCCCCGCGGCGCCGGACGTGGAGCGGCCGTCGCCCGGCCCGGCGCCTGCAGCGGCATCGTGGCCGGCGTCCGCTCCGGGGCGGGGCCCGCCGTGCGGGCCGGAGCCGGGCTGGAGGCCGGCCTGGGACGGTCCGGCGGGCGCCGCGCCCGCGGGACCGTGACCGGAGCCGAGCAGCCACGCGGTCAGCAGGAGCAGCGCCGCCGCGCAGGCCGCCCAGGCGCGGCGCCCGGCCGCGGACCCCTCGGCCACCCGCGTCAGCCGCGCGCCGCGGCGCCGCGGGCGGCGTGTGCGGCCCGTGCGGACCTGCGGCGGACCGCTGCGACGCCCAGCCCCGCCAGCACGAACCCGCCGGTGGCCAGCAGCGGCCCGGTGCTGGAGCCGGCCGCGGCCGGGCCCGCCGCGAGCTGCGCCGCGCCGCCGGTGCCGCCGGTGCCGCCCGCGTGCCCGACCGCGAGGTGTGCCGCGCCGCCCCCGCCCGCGGGCACCGGCCGGACCGGCTGCGCCGGCGTGACCGGGGTCAGCGGCGTCGCCGAGGCGGTGACGGTGATCGACGCCGTCGCGGAGGCCGACGCGGAGTCGCCGTCGCACTGCACCGAGACGGTGTACGAGCCGTCCGCCGCGTCGGACTTGATGAACGCGCTGGCCTCCAGGCCGCCCCGCCCGTCGGTCGCGGGCGCGAGCGTGACGCTGTCCACGAAGACGCTGGCGCTGGCCTTGGCGGTGTGGCCGGCGCTGCACGCGGTCGCCAGGTGCAGGGTGACCTGGCCGCCGGGGGCGACCGTGGTGGGGCTGACGTCCATCGCGCCGCTGCCCGCCCCGCCCGCCGTCAGGTCGGAGCCGGAGCCGGAGTCCGCGCCGGCCGCGGTGTCCGGGGCCGCGCCGGGATCGAGGGTCGCGTCCGTCCCGGGGTCGGTGGCGGAGTCGGCGCCCGCGCCGGAGCCGGCGTCCGAGCCCACGCCCGAGGCCGCGTCGGAGCCCGTGCCGGAGTCCGCCGGGAGCCCGGTGCTGGGGTCGACCGCCTGGTCGGTGGCCGCGCCCGCGCCCGGATCGGTCAGCGGGTCCGTCCCGGCGTCGGACCCCGTGCCCACGCCCGCGTCGGAGCCCGTACCGGCGTCCGTACCGAGGCCGGAGCCGGAGCCGGCGTCCGTCGTCGTGCCGGCGGGGACGCCGAGCGCGGCGAGGCCGGTCAGGGCGCCCGCCGGCGCGGCCGCCCGTGTCGAAGACGCCGCCGGGGCTCTGCCCGGTCCCGTACCGGCGTCGCCGGTGGCCGCGGCGGCGGCACACGGTGCTGCGGACAGGCCGCCGAGCGCGGCGGCGACCACCACGGCGGCGGCCGCGGGCAACGTGGCCACGGGCAGGGTGCGACGGGACATCAGGGGGACCTCCGCTCGGCCGGCCGCGGCGTTCCGCGCCCGGTGCTTACGAAGATCCCGGCGCCCGCCGCCGCCCGCACCCCGGGCGGGCCGTCACTGCGCCACGCGGGTGACGCGCGGTGTACGCGCGGTCACCGTCTCAGATCTCGGCGACCAGGTCCGCGATCGAGTCCACGACCCGCGACGGCCGGAACGGGTAGCGGTCGATGTCCGGCACCGTGGTCAGCCCGGTGAGCACCAGGAACGTCTCCATGCCGGACTCCAGCCCGGCCAGCACGTCGGTGTCCATCCGGTCGCCGATCATCGCGCTGCTCTCGGAGTGCGCGCCGATCACGTTGAGCCCGGCCCGCATCATCAGCGGGTTGGGCTTGCCGACGAAGTACGGGGCCTTGCCGGTGGCCTTGGTGATCAGCGCGGCCACCGATCCCGCCGCGGGCAGCACGCCCTCCGGCGAGGGGCCGGTCTCGTCGGGGTTGGTGCAGATGAACCGCGCGCCGCCGTTGATCAGCCGGATCGCCTTGGTCAGCGCCTCGAAGCTGTACGTGCGGGTCTCGCCGAGCACCACGTAGTCCGGGTCGTGGTCGGTGAGCACGTAGCCCACGTCGTGCAGCGCGGTGGTCAGGCCCGCCTCGCCGATCACGTACGCGGTGCCGCCCGGGCGCTGGTCGTCCAGGAACTTCGCGGTGGCCAGCGCGGACGTCCAGATGTTGGCGACCGGCACGTCCAGGCCCATCCGGGTCAGCCGGGCGTGCAGGTCGCGCGGGGTGTAGATGGAGTTGTTGGTCAGCACCAGGAACGGCTTGCCGGACTCCCTGAGCCCCTTGAGGAACGCGTCGGCCCCCGGGATCGGCGTGCCCTCGTGGATCAGCACCCCGTCCATGTCGGTGAGCCACGACTCGATCGGCTTGCGTGTCGACACGGTCCGCTCTCCTTGCTGCACGGTCTGCTGCATGTGGTGTACGTGCGGTACGGGGGTGTACGCCGGTGTACCTCGGTGTACGCGGGCGTCCGCGCCCGGCTTCAGCGTAGCCGGGGCGGGTCGGGGGCCGCGCCGGGCGTCTCGCAGGCTGGGCAGGGG
>JAJSZB010000552.1:0-3292 GCA_050613715.1 Streptomyces sp. IBSBF 3018
CACCCGCCGCCAGGTCCGACACCCCCGCGCACGCCCCGCCACGAGCACCAGCTGCCCGCCTGGCGGCGGGTGACCCGTGGCGAGCCGCGCTGGGCCTCCACCGCCTCCGTGGTGGCCGTGGTGGCGATCCAGCTCACCCTGCCGGCCCGGCTCGCGGCGCACCCGCGGGCCCTGATGCCGGCGGTGGAGACCGCGCTGCTGCTGGTGCTCGTGCTGATCAACCCGCACCGGATCGAGCGCCGCTCGCGAACGTACCGGATCGCCGGGCTGGCGATGACGCTGGTGATCACCGGCGCGAACGCGTACTCGGCGATCCGGCTGGTGGCCGGGCTGGTCCGCGGCACCGACGCCTCGCCGGCCGGGACGCTGCTGCTGACCGGCGGCGCGATCTGGCTGACCAACGTCGTCATCTTCGCGCTGCTGTACTGGGAGCTGGACCGCGGCGGTCCGGCCGCCCGCGCGCAGGGCGAGCGCGACGTGCCGGACTTCCTCTTCGTGCAGATGCAGTCGCCCGAGCTGGCCCCCGCGCACTGGGAGCCGGCCTACTTCGACTACTTCTACCTGTCCTTCACCAACTCCACGGCCTTCAGCCCCACCGACGTGATGCCGGTGACGCGCTGGGCGAAGGCCCTGATGCTCGCGCAGTCCGCGGTCTCGCTGCTGACGGTGGTACTGGTGGTGGCCAGGGCCGTCAACATCCTCAAGTGACGGGCCGCTCCCCCGCCGGTCACTGCTGCTTGCGGCCGACGACCTTCCCGGCGCGCGCGCCGACGCCCCACGCGGTGACCCGCCACAGCGCCTCGGCGACGATCGCGCGGCTCATCTTGCTGTCGCCGCGCTCGCGCTCGACGAAGGTGATCGGCACCTCCACCACGTGGAAGCCCGCCTTGACCGCGCGCCAGGCCAGGTCGACCTGGAAGCAGTAGCCGGCCGAGGCGACCTCGTCCATGCCCAGGCCCTCCAGGGTCTCCCGGCGGAAGGCCCGGTAGCCGCCGGTGACGTCGTGGATCGGCACGTCCAGCATCATCCGGGAGTAGCGGCTGCCGCCGCGGGAGAGGTACTCGCGGGACTTCGGCCAGTTGACCACCCGGCCGCCGGCGATCCACCGCGAGCCCAGCACCAGGTCGGCGCCCTTGAGCGCGGTGAGCAGCCGGGGCAGTTCCTCGGGCTGGTGGGAGCCGTCGGCGTCCATCTCGACCAGCACGCCGTAGCCGTGCTCCAGGCCCCAGGCGAAGCCCGCGAGGTAGGCGGCGCCCAGGCCCTCCTTGCCCTTGCGGTGCAGCACGTGCACGTGCTCGTCGGAGGCGGACAGCTCGTCGGCGAGCTTGCCGGTGCCGTCGGGGCTGTTGTCGTCGGCGACCAGCACGTCCGCGTCCGGCACCGAGGCCCGGACCCGGCGGACGATCGGCTTGACGTTCTCGGCCTCGTTGTAGGTCGGGATGATGACCAGGACCCTGCCGAGCGGGCCGAAACGCCGCTGCTCGTCCTCGTTCACTGCTGCTACTGCCCTTTCGCCGTGCCGGTGCGGTCGCGCCTGCCGAGGGCGACGGCGGCCGCGCAGGACAGGAGCCCCACCATAGCGAGGGTCCACTCCGGAGCGGCGCCGACGCGGTCGGCGACGGTCTTCTCGTCGCGCAGCGGGATGTCCGCGCTCAGCACCTGCTGGGTGAACTCCGCGCTGCGCTGTTCGATCTTCCCATCCGGCGCGACGATCGCGCTGATCCCGCTGGTGGCGGCGGTGACGACGGCCCGTCCGTGCTCGATGGCGCGCAGCCGGGACATGGCCAGCTGCTGCTGGGGCTGGCCGGTGCGGCCGTAGGTGGCGTTGTTGGTCTGCACGACGATCGCGCGGGCGCCGGCGTTCACGGTGTCGCGCACGATGCCGTCGTAGGCGACCTCGAAGCAGATGACGTCGCCGAGCCGGGCGGGGCCGATCTGGAGCACGCCGCTGCCCTTGCCGGGGTAGAAGTCCCGCGGGATCTCGTTGAGCATCGGGACGACCTTGGTCAGCTCCTTGCGGAACGGCACGTACTCGCCGAACGGCACCGGGTGCTGCTTGGTGTAGTGGGCGCCGGGGCCGGTGACCGGGTCCCAGACGATGCCCTCGTTCTGCACGTGGTCCTTGTCCGGTCCGTCGACCAGGACGCCGACGAGCACCGGCACGCCGACGGCCTGCACGGCCTCGGCGATCTTGTAGTACGCGGCGGGGTTGCGGAAGGGGTCGAGGTCGGAGGAGTTCTCCGGCCACAGCACCAGGTCGGGCTTGGGCGTGCGGCCGGCCCTGATGTCGGCGGCGAGCTTCAGGGTGGCCTGCACGTGGTTGTCCAGAATCTTCATCGGGCGGCCGAGGAAGTGCAGGCCGGGCTGCTGCACGTTGCCCTGGACGACGGCGATCCGCACATGCCCGTCGGCGTCGGTGTGCACCGGCACGAACAGCCCGGCGCAGAAGACCGCGGCGGACAGCAGCAGCGCCCCGGACCCGGGCAGCGCGGCCCGCAGCGTGCGCGGCAGGCCGCCGCGCACCTGCCGGTGGGCGGCGACCACGGCGGCGGCCAGCAGGGTGCCGCTGAGCGCCACCGCGAAGCTGACCAGCGGGGCGCCGCCGAGCGCGGCCAGCGGGGTGTACGGGGAGCCGGTGTTGGCGAAGGCCAGCCGGCCCCAGGGGAAGCCGCCGAACGGCAGCCGGTCGCGTACCAGCTCCTGGGCCACCCACAGGCACGCGGTCCACAGCGGCCAGCCGCGCAGCCGGCCGCAGACCACGATCAGCGCGGTCATGGCGACGAAGTACAGCGCCTCGACGCCGGACAGCACCACGACCGCGATCCAGATCACCGAGCGGAGCCAGACCAGCAGCCACAGGAAGAAGGGGAAGGCGAAGGCGAAGCCCAGCCAGGCGCCCTGCCGCACCGTACGGCCGCGCAGCAGCACCGACAGGCCGGCGACGGAGACGATCGACAGCGGCCACACGTCGTAGGGCGGGAAGGATGCGGCCATCGCCAGGCCCAGGGCGGCGGCGACGGCGCTGCTGGGCGCGGCGGCGCGGGCGGTGACGGCGAAGCGCGCCCGGCGCGCGGCCCAGACGGCGCGGCGGCCTTGGGGCGGCTCGGGGGTGGCCTCCGCGGCTCCGGCGGCCCCCGTGGCCTCCGCGACCCCCACGGCTCCCGTGGCGCCCGTGTGCGGCGCGGAGCCGGGCTCCGCGTCCTGCGGGGTCTCCCGCGGGTCCGGGGCGGCCGCCCCCGCGTCCTCGGGGAGCGTCGCCGCGGGGCGGGACTGCGGGCGCAGCCGGGGGGAG
>JAJSZB010000553.1:0-3287 GCA_050613715.1 Streptomyces sp. IBSBF 3018
GAGCGGATCTTCTCGGCGCAGGACGTGGGGCGGGGGAAGCCGGCGCCGGACCTGTTCCTGCACGCGGCCAGGACGATGGGCGTGGCGCCGGAGCGGTGCGCGGTGGTGGAGGACAGCCCGCTGGGGGTGCGGGCGGCGCGGGCGGCCGGGATGGCGGTGTTCGGGTTCACGGCGATGACGCCGCCGGAGCGGTTGGGCGAGGCCACGGCGCTGTTCGGGCGGATGGCGGAGCTGCCGGCGCTGTTGCTCGACTGATGCCGCCGACCTCGTCGTAAGGCTACTCATCCGTAGCTTCGGCGCTTAGTCTCCTCCCTCATGGAGGACGCGCTGCGGCACGGGCGGGCGGCCCTTGCGGTGAGCTTCTTCGCGCAGGGGGCGCTCTTCGCGATGCTCGTGACGCGGATCCCGGCGATCCAGGACCGTTACGGGATCAGCGACGGGCTGCTGCCGGTGTTCCTTGCGGCGGTGCCGGTGCTGGCGGGCGTCGGGAGCGTGCTGACCGAGCAGGTGGTCCGGCGGGTGCGGCCGAGCGTGGTGCTGCGCTGGGTGCAGCCGGTGGTGGCCGTGGTGCTGGCCGCGCTGGGCGCGGGGGACCGGCTGTGGGTGGCGGCGGTGACGCTGGCACTGTTCGGGGTGTGCGTCGGCGGTCTGGACGCGTCGATGAACATGCTCGGGGTGAGCCTGCAGCGGACGTACGGCCGGAGCATCATGCTCGGGTTCCACGCCGCGTACAGCCTGGGCGGGATCGTGGGTGCGTGCCTGGCGTGGTCGGGGGCGCACTGGCACGTGGCGCTGTTCTCGCTGTACGGGCCGGCGGCGCTGGTGCTGGTCCCGCTGACGCTGGCGGCGAGCCGGTGGTACCGCGACCAGCCGGGGAAGGCGGTGGCGGGCGAGCCGCAGGGCCAGGTGGTGATGCGGTGGCTGCTGCCGCTGTGCCTGGTGATGGCGTTCGCGTACATCGGTGACTCGACGGTCTCCAACTGGTCGGCGAAGTACCTCCAGGACACCCTGCACAGCTCGGACCAGCTGTCGACGGTGCCGTACGCGGTGTACATGGTGACGACGCTGATCGGCCGGTCGGTGGGGGACTTCGGGGTGCGGCGGTTCGGGGCCGCGGCGGTGGTGCGGCTGGGGACGGTCGTGGCGGTGGCCGGGTTCGCGGTGGTGGCGGTGGCGCCGGGGCCGTGGGTGGGGATGCTCGGGTTCACGCTGCTGGGGCTCGGGCTGTGCGTGATCGTGCCGCAGACGTTCGCGGCGGCCGGGCGGATGTTCCCCGACGCGTCGGACTCGGCGATCGCCCGGCTGAACATCTTCAACTACGTGGGCTTCCTGGTGGGGTCGCCGCTGGTGGGCGCGCTGGGGGACGCCTGGTCGTACCGGGGGGCGATGCTCGTGCCGATGGTGCTGGTGGCGGCGACGCTGCGGTACGCGCGGTCTTTCGCGCCGGGCGGCGCCGGGTACGGTGTCGGCCATGAGCGGCCGCGCGCAGTTGATGTGGGACGAGCAGGTGGGGCGGTACGACTTCGGCCCCGGGCATCCGATGGACCCGGTGCGGCTGGGGCTGACCAGGAGCCTGGTGAGGGCGTTCGGTCTTGACGCGGCGCTGACGGTGGTGGCGGCGCCGGCCGCCGGGGACTCGACGCTGGAGCTGGTGCACCGGCCGGAGTACGTGGCCGCGGTGCGGCGGGCGGGCGCGGACCCGCGGGGCGCGGCCGGCGACTTCGGGATCGGCACCGAGGACAATCCGGCGTTCGCGGGGATGCACGAGGCGTCGGCGCTGATCGCGGGGCAGTCGGTGGGGGCGGCGGAGGCGGTGTGGCGCGGTGACGTGCTGCACGCGGTGAACTTCGCGGGCGGGCTGCACCATGCGATGGCCGCGGCGGCGTCGGGGTTCTGCGTGTACAACGACGCGGCGCTCGCGGTGGCCAGACTGCTGGAGCTGGGCGCGCGGCGGGTGGTGTACGTGGATGTGGACGTGCACCACGGGGACGGGGTGCAGGCGGCGTTCTGGGACGATCCGCGGGTGCTGACGATCTCGCTGCACGAGCATCCGCGGACGCTTTTTCCGCAGACGGGGTGGCCGGAGGAGACCGGTGGGCCGGGGGCGGAGGGCGGCGCGGTGAACGTGGCGCTGCCGGCCGGCACGGGTGACGGCGGGTGGCTGCGGGCGTTCCACGCGGTGGTGCCGGAGCTGGTGGCGGCGTTCCGGCCGCAGGTGGTGGTGTCGCAGCACGGCGCGGACACGCACGTGGAGGACCCGCTGGCGCATCTGGCGGTGTCGCTGGACGCGCAGCGGGCGGTGGCCGAGGCGGTGCACGCGCTGGCGCACGAGCACGCGGGGGGCCGGTGGGTGGCGCTGGGCGGCGGGGGGTACGCGGTGACGGACGTGGTGCCGCGGACCTGGACGCATCTGGTGGCGATCGCGGCAGGGGCGCCGGTGGCGCCGGAGGCGGCGGTGCCGGAGGAGTGGCGTGCGGAGGTGTACGCGCGGACGCGGGCGGTGGCGCCGCTGCGGATGACCGACGGGCGGCCGGCGGTCTGGGAGTCGTTCGAGGACGCCGGGTACGACCCCGCGGACCGGCTGGACCAGGCGGTGATCGCGACGCGGCGGGCGGCGTTCCCGTTGCACGGGCTGCTGCCGTAGGGGCGGCGGGGTTCGCCACCCTTCGCCACCCCCGTTGTGGGGGTGGCGCTTCACCCGGTCGGGGTGTGTTTGCGGGGTTCGCGCTCCGCGCCGCGCCGGCGGTGGGGACGATCGGCGCGTGGTGAGTGTCGGCGCGCTGCGCGCGCATCTGGTGGCGGCGGGGCTTGCGGGCCGGGTCGCGACGCCGCGGGAGAAGAGCCTGCGCAGCTACGCCCTGTTCGCGCAGCGCGATCCGCGGCTGACGCTGGGCCTGGATCCGGAGGGGCGGTGGGACGCGGCGCAGTTGCTGGACCTGATGGCCGAGCGCTGCGGGGTGTCGCCCGACCCGGGTTTGCGGACCGGGCAGGACACGATCGATCCTGACTGCACGCTGGCGGCGTTGGATGCGTTCGCGGAGCGGTTGGAGCGGGCGGCGCACGACCGCGCGCCGGTCCTCTTCGGGACCTGTCATCCGGATCGGCTGCTGGGTTTCTACGCCTCTTTGGCCGCGGCGCTGTCGGCGGCGGGTTGTCCGGTGCTGACCCCGGCGTACGGCCGATGCGTGGACGTGCCGACACAATTCGGCGTACGTCGGCACACGCTGCGATACGTCGGCGGTGTTGCGGTGGTGCGTCCTGGGGATGGCGGGGCGGACGGATCGGGG
>JAJSZB010000554.1:0-3261 GCA_050613715.1 Streptomyces sp. IBSBF 3018
GGCGGGGGGAGAGCGGGCGCGCGGCCGGTCCCGGCTTCAGCTGCCGGGGAGTGGCGGGGTGCCGGGCGTGCGGGCGCGGTGCGGCGGGATGCCGGACGTACGGGCGCGGTGCGACGTGGCTCTCAGCGGCCCGGACACAGGGCGCCGGCGACGCGGCGGAAGTCGATGTGCCGCCGCCGGGAGAACAACGCGGGGGCGGGAAGCGGGCGTTCGGCGGTGTCGTGCACGGCGTCCCCTCCCCCTCGTGTCGTCCGGTCCGCCCGGCTCGCGCCGCCAGGACCGTGCTCAGGCACACTCATGACCTGCGCCTCACCGTAACTCCGCCGCCCGGTCGCGCACAATGCCGTCCCGAAGTGACCTTTGTCGCCGCGGCTTTCACCACTGTCGCCGCCGTCACCGCTGTCGTGGTCGCCATGGCCGCTGTCGGCGCCTTCGCCGGTCACCGGCGCAGTGCCAGCCGGGCCAGCCAGTTGCCGAGGAACTGCCCGGCCTGCACGATGACGACGATCGTGGCGACGGTGATGTAGACGACCGGCCAGTTGTAGCGCTGCGAGCCGTAGGTGATCGCGAAGTCGCCGAGGCCCCCGCCGCCGAACAGGCCGGCCTGCGCGGACATGTCGACCACCGCGACGAAGATGAAGGTGTAGCCGAGGACCAGCGGGCCGAGCGCCTCCGGGATCAGCACCGTGACCAGGATGCCCACCGGCCGCGCGCCGGTCGCGCGGGCTGCCTCCACCACGCCGGGGTCGACGGTGAGCAGGTTCTGCTCGACGATCCGGCTGATCGCGAACGCCGCGGACAGCGACAGCGCGAAGGTGACCGCGTCGGTGCCGATCGTGGTGCCGATGGTGTGCAGCATCAGCGGCTGGATCGCGGTGATGAAGATGACGAACGGGACCGGCCGGACCACGTTGACCAGGATGTTGACGGCGACGAACACCGCCCGGTTGCCGAGCAGGTTGCCCGGCCGGGTGGCGTACAGCACCAGTCCGAGGGCCAGGCCCAGCACGCCGCCGGCCGCGAGCGAGATGCCGACGATGAAGAAGGTCTGCCGGATCGCCTCGCGGTAGACCGGCAGGTTGGTGACGAACTCGTGCATCTCAGGACTCCTCCTCGACCAGGTCGACGCCGTCGGCGCGCAGCGCCGCGAGCGCGGCGTCCACGGCGCCGTCCGGGCCGGTGAGTGCGAAGGTCAGGCTGCCCACCGGCCGCTCCTGCAGCTCGCTTATGCCGCCGAAGACGATGTCCGCGGCCACCCGGTGGTCCAGGAAGGTGCGGGCCAGCCGGGTCTGGAAGCCGCCCTCGTCGCGCACCCGCACGGTGATCAGCCGCCCGGGGTGGCGGGCGCGCAGCCGGGCGAGCGTCTCGGGCGACGGCCGGTCGCGCAGCGTGGTGCGGACGAAGCGCGCCGCGGCCTCGGTGCGCGACCGGGCGAAGACGTCGTAGGCGCTGCCGGTCTCGGCCACCCGGCCGGAGTCCAGCACCGCGACCCGGTCGGCGACCGAGCGGATCACGTCCAGCTCGTGGGTGATGATCACGACGGTCACCCCGAGGTCGCGGTTGACCTGGCGCAGCAGCGCGAGCACCTCGGCGGTGGTCTCCGGGTCGAGTGCGCTGGTGGCCTCGTCGGCGAGCAGCAGCGACGGCTCGGTGGCCAAGGCGCGGGCGATCCCGACCCGCTGCTTCTGGCCGCCGGACAGCCGCTCCGGATGGTCGTGGGCGCGGTCGAGCAGCCCGACGAAGTCCAGCAGCCGGGCCACCCGGCGGTCCCGCTCGGGCTGCCGCACGCCCGCGACCTTCAGCGGGTAGGCGACGTTGCCGGCGACCGTGCGGGACCGGAACAGGTTGAACTGCTGGAAGACCATGCCGATGTCGCGCCGCACCTCGCGGCGGCCGCGCTCGCCGAGCGCGGTCAGCTCGTGCGGGCCGACGTGCACCCGGCCGGTGGTCGGCGTCTCCAGGCCGTTGATCAGCCGCACCAGGGTGCTCTTGCCGGCGCCCGAGTGGCCGATCACGCCGAACACCTCGCCGCGGCGTATCTCCAGGCTGACGTCGTCGAGCGCCACGTGCGGCGCGGCCCGGCGGCCCCGGCCGGGGAAGGTCTTGCCGACGTGCTCGAAGCGCACGTGCGCCTGCGACGGCGGTGCCGGGGGCGGGCTCGGCGCGGGCTTGCTCTGGGCGGACATCGGCTCCTCGTCGGGGTCGCTGGGTCGCGGGCGGTCTGCGCCGCAGGATGCGCGCGGCGGCTACTTCTTCGCCGCCCGCGCCTGCTGCTCGACGGTGGCCAGCTCGGCCTGGAGCTGCTGCGCGCCGGTGCTGCGGAAGACGGCCGTGCCGCCGTTGGCCTGCTGGACGCCCTTCTCCACGGACGGGTCGTGGTAGAGGGCGGCGAGCTTGAGGTAGGTCGGGTCGTGCACGTCGGCCTTGCGCGCGGTGAAGATGTTCACGTAGGGCGCGGCACTGGCGCCCGCCGGGTCGTCCTGGAAGATCGCCTTCGAGGTGGGGAGCTTGGCGCTGGTGGCGTAGTTGTTGTTGACGATGGCGGCGGCCACCGAACCGTTCTGCAGCGCTCCCGCGGTCTGCGAGGCGTCCAGCGTGGTCACGTCGACCGTGTGCGTCACGATGTCGGCGGTGGTGGAGAACGCGGAGCCGCCGTCCTTCAGGGTGAGCCGCCCGGCCGCCTGGAGCACCAGCAGACCGCGGGCCTCGTTGATGGCGTCGTTGGGGATCGCGACCTCGGCGCCGTCGGGCAGCGCGTCCGGGGAGGCGTACTTCAGCGAGTACAGCGGCAGCGGGTAGACCGCGGTGGCGCCGATCGGCTGGAGGTCGTCGTGCGCGGTGACGTTGTAGTTCGCCAGGTACTGGATGTGCTGGAACTCGTTGAGGTCCAGCTGCTTCTCCTTCAGCGCCGGGTTGGGCTGGCTGTAGTCGTTGAAGTTGACGAACTTCACGGTGATGCCCAGCCGGTCCTTCGCGAGCTTCGCGTAGGTCTTCCAGTACGGCTGGGAGGCGTCGACGACGCCTATCCGCACGGTCTTCGATCCGTCGGAGCCGCCGCCGAGCGACAGGACGAGGGCGACCACGACGGCGGCGACGGCCACCACCGCGCCCGACACGATCCACGGCAGGCGGCGCCGGCCGGAGCCGCGCTGCGGCAGCTGCGGCTCCGCCGGCTCCTGCCCGCCGGGCTCGGCGCTCTCGGGCGACGGGGACGACTCGGACATGACACATACCTCCGGGGTGCGGGGTGCGGGGTGGGCG
>JAJSZB010000555.1:0-3232 GCA_050613715.1 Streptomyces sp. IBSBF 3018
GGCGTACGCTCATGCCCCTGCTCCCTCCTGTGCCGGCCTGCGGCGTCCCGGGCGGCCCCCCCCCGCCCCCCCAAACCCACCCGCCCCCGCCCCCCGCTGGGTCTTTATGCAATGACGCGCATAGCCGCAGTGACGCATGGACGGTCCATCGGTGCCGCCCGTAGTGTCGTCATGACCGGCTCGTAGAGGACCGCACCAGGGGGAACGTGGCCATGACTCGTGGGAATCTCACCCGACTCACCGGGAACGGGAACGGGAACTGCAACAACGACGACTGTCCGAACGTCTATCGCACCACGTCAGGCTCCTTCGTGGTACAGGGGGAAGTGTCCAAGGCATTCAACGCGCCGGACGGCGAAGGGCTCGTCGAGATTCCCGAAGAGACCCTGAGGGAGGCGTTCCGTGCTCTTGGATGGTGAGGCATGGACAGCCAGGGTTCAGAACTTCACCCGCGAGGCATGGCGGCTCGAGACCCTTCCCGTGTACAAGGTTCCCGGCGAAGACGGTGACATCCGTGACTTCTTGGCCGGTCGGCGAATCGACCCCCGGACCTATTCTTCCGGCTACACCGAGAGCCTGCGAAAGCTGAAAGCGGAGGGGAAGTCCAAGGGCCGGGTCCACGTGGTCACTCGGCCGCTCACGGACTACCTCCGGTTCGAGTTCATGTACTACGACGTACACTCGCGGGCCGGGGACGACATCCGCATCCTTGACATCACCGGCCGGCCCAACCCGCTGGAAGGCGTACCGGACTTCTGGCTCTTCGACCGGTCAGAGGTCGTCCTCATGAACTACGAGGCGGACGGTACGCAGATCAGCCGGGAGACGTACGACGGTGATCCAGCGCCCTACGTCGAGTACCAGCGGATCGCGCTCGCGGAATCCGTACCGTTCAGGGAGTACGCCAACGGTGGCCATCGAGCCTGACGAACTGGACCGATCAGGACGCGAACTCGCGGCTGCGCTCAAACATCTCCGCACGCAAGCCGGGCTCTCGGGAGCCCGGCTTGCCGCGCGTTGCAACATGTCGCAGTCCAAGATCAGCCGAATCGAGGGCAACAAGGGACGGCCATCGCTCGTGGACGTCGAGCAACTCCTCCGGGGGCTCAACGCCTCCCCCGACATTGCCGCCGAAGTGATGGCCATGGCCCGGATCACACAGACGGAATGGCAGGGTGGGAGGACTCTCCGAAGAAAAGGACTCGACAAAAAGCAGCTTCAACTGGCCGGTCTTGAAGCATCGACCACGACGTTCCGATACTTCCTTCTCTCCATGATCACAGGGCTACTGGCCACCCCCGAGTACGTTCGTGCCAGTCTGGCCCAGGCACCCCCGGAGCAGCAGGCCAAAGCCGCTGCGATGAAGCTGGACAGGCAGAAGGTCCTGTTCGACAGGTCCAAACGGTTTACGTTCCTGCTGACCGAACAAGCCGTCAGGTACCCACTCGTGGCGCCCGCCGAACTGGCCATGCAGATCGACCGGCTTGCATCGTTCACCCACCAGCCGAACATCCGCCTCGGGGTGATCCCCACAGGAGTTCGTTTCACGTCTGGGGCGCTGAACACGTTCACGGTCTACGACGAGACGTTGGCCACCGCCGAGTTGGACCTTGGCGCCATCGTGTTCCGTGACAGTCGGGACGTACAGGCGCTGATCCGGCGCTTCGCTGCTTACGAGGAGCACGCGTTCTTCGGCGTGAAGGCCAGAACGCTCTTGGCGAGTTGGGCCGAGCACTGCCGACGGTGATCTTTATGCGAGGACGTGCATACCGCGTCTCGCCCCATCGGTTTCGGGAAAACATGTCAGCACCGAGAACATGCCGAATCCGAAGCAGAGGAGATACGAATGGACCCGTTCGCTTTGCGCTCAGCCGACGGTGGGGACGATGGCGACGACAACCTCCCGGGCACTCCGTGGACCCCGCCCGAGCCGAGCCCGGACGGAGGCAGTCCCGAGGGCGATGGGAAGCACCGCAAGTGAACGGCGGGAGTGGTGGCAGGAAGGACCGCCCCGGCCATGGGGAGTTGGGACGATTTCTGCTCGACGAGGGGTTCATGGCCTCGGAGTGGGCTTCGGCATTCGCAGCCGTGCCCCGAACGGACTTCCTGCCCGACATGGTGTGGCCGTATGACGCGGCGAGCGGCCGCGCGCTCGCGGTGCACAAAGCCGAGGACCGGGCGGCCTGGTACGGGTACGCCGCCTCCGACATACCGATCGTGACTCAGTGGGACGACGGGAAACACGTCGGAGCCGAGCCCGGGAAGGTCTTCACTTCGTCGTCGTCCATGCCCAGCGTCGTCTTCTCGATGCTCGCCGACCTCGATGTGCGCCCCGGCCAGCGGGCGTTGGAGATCGGAACCGGCACCGGGTGGAACGCCGCCCTGCTGGCACACCGCGTGGGCGCGGAGAACGTCGTCTCGGTGGAAGTGGATCCTCACGTGGCCGCGCGGGCCCGGCGGTCCCTGCGGCGTGCCGGGTTCGGCGCGGCGACGGTGGTCACCGGAGACGGGCTGGCCGGGCACCCGCCGGGCGCTCCGTACGACCGGGTGATCGCCACCTGCGGTCTGCGGTCCGGGCTCTTCGCCTGGGTACGGCAGACCGTCCCGGGCGGGATCGTCGTCGTCCCCTGGGGCACGTACTACGCCTACACCGAGGCCGTCCTGCGACTGGTGGTGGCCGAGGACAGCATGAGCGCGGGAGGGCGCTTCACCCGACCGGTGAACTTCATGCGCCTGCGCTCCCAGCGCCTCACCCGGCCACAGCACGCCGACTATGTCTCGGCGCCCGGCGCGGACGACGTGCACAAGTCCACGACGACCGTCACGGAGTCGCAATTCCTGACCGGTAACCTGGGCGTGGAGGCGTTTGTCATCGGCCTGAAAGTGCCCGACTGCACGCATGTTCCGGACCGCCCACAGGGCGGACGACGGCCGGTGTGGTTCTACGGCCTCACCGACCGATCGTGGGCCGTGGTCGTCTTCCGCGACGGCGGCGGCAGGGCCACCGTCCACCAGTGCGGGCGGCGCCGGCTCTGGGACGAGGTCGAGTCGGCGTTTCAGTGGTGGCAGGAGCAGGGCCGTCCCGGGTTCGAGCGGTTCGGCCTCACGGTGACCGCGGACCGGCAGACTCCCTGGCTGGACGAACCGTCCAACGCCGTCGCCGGGTGAAACCACCTGACAGACGGAGGGACTCCACCGGGCGGCGGCGGGCGTCAGGCGTGGGGTGGGGGCT